>JAAYUQ010000057.1 GCA_012517575.1 Bacteroidales bacterium | reverse complement strand
TTAATGGATACGATAATTATTTTAATCCTGTATTTGTAACTGATAATTCAATGTGGATTACCATTTCTCAAGACGTGCCTACAATAGATGCGCCGGAAGATGTTCGTAATACTATTCGAGTAGTGAAAAGTTCCAGTAACTTTTTTGTATTTCCATTTGAAATCAGATCTGCAGCTCCTACCATTACTTCCATTACGCACACCATGCCAAAGGCCGGAGACAAAATTACAATTTACGGCACAGGTTTACAGGGTATTACAAGTATTACTTTTCCTGGTAATGTGGTAGTTACCGATGGTATTATTTCCGATAACGAGAAAGGTGAATTCTGCATAGTTACAGTTCCCGAAGGAGTTTCAGACGATGGTGGTTCACTTTTGGTGATTGGTGCTAATGGTGGAGCTTATTCGCCTGCTTGTTTTAATTTCAAAAATGGAGTCTTTCACGATTTTGACAACGTAAATAATTATTCATGGGCTTCGGGTATTGATGATGCCGGTACAGCCCTCACTGAGTTGATCCCGAATAGTGGAGAAGGACCTAAGTCGCAAGGTGGTTATCAATGTTTTAATAAAAATGGAGACACCATAGCTGCTAACGTAGATATACGTTATTGGACAAACAGTAGCAGCTGGCCTTCTGCACTTTTGTCGGTTATACCGGCAAGCACTTCGACTTCCGATTGTGGAGTGCAGATGGATATATATGTTGAAGGGGTATGGAATTCGGGAGTTATCAGAATGGTGATGGCCGATGGTTCCGGAACCGACAGATATTGCATGATTTATCGTCCGTGGTATGTAAACGAAAAAGTTGTCCCATTCCAAAATCCCGGCTGCTGGTTTACAGTTACTTTGCCATTCAGTCTTAGTGAAGATTATGAGGGAAAAACTTTTGGTGATGTTGTAAACTCCATGATGAACGCCACCTACAAACAATCGGGTCCGTGGTTCCATAATATTGGCGTTCCCGACGTATTTGATCCGGTTGCTACAAACGTGAAAGTATATTTTGACAATTTGCGTGTAGTTCCTTTAAATACACCAACTTATAGCGATTTCCCTGAAGAAGAAAATTAATCATTAAATGAAGAAAATTATGAAAGCTAAAATATTTAAATATAGATACATTTTTTTACAATTTATTACTCTTTTAGGGGTAATGAATAGCTTGAATTCATGTTATGATGATAAAATGAAATGGGGACGTGATCCGTCTTATGGCGAAATCAGTTCAGCAGAACTTCCATTGGCTTTACAAGAGAAGATTTCGCGATATGATGTTTTAAAAGCTTATACTGATATGGTTTTAGGTATCGGAATAGATCTGACCTCGTATATGGAGAATGAGACCTATCGTAACATAGTGAATCAGAATTTCGATGAAATTACGGTAGGATATAACATGAAACATGGAGCAATGGTCAATTCCAGCGGACAACTGAATTTCACCCAAGTAGATGCCTTAATCAACAAATTAAAAGAAGCTAATTTAAGTGTTTTTGGTCACACTTTGGTATGGCATAAAAATCAGAATGCCAGTTATTTGAACAGTTTGATAGCTCCTCAAATCATTCCTTCGCCGGGTGAAAGCCAACTTGATGTAAGTGCTTTATTGGATGGCTCTTTTAACGGATGGAGCAGAAATAATGCTGCAGGTATAACCGTTGTTCAAGGAGCTGGACTGAATAACGGACCTGCCGTCCGTTTTGAAACCACAACAGCCGGAAATGAATGGGATACGCAGTTGGCAAGCCCTGAAATCCCTGCAGTGGTGGGCCATGCTTACGAAATTTCTTTCTGGATTCGATCAGAAGCACCCGGACAGGGTAGGATGTCGTTTGCCGGTATGGTAAATAATTATCCGTGGGTAAATGGGGGCGCTCTTTTTAACACTTCCGCTTCATGGACTCAAATTACCTATAACGAAGTATGGAGCAGTTCAGAAAACGCAAATGTTCCCTTTACTGCCGTAGCTAATGCTATAAAAATTGCTTTTGATTTAGGTAAAGTTCCGGGTGTTTATTATGTAGATATCAATTCTATCAGTGTAATTGATTTGGACGCAGCTCCCGTAGAAATGAATTATGTTAATAACGGTGGTTTTGAAACAGGAGATTTAACAGGATGGTCTGCTCTGAATAATGGAGCCGGCATCGAAGTTACAAACGCCGAAAAATTCTCCGGTTCTTATTCGGTGAAAATGACTTCAAGCGCTACCTCTCAAAATGCTTGGGATCTTCAGTTACAAAGTGACGAGATTGCTCTCGATGCCTCCAAAACCTATACATTTTCATTTTATGTAAAATCAAATGTAGCAGGAAAAGGGCGTGTTTCATTTCCCGGAGGAGTAAATGGGAATGAATATCCATGGATGAACTGGACAGGAAGTGGAGCAAGCGAAGCTTTTACCACTGCGGCAGGGACTTGGACTTTAATTTCTGTAGAACTTACTAATACTTCCAATGTGAAGCTCAGTTTTGATATGGGTTATTTACCTGATGTTACTTATTATATCGACGAAATTAAAATTGTTGAGAAAACTGCTGCTCAGGGAGTAAAAGCCCGCTATGCCAAAGTAAAAGCTCGACGTGCAGGTCCCATAATTTTAGATAAAACACCTGAAGAGAAAGCCCAAATAATTGGTGAAGCAATGGAAAGTTGGATTTCACAAATGGTTGGTCATTATAAAAATGATGTTCAAGCGTGGGATGTAGTGAATGAACCAATGAACGATGCTGGAGATCTTCGCAGTGGAAAGAATGTAACCAATCCAGCTTCCGATGAATTCTATTGGCAAGATTATTTAGGTAAAGATTATGCAGTTACGGCATTTAAATTGGCTCGTCAATATGGAAATTCTTCCGACAAATTATTTATAAACGATTACGGTTTGGAAAATTCTTTGGCCAAATGTGATGGACTGATCGATTATGTTTCTTACATAGAAAGCAAGGGAGCACAAGTTGACGGAATAGGTACGCAAATGCATTTATCTCTTTCAGCCGATACTTCAAAAATTGCCCAAATGTTCCAAAAACTGGCAGCTACAGGCAAATTAATAAAAATTTCAGAATTTGATATTCAAATAGGTACCGCCTCTCCTACTCCTGATGAATTTGCACAACAAGCAGCATTATATCAATATGTTGTGGATATGTACAGAAAATTTATTCCAGCCGCACAACAATATGGCATTACAGTGTGGGGCGTTTCTGACAATGCCGATGAACATACCAACTGGTTGCCTAACGATGCTCCCTGCTTGTGGGATAAAGATTATAAAAGAAAACACGCATACAAAGGATTTGCCGATGGTTTAGCAGGAAGAGATGTAAGTGCCGATTTTACTGGTGAACTGCAGTATTAGGACGTTAAGTAAGTTCGTCAGCTTGCAAAAATTTAATCTATAAACATTTTGTTTTTTTAAAAGAAAAAACAATTTACAGTAATTGGAAAAATTATGTTTGGAGTAAACCATCCATATTATAATTCCTCAATACTACATTGTCTTTTATCAAAATGCCAATATATTATTAGAATCTTGTTTATAAAATAATTAAAAATTAACTGATTGGAAAGTCGAACTGACTTTCCAATCAGTTTTTAACATGTGAAATCCTGATTTACTGAAACTAATAACTTAGTCAATTTATTTTTCGGATATGTTTGAAGGGAAGCGCTATTTTGCAATTTTCATGTTATTGACTTTATCTATTCATGTTTTTTCTCAACACTATCAGATACCTTCAATCAAAAAAACAAATGGCGTTTTTCAATTGATCGTAAAAGAGAAACCTTTCCTTGTTTTAGGAGGTGAATTAAGTAATTCTGCTACGAGCGATGCAGAAATGATGAAGGGTATTTGGGGCAAATTAAAGGACATGAATTTGAATACGGTTTTAGCTCCCGTCTATTGGGAATTGATCGAACCACAGGAAAGCAAGTTCGACTTTACACTGGTCGATGCCATGATCCATCAAGCAAGGGAAAAAGACTTGCACCTCGTTTTGCTCTGGTTTGGTACATGGAAAAACAGCATGTCTTGTTATGTACCACAATGGATCAAAGAAGATTATAAACGGTTTCCACGCACCTTGGATGCCAATGGCAAACCATCCGAAATTGTAAGTCCTTTCTGCGAAGATGCATTAAATGCAGATATTGAGGCTTTTTGTGAATTAATGAAACATATAAAATCGATGGATGAAAAGGAACAAACAGTCATAATGATCCAAGTGGAAAATGAAATCGGGCAACTACCGGATGCACGCGATTATTCCACTTTGGCCAATAAGGCATTTCAGGCAGATGTGCCTAAAGAATTAATGGGTTATTTATCCAAAAATAAAAAGAATTTGCTCCCTTCGATTGAAAATTTGTGGGCTTCAAACGGATACAAACAAAAAGGGAATTGGGAATCCGTTTTCGGAAAAAGTTTGGCGACGGATGAATTGTTTATGGCTTGGAATTATGCCGTTTATGCCGATAAAGTGGCAGCAGCTGGAAAATCGGTTTATGCCTTACCTATGTATGTTAATTGTGCATTGAACAGACCAAATTACCGTCCCGGACAATATCCAAGTGGAGGGCCGCTGCCTCATTTAATGAATATCTGGCAGGCTGCAGCGCCTCATATCGATATGTTATCGCCGGATATTTATCATGGTGATTTTCGGGATTGGCTTGCAAAGTATGATAAATTAAACAATCCGATTTTTGTTCCTGAAATTCGGATGGAACCGGACAACGCTGCTCAAGTTTTTTATGTCGTGGGAAGACACAAATCGCTCGGTTTTTGTCCGTTCTCCATTGAATCGGCGAATGAATCGGAAGCAATGGCTATCGGCAAAAGTTATAAGGTATTGAATGATTTGAGTGATTTGCTGCTTGCAAACAGAAGTCAGTCGGACGGAGTATATTTGGATAAAAAGCATGACTCCGATACGTTAAAGATGGGAAATTATCAAATCGTTGTTTCTCACGTATATACGCTTCCTTGGAATGATGGGGCTAAAGCCGAAAAATGGACGCCGGCTGGTTGCGTGATCATACAAACATCACCGAATGAATTTTGGATTGGCGGAACAAGCGTAACTTGTACATTCAAAAATATTCAAGATTCCTCTTTTACAACAGGAATTTTATCGGCAGATGTAGCCATTCATCAGGGAAACGATTGGAAATATGTACGTATCAATGGCGATCAAACTCATCAGGGGCGTCATATGCGGATAGGTTCAGACGAATGGCAAATTCAGCGAATCAGATTATACAATTATAAATAAATGAAATACAGATATTTGTTTTTGATAGCGGTTTTTTTCGGTTTTTTGAGTGCAAACGCTCAAAATGCTCCCGATTTCGTATCTACCTATGCGAATGAAAATTCTTTTGGTTTGATAAGGGGGAATGAACCAAATTTTACGATATTGAGCGATGCTGCGGATTTCGAAGCAATGCAGTTTGCCTTGAAGAATTTGCAGAATGATTTTCTGGCAGTTACCGGTAAAAAGCCGACTCAAACGTACGATGCAAAAACACAAGAGATTAAAATCATTGTGGGCACACTTGATAAAAGCAAGTATATTGACCAACTAATC
>JAAYUQ010000056.1 GCA_012517575.1 Bacteroidales bacterium | reverse complement strand
TTCCTCGTCGATGTCGAATATTTTCGAATCCTCGCCAAGCGTATTGTGAATCATAAACATCTTGTTTTGGGCAATTTCTCTGGAACGCACGTACTCTGCGCCCCTTTCGGTAGGGAAAAAGTTCATAATATAGAGCTTATCGAATACTTTTTTGCTGATGCGGTTTATTCTGCCCAGCCGCTGAATAACGCGCACCGGATTCCATGGAATATCGTAGTTGATAACCATGCCGGCTCTGTTGAGGTTGAAACCTTCACTCAGCTTATCGGTACTCAACAGCACATCGTAATTATTTTGTTGTTTGGTGGCCGAAGCGTCGAAATTTTCAATTATCTCCTTGAGTTTTGATTGTGGCAACGACCCGGACACGACAAGTGTTCTTTCGGAAAGTTTTTTATCGAACTCGTCGAATTTTTGTTTGAGATGCTTTACCGTGTCGGCATATTCCGAAAAAATCACAATCTTTCTTGACGGCTCTCCTTTGGAAGGTTTTTTTGAAATTTCTGCTGTGACGCATTCGTAGAGTTTCAAAGCTTTGGGATCGTTCTCAACCAATTTCTGTTTTCCGAGTTCTTCAATTATTTTTTCAAAAAGCGCTATATCGGACTGAATGTCCTTTATAAATCGTTCTTTCTGTTTAAAGTTTTCGATTTTGTAACGTTTATGTTTCTTGGGGTATTCTCCTTTTTTAATCAGTTCTTCATATTCAACCAAATGTTTTTCGATTTCATCATTATCGAGTTCGAGAATATTTTCGAGCAGGTCGCGATCGAGAATATATTCTCCTTTGAAAACATTGCCATTTCCAGTTTTTGCGATAAATTTCAGAACATCATTATTGATTTTGATAAATGTCTCAATGGTTTTTTGGAATGCTCCGAAAGAACTTTCGAATCTTTTCACTATCAACCGGCGCATGATGTCGAACAGGTTGCGCTGTTGAAGTAGTTCTCTGTTCTTTTCTTTATCAACAACTAATTTTTCGTCCTCAGTGTAAACTATGCCCTCCTCATATTCAAATGGCCGATAAATTGCGCCGGTAAACTTTCCGCCTTCATTGGGGTCGGCAAAAAATTCTTTGATAACCCTGTCGTAAAATCGGGATTGTTCGGGGCTTAATTCATAAAAACCCTCAATTGGATTCTCGACTTCGGAGAGCTCCTTCACTTCCTGGCTGTAATCGGGATTTTTCTGAAGATCGAGACGATTTCTTCTTATGGTAACAGGTTCTATAACATCCCTTATTTGTTTGGCAAGAAATTCGGATCTTTGTTTTACTTTCTTTAAATCAACCGTCAGTTCATTGAAGAGCATTTTGTAGAGCTCAATAGCCCGATTCATTTTATACGTATCGGACGAAGAACAATTTTTCTTTATATATGCAAGAGATTCAAAGATTTTATTGAATTCTCTGAATGTATCAACCAGATTTGTATTGAGTGTGATGGTTGACTTTTTAGGAACGACGAAAAGATTAAGCAAAGACAATACATCCTGAGGTTTATTGTTGAAAGGAGTGGCAGTAAGCAGGATAACCTTTCTGTTCCGACAGATATTCTTAAGCAGCTCGTAGTCCCTGGTATCCTGATTTCTGAAGCGATGCGCCTCGTCAACAATCACCAACTCAAAATCGTTTTTATCCTTTATGTATTCGAAAGCTTTTTCCAGATCGCCCGATGATCTGACTTCCCAGTCATAAAGCTCAAATTGTTCGAGATATTTCTTCCAGCCTTCGGTTTTATTTTCGTCGCCGATAAGGCCCGGCGGGCAGATAACAATACCGCGCACCCGCAACTGTCTGGCAACAGCGCAAGCAATAATGGTTTTTCCCAGTCCCACCACATCGGCAACAAGTACCCCGTTATTTGCTTCAATAATGGCAACGGCTTGCTTAATGGCATCTAATTGATATTGATATCGTTTATAACTGTTTTTCTCAAGCAACTGGATAATAACAGTACTTATGTCCTTATGCTGGTAAGTTTCAAGATAACTTTTCAAAACCAGCGCATAAGCTTCATAAGGGCTCAGTTCCTTAATCATAGTTTCCTGCTCGAGAATTTCTACCAGTTTCCTTTTTATATCGTCTTTTTCACTTATCAAAACGGCTTTATCCCATAGTTCATCGAAGTAGTTTTCTGCCTCGTCGAATCCATAATCGGATATCTCGACATTGAACTCGTTTTGAGTGGTTAATCCCGCTTTGGTTAAGTTGCTGCTTCCGGTAATAAACAATTTGTTTCTGGAAATCTGCTCTTTGCGAAGTTTGAAAAGGTATAATTTGGAATGGTTCGGTTCATAAGTCTTCCTGATAATCATTCTTTCGGATTGTATCAGTCCTATGAAATACTTCGATTGTTCATAAAAATCTTTTGTATCAAAATGATCGGTGTTTATGGATTTTCTGAGCGATTCAAAAAAAAGTTCAACCTTTTCCTCGTCGGAAATGTTCCCCGAATAATCCAACTCAACGAGCCGGGAATTGATTACATCTACTTTTATGCCTGCCAGCACTTTAAGCAGGAAATCAGGATTGGCTTTCATTCCTTCATAGAGCTCGCGAATGCCGGAAAAATAAAAAAAGCCGGAAAGAAATTTTAGTTCTTCACTCTGTGCTATCAATTCCGATAATCTGGTTTGAAGATTTTGGGCATTGCTGTTGGTTATAAAATTTTTAGACATATTTATCCTCCTTTGTATCAATTTCTTATAAAAACATAAAGACAAGGCAACTGGGGTTCAAAAATTTTAACCTCGCTATATTATTCGTTGTTTTACAACCTTGTGGTAGTATGGCGTTGGTGGTTGAAGTCATAGTTTTGATATGCTTATGCTGTATTTTCTTATGACAATACTATCCAAATGTTGCCGGAGGCCTTTCCTTTTCTTCAGAAATAATTTATTGCCCGCTGTCGTGGAAAAAATAACAGGAATATCAAATCTAATTTTCATCTGTTTTCCATTTTTTAGGATTATTGATTATATATTGCCGAATTCGATTCAATTCAACCTCATTTCGAATAATACATTCATAATAATTTCGCTGCCAAACAACGTAAATATCCGTGTTTTGCCGCAACCCTTTGGTAACGCCAATTTTAAATCCACGAATAATGGAACCAATTGACCTCGGTATAATGTGTTGATATTCGTTTCGTTGGGGTTCAAAACGTTGGGGTTCAAAATTTTGAACCCCTATTTCAATATTTCCAATATCCTTCACTTCGATTATTCCATGAATATGATTTGGCATAATCACAAATTCATCCAATTGAACGTTGGGAAAATGATTGGGTATTTCCAACCAACATTGGTATGCTATTTTCCCAAATTCATTTAACCGTATTTCACCATTTAAAATTTCCCCAAATAAATATTCGCGGTTTTGTGTACAAAGGGTAATAAAATAAAATCCTGGTTGGGAATAATCATATCCCTGCAAACGGATGGAACGACGATGATGGTTATCCGGATTATATTTCATTTTTCCCTTTAATTATTTTTATCTCTTCTTCTATTAATCATATATGGTTCAAAATTTTGAACTCCTGTAATTTTTCCCTCTCATTCCACCACCTCCCAGTGGCCGCCCTTTGCAGTACCTATGCGTTTGATTATTCCTTCTTTCTGCAATTTACGTAGTCGCGATTGAATAGTGTGTTCACTCTCTCCTAAATTCAAAGCAAGCTGTTTTCTTGAAAGAAAGGGGTTCTCTTTAAGAGCATTCAAAATTTTCTGGGACTTTTCTGGGACTTTTCTGGGACTTTTCTGGGTAGTTTCTGGGATTTTCTCCGAACCTTCGCCATATTTATGAATGACCAGTAAAAAGCCATTCATTTCCTCGCTCATTTCAGGTTCCGGGAGGTTGGCCGAAGTGCAGTAATCAATAATATTAAGCGTACCTCTTCCCCAGCTTTCAATATATCCGGCTTTATAGAAAATATCGGCAAGTAAAGGATTACGAAGATAAGAAGCATGAGGCTTTTTAAGCTGTTCAATGCTTATTCCTTCCGGAAGTTTGCCTGCGTTCCAGAGCCATATCTTATCATCATATACCCTCAACTGTGTTTGTGCAGGAATCATATAATCTCTGTGAATCAATGCATTGATAATAGCTTCTCGTAATACTGCTTCTGGTATTTCTAAATCTTCCTTACGAACAATGCCTTCATAATAAAATCTATTTTGTAGATACTTAATCCGTAAAATTTCCAAAGCCTTTTCAACCTGTTCAAAAAGATTACCATCAATGATATCGCTGCTTATCACTTCACTTTCCGAAATAAATCGGCCTATTTGCAAGTAAGAAGTTATAAAAAATTTACGTGGATTCTTCCCAAACAGTAAAATAGCTGCTCGCTTAAGTTTGCCATTCCTAAGAAGATTTAATTTTTCCAGTAACAACTCAGGGTCATCCTCTGTGGAAATAGATGACAACCTTTTTTGAGAGAGTCGTTTAAAATGATCCAGTGTGTCAAGGTTTATATCATCAAGCGTTGCCATAGGTTCAACAGATTGATCCCAGACGAGACCGGATTTTTGAAGTAAAAATTGGGTTAATTCCGTTCCGGCGAGTTCGGTGTTGGTACTTCCTGAACGTTTGTAGAAAGCGCCTTTATATGATACTGGATATTTGTAACTTTCAATGTTAACTTCTATTAATTGTTTTCCGCCTCTTTCAACAAGATTCACTTTAGGCACAATCCCAATAGTGTTTTTTATCTTATTGGGAATATCTTCCATAAGTTTCTTTATGTTTTTAAGCTCAACAGGGTTGCCGTTATCGTCAATGCCTATGTATATAGTACCTCCATTGGTATTGGCAAAAGCACAAACTGTTTTAAGAATGTTGTCTGTCCATTGCGATTTGAATTCTATGTTCTGCTGCTCATGCATTGTTTTATTTCTTGCTTGTTTAATGCCAATGAATTCTCAAAATTTAATCAATTGGTTGTTTTAGCTAAAAAATATTGAAACATTTTAAGTCATCTTCGTACCAACTCCATATCAACTCCGTACCAACTCCAAGTCATCCTCGAATCATTACTTTTATTACCTGATACCTTTTTCTTATACCGTTAATTTTTCTGTGTTTATTGATTTTATAGAATATTTGCCGTTGTTTTCGTTTGAATTGGAGTATTTGCTAAAACGATAACAAATATAACGTTAAATTTTTAAAACTTATGCCGAAAAGGATAAACATTTTTTTCGAGTCGATTTCGTCCTATTGAATTGGCATGTTGTTATTCAAGATTTTGTGACGCTATTTGGAAAAGAAGCAGCTAAATTATATTTTCTTTTAATTATATTCAATTCTTTTAGCTTCTCCGTACCCTTTGCGATAGAGAAAAAACCATTTCACGACTGAGAACAATAGATACACGGAGAAAGAAAATAATTTCCGCGTTTCTCTGTGCTCTCGGTGGTAAAAAAAGACCTTTCACAACTGAAAACACAGAATTCACGTAAAAAAATCCTCTGTGCTTCTCTGTGTACTCTGTGGAGGAGAAAGATTCTGCAGTTGGAATACGAATTACACGGAGAGAAAGAAATAAATTCCAACTTATCCATCAAATCCCAAAAAATCATTCAAAGGAATTTCACTTCCTTAAAATAATATTTGGCTGTTTCTCCTTTTTCGGTTTCCAGTTCCAAAGCTCCATCCGGATAAATACGGTTGATTTTTGCACGAAATATTCCTGTCTCCGACTGATAAAGATGATAGCCATCTTTACGGAAGAGTGATTGTAAATATGCACTCCTGATTTTTTTGGGCATCCATTGTCCGTACACATCCAGAATAGATGCACGGATTTTGTTAAGCAGTTTTTCTCGGTTAAAACTTTTACCGGTGATTTGCTTCAAAGAAATCGGATTGGGCACTTCACCCGGAAATTCGGTTTGGTTGACATTCAAGCCTATACCCACAACCGCTTTCGATATTTTGTTTCTGAAAAGGGAAGTTTCAATCAATATCCCGGCCAGTTTTCTTTCTTTCCAGTAAATATCGTTGGGCCATTTCACGGTAATATCGTCCGAGATTGTATCCAAAATATTTTTAATACCTACGCTTACCGCTTGTGAAATCACAAACTGTTCTTCAATGGGAACACGAAGCGGATACAGCGCCATGCTGAAAAGCAGATTTTTTCCGGCAGCCGATTTCCACGAATTGCCGGACTGTCCTTTTCCGGCTGTCTGAAAATCCGCAACAACAACAAATCCTTCCGGAATATTTCTCTCCTTCATCAACTCCCAACACAACTCATTGGTCGATGCAGTTTGAGAAATATAAAAACAGTTCTCTGTGAACATAAAAAAATTTATTTGAAAACCGACAGCAACAACTCTTCAATTTTTTGTGCGACAGCTTTTGAAGTTCCATGCGCATTGTTGACCATAATGGCGAAAATGTAGGTTTTGCCACCATTTTTTACATAACCGGCATAACATTTCACTCTTTCTATACTTCCACTTTTGGCAAAAACTTTTCCTTCCAATGGCGTATTACTCAGGAATGAAACAAGTGTTCCGGTTTTTCCTGCAATGGGTAAAGAGTTGAAAAAATCGTTGCTGAAAGCGCTTTTGGAATACATGTAATCCAGCAGTTCGGTAAAAAATTCAGCCGAAACCGCGTTCATGGGTGAAAGTCCTGAACCATCGTACATAAACAACTGATTGACAGGAAGTCCTTTCGATTTCCAGAAATTACGTATGGTTTTTACTCCGCCTCTGCCTGTAACGGGAATACCCTCTCGTACACCCAAATAACGAAACAGACATTCTGCATAATGATTATTGCTTTTTTCATTGGTTTGCCTGATAATATCTTTCAGTGGAGGAGAAAAATGGGTGTAAATAACCCGTCCATCAAAAGGCGTTGAAAATTCGGAGACAGGAGGATTGCTGACTGTAATACCGTTTTGGCTTAATTTTTGGGAAAATTGCTTTGCCAACAATAAAACCGGATTGGGAATGTCGCCTTTTACCACAAATTCGGCCCTGCTGGCCGGAATTTCACCATATAATCGGCGCAAATTGGAATTAGGCATCCCGTAAAAATAAGCGCTGTCGAAAGAAATCGTTGAACTTTTTAAATGATTTTCTATCACCATGTCCGGCAAATCGGGAGCGGTACGGATAATGACAGGTGTAGTCCCGGCCGATCCGGAACGTAAAAACAAACGAAAAGTATTGTCGAGATAAGAAATTCCAAAAATAGAAGGAGCATAATAATTTCCCATATCTTCCCATGTCCAGAAGGGACTGACACCTTCTTCGTTGTAAATGCTTGCATCGGCTATAATTTTGCCTTCAATTTTATCGATGCCTGCCTGTTTTATGGCCAACACCCATTGATCGAGAAAATTCTTATCACCCAGAAATTCCGAACCCAGCGTCGGGTCGCCTCCACCTTTGATAATCAGATTTCCCTTCAAAATATGTTCATGGGTTATGTTGCCCGAAATTTCCAGTTTCGTTTGAAATCTGAAATCCGGGCACAGCAATTCAAGCGCCGAAGCCGTAGTAACCAGTTTTAACGTAGAAGCAGGGACGATACTTTTGTCGGCATTGTAACGTCCAATTACTTTCCCTTTACCGGCTTCGCGTATCAAAAGACTAATATTGGCATTCTTCAAAAAAGGATAATGCACGAAATTATCAACGGGAGTCTGAGCAAGCAGGTTGAGCACCAAAAAACAGGCAGAGAGAACAACAAAAAGTTTCTTCATAAAAAGAATTTTCAAATCATGTGGATAGCAAAATGTATAAAACAGCAAAAACAACAAAAAAATTTCTTGATGTAAATGCTAATTTCAAATCAAAAAAAATTGAAATTGAGCCATTTGATGAATGCTAAATCAAAAAAAAACTCTAAAATAGACGGATTAGAATCTCGAAAATCCACTCCTTTGTAAGAAAATACTTTCTTTTGATTTTCTTCAAAAAGCTACACTGCCGAACCGGCATTCAAAGGTAAAAAATTATTTGAAAAAGAGAGGAAATTGTAGCGTCAATTTGTTTTGAAAATCTTCTTTCAGCTGAGACAGATAAGCTGCCGGCTCACGACGAAAAGGATAATGAGAACGTTGATATTCAAACGCTTGTGGCGCCGATTTCAATTGATTGCTCTCGTCCACAATACGATAAGTTTTCAGAAAAAAATCTTCAGGCGAATTTACCGAAGTCAAATCCACAGCAAAAGGAGCAGGTAAGTTTTCTACTTGCCAATTGTCCAATCCGAGTCCGAAAAATTTACTGACAGCCTGCACACATTGCGACGCAGCATTGGCTTTTCCTTCAGCTGAATATCCGGCTATGTGGGGAGTGGTTAGCGCCGATTTTTCGAGTAATCTGCCGTCTATATTGGGCTCGTTTTCCCAGCAATCGATTGTTGTCGCCAAAATTTTTCCATCTTCAAAAGCCTTTAACAAATCTTCCGTTGAAACTACTTCACCACGAGCGGCATTCACAATCACCGGCTTTTTTTTCAGCATATCGAAAAACTTTTCATCGGCCAAATGAAAGGTTTTATCTTCACCTTCCAAATTGAGAGGCGTATGAAAGGTTATAATATCGGATTTTTCGCAAATTTCTGCTAACGAAACGAAAGAAGCAGGGCCTTCCTTTCTTGCTCGAGGCGGATCATTTTGCAACACAGTCATCCCGAAGCAGTTGCCCAAATTCACAATTTTAGAACCTACAGCACCAACGCCTACCACGCCTAAAGTTTTCCCGCTCAAATCAAAAAAATTGTATTTCAAAAAACTAAATACCGACGCCATGTACTGCGCCACGGAAAGGGCGTTGCAGCCGGGAGAATTTGTCCATGTAATGCCGTTTGTCATGCAGAATTCGGCATCGATATGATCAAAACCAATGGTGGCAGAAGCAATAAATTTCACCTTAGATCCCAATAACAAACTTGCATTGCATTTGGTACGGGTACGGATTATCAAAGCATCGACATCCCGAACAGCGTCAGCATTAATTTCCTGATGCGTCAAGTAACGAACTTCTGCGACTTGATCCAGAACTCCCTGAATATAAGGGATGTTACTGTCTATAATAATTTTTGGCAATTCCTTTTAACTTTTAAAAAAATTTTTGATGACAAAATTAAGCGATAATTTTCAATTTTCACGCACTAAATTTCCAAATCAGAAAGTTCTGAAAGTGGAAAATTAAATTTCTTTGAGCTTAACCGGACTGTAGGAGATATCGTAATCAAATACGTCTGTTTCTTCTTTTTTCTTCATCCAGTTAACCACAAAATTTGTCAGCGGCAAAACAACAATTTCATAACCTGTTTTCATAGCAGTCTGAGTAAGCATTAACAGAAACAAGTCGCCGGTTGGGATGACGCCGGCAAATGCCAGCGAAAAAAACACCAGCGAATCGCATCCTTCTCCCACAAGGGTGGAAACAATAGCCCGAAGGGAAAAATGGCGACCATGCTGTAAAATTTTCATCCTGCTCATAACAAAAGCATTCAGAAACGAGCCAACAAGAAAAGCAACAAAGCTCGCAATCGTTATGCGCAAAGTATTTCCCATAATCAGCGCAAAAGCTTCCTGATTTTGAAAATTATGCGAAGGAGGAATGACAATGCTCAACCTGAAAATGATTACCGCCAGAAAATTCATGGCAAATCCGCTCCAAATTATCAGACGAGCTTTTCGATAGCCCCAAACTTCGGCAATCAAGTCGTTCACAATATAGGAAATGGGGAAAATCAGCAAGCCGGCAGTGGCTTCAATGTGGCCTAAAGCAATCAATTTTTGCTCAACAATGTTGGCGGTGATAAGACAAACGGTAAACAGCAAACCGCACAACATAAAAGAAACGGAAACTTGTTTTTTCATACATCTTGTTTTTTACGTGGTGTTCAAGCACACGTTCCGCATGGAAAAATATTGCAGAAACTTTTTGCAAATTTAGCGCTTATTTCCGAAAAAGCAAAAAAGGCAAAACCGATTCCCTGCTTTGCCTCTTTTGAAAAAAGAAAACTGTATTTATATTTATCTGATTATCAAATCATAAGGTAAACGAGCCTGTAACCCATCCATTTTATCGAGTTGCTCTAACGTTTTGAACATCTGATAATGTTCTCCCAGTTTCAGTTTTTCAATGCGTGTTTCCGTTCCATCCGACAATTCTTTCATGAGTTTTTCACTGAAAGTTTCTATCTTGGGAAATTCTTTTAATTCATAGGAAGTCAGCTTGGCTTTTTTTACTGCAATAGCAATGGCATCGTTTATCGTTCCCAATTTATCGACCAGTCCAATTCCCAACGCATCTTTTCCTGTCCAAACGCGCCCTTCGGCTATGGCTTTAATTTGTTCTATTGACATTTTTCTCCCATCGGCACAGCGTTTTACAAATAATTCGTAACCACGATTCACGTAATTCTGCATCAAATCTCTCTCTTCCGGTCTGAAAGGACGATTAATACTTATTGCATCACTCATTTTGTTGGTTTTTACTCCGTCAAAAGTCAATCCGATTTTCTTGTCCAAGCCTTCAATATTAGGAATAAGTCCAAAAATACCGATAGAACCCGTAATTGTATTTGGCTGAGCCACAATACTGTCCGCTACACAGGAAATATAATAGCCACCGGAAGCAGCGTAATCGCCCATTGAAACGATCAATGGTTTCTTTTGCTTCAACTGACTTAAGGCATGCCAAATTTGTTCGGAACCATAAGCACTTCCTCCAGGAGAATTAACTCTGAAAACCACAGCTTTTACAGAATTGTCCTTTGCAATTTCGTTGATGGTTTTCACCAGTTTTTTTGACTGAATTCCGTCAGACCCGTTGTCAATTCCGCCAGCTGCATAAAGCACAGCAACTTTGTTACGATCGTATTTCGAAGCATCGGGAACTTTACACATGGCATCGTGTTCTACATAATTGATGCTGGCAGTAGAATCTTTTAAAAAGCCTTTGATAATGGAATCGACTTCATCCTGGTAAACAAGCGAATCGACCAAAGTATACTGTTTGGCTTTGTCTGTAGGCTGAAAAGTCAGCATTTCATCCGCATAGATATTTAATTTTTCAAAAGGAATTTTTCGGCTGTCAGAAACTTCGGTGAGCAAAGTATTCCAAATGGAATTGAGGTAAACGGTAACCTGTTCACGGTTGGCATCGCTCATTTTGGTATTCACATAAGGCTCAACGGCCGATTTAAAAGTTCCAACTTTCACTACCTGCATTTCGATACCCAATTTATCCAGCGTATTTTTATAAAAAGCCACTTCAGCAGCTAAACCTTTCCAATCAAGCATTCCCTGAGGATTCAGTAAAATTTTGTCGGCAACGGAAGCCAGGTAATATTCGTGTTGCAGGTAATTGTCGGCATAAGCAACAACGAATTTTCCGGATTTCTTAAAATCTTTCAGCGCATCCCGTATTTCTTTCATCGAAGCATATCCGGCCGATAAGGTACCAAAATTGAGGTAAATGCCTGCAATATTTTCATCAGTTTTGGCTTTTTCAATATTCTTGAGAACATCATTCAAACCAATGGTGAGGTTGTCTTCATTTCCAAGCGCTTGTGCTAAGGCTACGGAAAAGGGATCTTCTTCCGAACGTTCTACCAAAACTCCATTCAATTTCAACTCATAAACAGAGTTGGGTTTTAATTTGGTCGGAGCGCTTTTTTGTCCAGCTATGCCGCCGGCAATTCCAAAAAGAATGGCTATTAAAATAAAGCCTGCTAAAATTACGCCTAAAATAGTGGCCAGTGTGTACTTAAAAAATTGTTTCATAAATAATGTGTGTTTGGATATGAAATAATTGATTTAGAAAATGGATAGAATTTACCGACAAAAAAATTATTCAAAAAAAACGAACCATTTCTCATTACCGAATAAAAACGAAGAAAATAACAATTGTCAGAAAAAACTTTACAAAGGAAATCAATAATTTCCTGATTTCAAACGATTGGATTAGAATTTTTATTGACCACAAGTTTTTCACCTTAAAAAAAAGAGAAACTTCGTTAAAAAAACAGTTTCTCTTTTTAAAAATATTTTTTGTTGAAAATACTTGTTATCAGCTACTTAAAGTCGTCCCAGTTGGTACCCAACATACTACCTGTTTTTTCCAGCTGAATGTGCATACCAAAACAAGCTTTTAAATTGTTGGGTGTATGGCTCGATCCGGAAATGGCAAGGTAATCGCGTAACATTTGCTTATACTCGGGCGCAACGCAATTTTCGATAATAATTTCAGCTCTTTCTGTAGGTGTTGTTTTGCGTAAATCGGCAATTCCGTATTCAGTAATCAGCACATTTACAGAATGCTCGGTGTGATCAACATGCGAAACCATCGGAACAATACTGCTGATATTTCCGTTTTTGGCTGTAGAAGGAGTGGTAAAGATAGAAATAAACGAATTGCGTGTAAAATCACCTGAACCACCAATACCATTCATCATTTTAGTACCGAGCACGTGAGTACTGTTTACATTCCCATAAATATCGGCTTCCAGAGCCGTATTGATGGTAATTAATCCCAAGCGACGCACCATTTCGGGATTATTGGATATTTCCTGAGGACGCAGCACCAGCTTGTCGCGGAAGAAATCGAGATTTTTGTATATCTTTTGCAGTACCGGATTAGTAACCGTCAGCGAACAACCACTGGCAAATTTTATGTTTCCTTCGAGCATCAATTCGATGACGGCGTCCTGTATCACTTCAGTGTACATTTCGAATGGCGGAACATCTTCATTTTTACCCAAAGAAAATAGTAAAGCATTGGCGATGTTACCTACTCCCGACTGTACAGGCAAAAATTCGTGTGGAATTCTTCCGGAACGAATTTCGCCGGCCAAAAAAGCAGCTACATTGTTGCCAATTTGCTGAGTAACTTCATCCGATGGAGCAAAATCAGAAACTTCATCAGGTAAATTGGTTTCGACAATACAAAGAATTTTGGATGGATCTACTTTCAGTATTTCCGAACCAATTCTGTCGGATGGTTTATAAACAGGGATTTCTCTGCGGTGTGGCGGATCCAGAGGCTGATAAATATCATGAAAACCTCTCAATTCTTTGGGATGATAATGATTCCATTCCAAAATAATATGATCGGCCAAATCAGCAATGGTTGGTGAAATACCTACGCCAGCTGTCAAAACCAGTTCGCCGTCTTCATTCCAGTCACAAACTTCAATAATGGCAAATTTTGGTTTTGGCAAAAAACCAAAACGCAATTCTTGCGCCATAGTGGACAAATGCAAGTCAAAATAAGGAGCTTTCCCTGCATTGATGGCATTGCGCATATCTTTGTTCGACTGGTAGGGAGTTCTGAACAAAACGGCATCAGCTTTTGCCAATGCGCCATCCACCGAAACGCCGGTTGAAGCGCCGGTGTACATGCCAATTTTAAATTCTTTTCCTTCGGCATGAAAAGATTCTGCACGTTTGGCTATTGCTACAGGTACAGCCTTCGGACAACCTGCAGGCGTAAATCCGCTAAATCCTATTACATCTCCGTGTTGAACATAACCTGCAGCTTCTTCTGCACTGACAAATTTAAATTTATTTTGCATAAAACTTGGTTTATTTATTCTTGAAAATTCGGAGCAAAATTACCAAATATTTCCCAATCCTTCAAGATCTTCGCTTTTAATTAAGGAAATTTTTCAGGAATTGTATCCCTTTTCGACAATAAAATCATTTATAGATGAAAAGTTTCCGATCCGTCGAAGGGTTTTGCTTGTGGTATGTTATAAAAACAAATTATCCGATTAGAAACCTAAGAAGTTTCAAAATTTCATTTTCTGAATTCATTCTCAATATTTGTAAAAAATCTCTTCAAGTGTTCATTTATCTGAAAATTTTGAGCATATTTGTAGTTTAAAAAATTGGAATAAATATTCGAAATTTATAAAACTCTAAAAATAACCAGATTATGAACAGCAATGATATTCGTCAGCTTCAACCGCACCAACTTTGGGAAAATTTTTACAGCCTGACACAAATTCCTCGCCCTTCAGGGAAAAAAGAAGCCATTGGCCAATTTCTCGAAAATTTTGGAAAAACACTCGGATTGGAAACTTTGCGGGATGAAATTGGGAATATATTAATTCGGAAGCCGGCAACGCCGGGAATGGAAAATAGAAAACCCGTCATTCTGCAGGCACACATGGATATGGTTCCTCAAAAAAACAGCAATATTTCACATAATTTTGAAACCGATCCTATTCATGCTTTTGTGGATGGCGACTGGGTGAGAGCTCAGGAAACTACATTGGGAGCCGACAACGGAATTGGACTGGCTGCCGCTCTGACAGTTCTGCAATCGGACAATATAGCTCATCCCGCACTGGAAGTGCTGGTTACAGTAGATGAAGAAACCGGCATGTATGGTGCTTTCGGCTTGAAACCCAATTTTCTGAAAGGCGAAATTCTGCTCAACCTCGATTCGGAAGATGAAGGAGAATTATATATAGGTTGTGCCGGCGGATTGGATGCCGATATTCGTTTTAGTTTTCGGGAAGTTCCTGTTCCCGAAGGAGATGTAGCTTTAAAAATTTCACTTACGGGACTGAAAGGCGGACATTCGGGCGTGGATATTCACCTGCAACGGGCCAATGCCAACAAATTGATGTTTCGTTTCCTGAAAAAAGCCGTAGCAGAATACGAAGCTCGCTTGGCGTGGGTGGAAGGTGGCAATTTGCGTAATGCCATTCCGCGCGAAGCTTTTGCTCTCATTACTGTTCCTGCCGATGGCGTGGACGATTTAATTGAATTGGTGAAAGATTTTGAAACATTATTTGTAGAAGAAAATCAGTCGGTGGAAGACAATATACAATTGCAAGTAGAACAGGTAAAATTGCCGTCTGGTTTGATACCCGAAGAAATTCAGGATGATTTGATAAATGGCGTAACGGCTTGTCCAAATGGCGTTTTCCGATTTATTCCCGAAGTTCCTGATGTGGTGGAAACTTCCAATAACCTGGCCGTGGTAAAATCGGATGGTTCGAGCATTCAACTGCGTTGTCTGCTTAGAAGTTCTGTAGAATCGAGAAAGGAAGAGCTGGCATCGATGATAGAAAGCGTTTTCTCGCTGGCAGGTGCACATATCGATTTTTCCGGTGGTTATCCCGGCTGGAAACCCAATCTGGATTCGCCAATATTAAAGGTTATGTCCGAAGTTTATGAAAAACAATTCGGTTCAAAACCGAAAATTAAAATCATTCATGCCGGATTGGAATGTGGCATTATCGGCATGCATTATCCCGATATGGACATGATTTCCTTTGGCCCAACCATTCGTTACCCGCATTCGCCGGACGAAAAAGTGAATATTGCTTCTGTAGAAAAATTCTGGAATTATCTGCTTGCTACACTGCAAAATATTCCCGAAAAATAAAAATAACACCATAAAAACTTATTTTGATAAAACTTATGAAAAGATTGATATTTATTTCTGCATTGATTTTAAGCATTTTACAACTGTACGCACAAAAAGATACAACAGCGGTGGACAGTTTTCGCTTCACCACCCTCAAGGAAAATAAAATCACACCAATCAAAGATCAGGCAAGTTCAGGGACTTGCTGGAGTTTCTCGGGATTGGCTTTCATTGAATCGGAATTGCTGAGAATGGGAAAACCCGAAACGGATTTGTCCGAAATGTTTATTGTTCATCATAGCTATTCCGATAAAGCCGATAAATATGTGCGCATGAACGGAACCATTAACTTTGCAGGCGGAGGTTCATTTTTTGACGATTTGTATGCATTGAAAAATTATGGTATTGTACCTGAGGCCATTATGAACGGATTGAATTATGGCGAAGAAAAGCACAAGCATGGGGAACTGGATGCATTGACTGAGGCTTATGTGAAAGTAATTGTTTCCAATCCGAACAAAAAATTATCAACAGCATGGAAACAGGGCTTTGATGGAATTCTGGATGCTTATTTGGGAGAATGTACCGAAAAATTTATCTGGGAAGGCAAAGAATATACGCCGCTCAGTTATTTTCAATCTTTAGGAATCAATCCCGACGATTATGTTTCGCTCACTTCATTTACGCATCATCCCTTCTATACCAAATTTGCCATCGAAATTCCCGATAATTGGCGTTGGGGCGAGTCTTACAACTTGCCGTTGGATGAATTCATGTCGGTTTTTGACTATGCTGTCAATCAAGGTTATACTATAGCATGGGCATCGGATGTGAGCGAAAAAGGTTTCACACGCAATGGTATTGCCGTCAATCCTGAAACGAAACTGGAAAAGTTGCCCGGCTCGGATCAGGCAAAGTGGCTGAATATTTCACCCAAAGAAATGGAAGAAAAAATTTACAAAATTCAGGGGCCTCAGACCGAAGTACAGGTAACACAGGAAAGTCGTCAGCGCGGATTTGACAATTATCAGACTACCGACGATCACGGAATGCTCATTTACGGCATAGCCAACGATCAGAACGGAACAAAATACTACCTCGTAAAAAATTCTTGGGGAACCGACAACAAATACAAAGGCATCTGGTATGCAAGCGAATCATTTGTAAAAGACAAAACCATAAATATTTTGGTTCATAAAAATGCTATTCCAAAGGAAATCAGATCAAAACTGGGCATTAAATAAACAGATGATTTTGTGAATCAATTCTATTTTTTTAAAGTTGGCCAGCATAATATGGTTTGAATAAATGATGACATTTCATCTATTCAATTAATTAAATTTATCAATAATAATCTGTTTTTCAACATATTTCAATAGGAACGTTGCATGCAACGTTCCTATTGAAATTACTTTTCTCCATGATAATTTTCGGAAATTTCTTCCCCACTTACATTAGCAATTACTTCGTCAAAATCTACAAATTTTTAACCTTCCCATATACAAGCTGATCAGGTTCTAAAAAATTATGCGTCGTTTCGTTGAACTGAAATTTGTAGAATCCGCTTATTCTTTTATCAGTAAGCATGTGGTTCTTCATTGATTTCCTCCACATTGGTACGTTTCTTCTCAAGTGCGCGCCAAGCATAAAAAATGTAAAGGACAACAAACGGAATAATCAGTGAAACAATGGACATCACCTTCAAGGTAAATTCACTGGAAGAAGCATTGGAAAGGGTAAGCGAACTTTGCAAGTGCGTAGCGGAAGGATACAAAGCCGTATCATTAAATCCTGCCAGCAGCAAAAGGCTCAGCACAGTCAAAACATTACCGGTTCCCGCAAACCAGATTCCTTTTCTAAATTTTTCTGAAAGCAAGGTGCGAATGATTCCATACAAAACTCCGCATACACCCAGCAAAAATGTAATCATCACTACCGGCATTTCCACTAGATTGAGAAAATACTTGTGAGGACTCATATAAACTTCACCCGAAACAGGATTCACGGCAAAGCCATCAGAAAGAAAAGTCCAAATAACAAAAGCGAGAAAGAAAACCACAAATGGAATAGCATTGTACCACAAGTATTTCCGTGAACGTTTTTCCAGTATTGCATGATCCAGCCGGTTGATAAAATACAAAACCGCCAGCGTGCGCGACAGAAAGAAAACCGCCAAACCGAAGCAGATATTTCTTAAATTAAGCAAAGCTTCCAGCCCATGCCACGGATTTTGCCATCGGCTAATAATTGGCGACAGTGGGTTGGAAATATTTCCTTTGTCGACCACAAAATCGGAGCCCGTAAAAAAAGTAGCAATCACCACACCCAGTAAAAAAGTCCCCAACAAACCATTCAGAAAGAGAAAAAAGCGATAAGTATTTTTCCCCAGCAGGTTTCCCGCTTTGGTCTGAAATTCATAGGAAACCGCCTGAAGTGTAAAACAAAACAAAATGATCATCCAAACCCAGTAAGCACCGCCAAAACTGGTGGAGTAAAGCAATGGAAAAGAAGCAAAAATAGCGCCGCCAAATGTTACCAGCGTTGTAAAAGTATATTCCCATTTTCGTCCCAATACATTCACCAGCAAGCGTTTTTCGTCTTCTGTTTTGGATAGGGAAAAAATCATGGATTGACCGCCCTGTACAAAAAGCAGGAAAGACAAAAGGCCACCCAAAAGAGCAATGAGGAACCACCAGTAATGCTGCAAAAAGGAATAGGTTATCATAGTATTCTAATTTAAAAGAAATACAAAACGATTCAGTTTCGAATAATCACTTTTCGATTTTCTCAGCTTCCGGTCCTTTTTTTATTTGTTTGACCATAATGCCGATTTCCGCAATGAGTAAAGAAGTGAACAATATCAGAAAAAGGAAAAAAGTAAGTCTTACCGACTCGGCCGAAATACTGGAAACAGCCACCTGAACAGGCAAAATATCCTGGATAGCCCATGGCTGACGGCCAATTTCGGCAACCATCCAGCCGGCTTCTCCCGCCACATAACCCAGTGGTATGGTCAACAAACAAATCCATTGCAGCCAACCCAAATGTTCTATTTTTTTACGATAGGACAAAATGAGTACTACCGCAAAAAGTACAATAAAATAAATTCCCAAAAAAACCATAATATGAAATGGATAAAATACCAGCGAAAGATTCGGAATCAGTTGCTGTGGATGATCCAGATAGCCATAACCAAAATAGGCATAGTTTTTCATAAGCTCATCCTTATACATTAGAGCAGAAACCGTATCTTTCTTTTGACACGCATATTGATAATCTGCCAACGCCTGAATGGCTACCTTTCCACGCTCTCTTTTTTCATCAAAAGAAAGTGCCTTGCCCGAAGGAGTTTCATATCCGCCTTCAATTATATCCTTTAAACCCGGCACAAAAGCATTGGCGTCCCGATAACCCAGAAAAGAAAGCAATTTTGGAATTTCTACTTTATACAGGTAAGAAGGAACCGTATCATTATATGATTTTTTCTCGGGATTCAAAATACCAATGGCTATAAGACCTGTACCATTCTTGCCTTCATAAAGCCCTTCCATTGCTGCCAGTTTCATCGGCTGGCGCTGAGCCACATTATAGGCTGAACCATCACCAGTATAAAGAAGAAGCAAAGAAGATATCAAGCCGAAAATCGCGCTGACGCGTATACTTTTCAAAGCAAAATCTTTTTCCCTTTTGTTGAGCAAAAACCAGCAACTGATACCCATAACAAACAATGCTCCCAACACCCAACCCGAAATAACGGTGTGAAAAAACTTATTGATGGCAACAGGCGAAAAGAGGATACTCCAAAAATCGACCATTTCATTGCGCACTGTATCGGGGTTAAATTCCATTCCGGTAGGATATTGCATCCATGCGTTGGCAACAAGAATCCACAATGCCGAGATAGTTGCACCCAGCGTAGTAAGCCAGGTAGATGCCAAATGAAAGTTTTTCCCAACTTTTTTCCATCCGAAAAACATGATAGAGATAAAAGTTGCTTCCATAAAGAAAGCCAATATACCTTCGATGGCCAGCGGAGCACCAAAAATATCGCCTACAAACCAACTGTAGTTCGACCAGTTGGTACCGAATTCAAATTCGAGAATAATGCCGGTAGCTACTCCAATTGCAAAATTGATCCCGAAAATGGTCATCCAGAATTTTGCAGCATTCTTCCATTCTTCCTTGCCTGTTTTCACGTAGAAGGTTTCCATAATCGACATAATCATGCCCAAACCCAATGTAAGCGGCACAAACAGCCAGTGATACATGGCAGTCATGGCAAACTGCGCCCGCGACCAATTTATTAAGGATGCATCAAGTAGTAATTCCATGAAGTTCAGTTTAATAATTCTTTCTATTTCGATTTGTTGATAAGTTCCGTACGCACATGATTTGCCTTGCCGGCATCATCTCTAAAATGTTCATTCAAATAATTGGGAAAGAAAAATACCTTCAGGATACCAAACATAATGAAAAGTTTTATCAAAACAATTATCCAGAGGGTTTTGCCCACTGTCATGTTTTTAAAACCTTCGGTATAAAACGAATAAATATTTTTTAAAAACCCAATCCCCTGCATAAATATTATTTTTTGACAAAAATAACAATTTGTTCAGATTTTCAAGTAATACAACGATTATTTCTTTCTATGATTTATTGCATCCATCAATAAATGAAGGATTCTATTCCAAGAAAACTACTATCGAGCATTATTCAACTTCATTTCCTTGCGCGAAAAGAAAAACGCTTAAGAAGAGAACAATAGAAAAAAATTTTATGATCTTGATTTTTAGATATTTTATAATTCTGAAGAACAGAATATTTTTAAAATAAAATCATCCTGCTTGCGTATATAAAAAATAAAACGTATTTTTGCACACTATTTTTGAGCAGACGTATAACTCTATAAATGAAATAAAAATGCCTAAGATTTGTCAGATTACCGGGAAAAAACCAATGAATGGGAATAATGTTTCGCACTCAAAAAGGCGTACAAAAAGGACTTTTGATGTGAACTTATTTACCAAAAAATTTTATTGGGTAGAACAAGACACATGGATCAGTCTTGATATTTCGGCTGCGGGATTAAGAACCATCAATAAGATTGGATTGGATGCAGCCATCAAAAAAGCGCTGAAAAAAGGATATTTAAAATAAAGAGCAAGGAGGCAAAATATTATGGCAAAAAAATCAAAAGAAGCACGAGTACAGGTTATCCTGGAATGCACCGAACATAAAGACAGCGGCATGCCCGGTACTTCGAGATATATTACACAGAAAAACAGGAAAAATACTCCTGAACGATTGGAACTCAGGAAATACAATCCTATTTTAAAAAGAGTTACTATTCACAGAGAAATTAAATAAACTATGGCAAAGAAGGTTATTGCATCGGTACAAAAGGGAGAAGGACGAACTTATTCTAAAGTTATCAAAATGGTTAAATCTCCCAAAACAGGCGCTTATATGTTTACCGAAGAAATGGTGCCCAACGAAAAGGTTAAAGACATTCTCAATAAATAATTTTTATTTCCTACCTAAAACGAGGAAGGATGTACAGAAAAAGTGCATCCTTCTTCGTTTTTAAAACAATGAAGCCTCAAAGGTAGAAAGTTTGAAATTTTTTCAAAAAGACTATTTACTCCACTTCACATCTTTTTCGCTAATGTTTACACATTTGAACCTTCATGTCAACAAAAGTTCAATACTACAGCAATAATCTTTGAGTACAAGGAAAACTGTAATCAAAAAAATCAACTTTCAAAAACCAATCATTTTTACTACTTTTGCAAATTATTTTTTTCAAACACAACGTCTAACCTTCAAAAAGCAACTGTTGGGAAATGGAGATCGTTCAAATCAGAGATAAAAAATTCAAAAAATTTATTCCGGAACAGGAAATTCTTTCGTCCATCAGAGAAATTGGTGAGGAAATCAATGAAAATCTGAAAGATAAAAATCCTCTCTTTATTTCTGTTCTCAATGGAGCTTTCATGTTTACGTCCGACTTAATGAAAGTGGTGAATATTCCTTGCGAAATCACCTTCATTAAACTTTCTTCATACGAAGGACTCTATAGTTCTGGAAGTGTGAAGGAAGTAATGGGACTAAACGAAAACATTGTGGGTCGCAATGTAGTGATTTTGGAGGATATTATTGATACCGGGCTCACAATGGAACGAATTATCGATTCACTCAAAGCAAAAGGAGCTGGAGAAATTCGAGTGGCAACATTTTTACAAAAGCCTGATGCTTTGCAGCGCGATATCAAAATAGATTATGTAGCCATGAAAATCCCAAACGAGTTTATCATTGGTTATGGTCTTGACTACAACGGATATGGAAGAAATTTAAAAGATGTATATACTTTAATAACGGATTAATACAGAAAACAGATTGACAAATGTTGAATATCATTATTTGTGGAGCGCCGGGTAGTGGAAAAGGAACACAGAGCAAACTGATAGCGGAAAAATACAATTTAAAACATTTATCCACCGGAGAAATTCTTCGAAATGAAATCAAATTTCAAACAGAGATTGGTAAGAAAGCCGAACAGTTTATTTCTAAAGGGCAATTGGTGCCCGACGAAATCATTATCACCATGCTCGACCATATTCTGGATAAAGAAATGAACCATCACAAGGGTATTATACTGGATGGTTTTCCCAGAACTTATGCTCAGGCTGAAGCATTGGAAAAACTACTGAAAAAACGAAACGAAGAAATTACTCTGCTGCTCGACTTGAAAGTTAATGATGAAGAATTGATCAGTCGATTGCTCAAACGCGCTGAAATATCAAATCGCAGCGATGATAAACTCGATGTAATTCGCAAAAGGCTTGAAATCTACCATCAAAACGCTGACGAAGTAAACAATTTTTACAAAAAATTGAATAAATACGTGGCTATTGAAGGTATCGGCACAGTGGAAGAAATTTTTTCCCGTATTTCGCAGGTAATCGATTCAACAATAAATCCCTGAGAAACTTTGTCTTTCATAAATCATTATTCTCAAAATGTCAGGTTCAAATTTTGTTGACTACGTAAAAATATTCTGTCGCTCAGGCAAAGGCGGAGCGGGCTCTACTCATTTTCATCGCGAAAAATTTATTCCCAAAGGTGGTCCCGATGGTGGCGATGGTGGACGTGGCGGACATGTTATTTTACGTGGGAACAAGAATTACTGGACATTGCTGCATCTGAAATATGCCCGACATATTTTTGCTGAGGATGGAGAAAATGGCAGTAAAAACCGCAGTTTTGGGAAAGATGGTGGCGACAAGATTATTGAAGTACCCTGCGGAACCGTTGCCTACGATGGCGAAACGGGCGAATTTATCTGCGACATTCAGGAAGATGGGCAAGAATTTATTTTGTTGCAAGGCGGAAGAGGAGGCCAGGGAAACTGGCACTTCAGAAGCGCCACGCAGCAGACACCAAGATTTTCGCAACCCGGAGAACCACGCAAGGAAAGAACAGTTATCCTTCAACTAAAAATATTGGCCGACGTGGGATTGGTTGGATTTCCAAATGCAGGAAAATCTACACTGCTTTCAGTAGTTTCCGCTGCAAAACCCGAAATTGCCGACTATCCGTTTACAACGCTTGTTCCTCAACTGGGAATTGTAGCTTACCGCAACAACAAATCTTTCGTTATGGCCGACATACCGGGAATTATTGAAGGAGCTGCCGAAGGAAAAGGTCTCGGATTACGTTTTCTTCGCCACATTGAACGAAATTCCATTTTACTGTTCATGATTCCTGCTGAAGAGGTTGATATTCAGCAAAAATATGAGATTTTGCTGAATGAACTGAAAAAATATAATCCCTCTTTATTGGAAAAATCCAAAATTCTCGCTATCAGCAAAAGCGATATGCTGGATGATGAATTGAAAGAGGCAATGAAAAAAAACTTACCTACCGATGTGCCGGCAGTATTCATTTCTTCCCTTACCGGTGAGGGTATTCCGGAACTTAAAGATTTGATTTGGAATGAATTGAACAAACCATCCAACCAGATAATTGAAATTTCTCATGCTCCCATCCCTGTTTCGAATCAGGAAAATGAAGAGGAATTGGAAGAAGACTTTTTCCCTGACAACGTTTCCTTTGATAAGCCAGAAACTGACGATTACGGAAAAATGGACTGGGATGATTGGAATGAATAACCTGCACTTTCTTTTTCGAAAATTTGCATAAACTTCTGACAATTTTTTTAATATTTTACTTGCTCAAAATATTAAAACATAAAATTTTGTCGTCTGCTCAGCTTTTTTTTCTATTTTTGTGATAACAGGCAAATACATTATGTCGCGTTTTTTAAAAAGGATTTTTTCCTCTGATTTTGAAATCGTACGAACATGACCCATAAATGGATATTTAAATCGCTCACCGAAGAACAAAAGGAAATTCAAAAAAATCTGGCAGAAAGTTTGGGTATCAATCCTATCCTTGCTCAATTACTTATTCAACGCGGTATTGGGACTTTTGAAGAAGCGCGCAGTTTTTTTCGTCCCGATTTGGCAAAACTTCATGACCCGTTTCTCATGGCAGATATGGAAAAAGCCATTGAAAGATTGAACTGTGCCATCGACAATAAGGAAAAAATTTTGATTTACGGGGATTATGATGTGGATGGAACTACTTCTGTAGCATTGGTATATCAATTTTTAAGAAAATATTATTCCGATATAGATTTTTATATCCCCGACCGCTACACCGAAGGTTATGGCATTTCGTTTCAGGGCATTCAATTTGCCGCAGAACAAAATTTTTCGCTAATTATTGCTTTGGATTGCGGAATAAAAGCCACAGAAAAAGTTAAACATGCGCTCAATCTCGGAATAGATTTCATCATTTGCGACCATCATACGCCCGACAAGGAATTACCTCCCGCTGCAGCTATTCTTGATCCCAAGCGTGAAGATTGCCATTATCCTTATAAACATTTATCGGGTTGCGGAGTGGGATTTAAACTCCTGCAGGCTTTCGCCATCAAAAAAGGAATAGATTTTTCTGAACTGATACCGTTGCTTGATTTAGTGGGGTTGAGCATAGCTTCGGATATTGTGCCCATAACCGGTGAAAACCGCATCCTTGCCTATTATGGTTTAAAGAGACTCAATTCTTCTCCCTCACTGGGTATTCGTAGCATTATCAATATCTGTGGACTGGCTAACAGGGAAATTACCATAAGCGATATTGTGTTTAAAATAGGACCTCGCATCAATGCCAGCGGACGGATGAAATCGGCACGAGAAGCTGTAGAGCTGCTTATTGCCAACGATGCCGAAATAGCACGTCAGAAAAGTGGAGATATCAACGGGTACAACAACGACCGTAAGGATGTAGATAAAAATATCACCGATGAGGCTGTTGCCATTATCAACTCACAGAAAGTTTACAAAAATCGTAAATCCATCGTGGTTTATCAACCTCACTGGCACAAGGGAGTTATCGGAATTGTAGCTTCACGTCTGTCGGACGAATATTACAAACCTACTGTTGTCCTTACCCGTTCTAATGGTCTGATTTCCGGTTCTGCCCGTTCTGTTCCGGGATTTGACTTATACAAAGCTATCGACTCTTGTAGGGATTTGCTCGAAAATTTCGGTGGCCACATGTACGCAGCAGGTCTTTCAATGAAGGAAGAGAATGTTCAGGCTTTTACCGAACGTTTCGAAAAATTTGTTTCAGAAAACATTCTGGAAGAACAAACTTATCCTCAACTGGAAATCGATGCCGTTCTCGAATTTAAGGATATTACGCCCAAGTTTTTCAGAATTTTGAAACAATTTGCTCCCTTTGGTCCGGAAAATATGAAACCACTTTTTGTTTCCAAAAAAGTTTTTGACTATGGCACCAGCCGTTTGGTGGGAAAAGAGCAGGAACACCTGAAAATGGAATTGATTGACTCAAGTTCGGAAAATGTGATGAACGGAATCGCTTTTGGCATGTACGAATACAATGATCACTTGAAAGCCCTCAATCCGTTGGACATTTGTTACACGCTGGAAGAAAATAACTTTAATGGAAATTCATCCATCCAGCTGATGATTCGGGATATTAAAACAGAAGAATATTAACCAAACACTTTATTAGAACAGGCTGTCAATGCCGATTTAATCTTGTTGCAAGTCTTCTGTAATAGCTTCTTCAGCAGAAGTCGGCGACGTTGCATGTCCCTGATTAGGGGCATTGGGATGTTCAATATTTTCCCCTTTAATAATAAAACGTTTATAATAGGATAATATTAAAGAAGTAATGGGCAAAGCAATAATCATTCCTGCAAATCCCAATAGTGAACCCCAAATAGATAAGGAAAGCAGAATCAAAGCCGGATGAAGTCCGGTATATTTTCCCATGATTCTCGGGACTAAAATCAAGTCTTGAATCGCCTGCACTGTTAACCATACTGCTGCAATACTCAAGGCAATCATCCAGAAATTCTCATTGGTTTCCGAGGCTTTCAGCAAAGCCATAAAAGCACAAGGGATAATGCCCAGCAATTCGAGATAAGGAACAAGGTTGAGAATCCCGATACATAATCCGAGTACAATTGCTAATGGCAAGCGAATAATACTCAAACCAATCATAAAAAGAATTCCCACACACATCGCTATCAAAGCCTGTCCTCTGAAATAACGATTCATCCCGTCCTGAACATCCTGAACAATATTCGTTATCAAGGGGCGATATTTGATCGGAACAAGTTCAATCCATTTTTCGGAAATTCTCTCGTAATCCATTAAAATAAAAAAGAGATAAAGAAAAATAATCACTATCACAGCCAATCCCAAAACAAAATTCAAAGAACTGCCGATAAAATTCCAAACCTGAGGAAGCAATTTCTGAACAATCGACATAAATTTGTCGTCTCCTAAAAGTGTTTGTAAATTGAGTTGACTGAGATATTCGCCCAACTGATTCTGCCAAGCAATCGGTAAAATAGAATTTACATCTACATTTCTGAAAAAAGAATTAATTAAGACGATAGCTTTTTCTATTTCACTGATCATCATAGGAACCAGCAGAAAACCAAGTCCCGTGAGAATGCCGATAAAAAGCAGTAAAGTTGCAAAAATAGCAACAAAACGATATTTGAATTTTAGTTTGTACTGAAAAAAATGAACGACAGGCTGAAGCAAATAAGCCAGCAACCAAGCAATCAAAAAAGGAAGCAAAACACCACTCAATCGGCGAGTTAAGAAAAAGAGAGCAGTAAGAACGGTTAGCGTGATGACAATACGCACTACCCGATCGAATGTATAAGGTCTTTCAGTTTGTTCCATTATCTGTAATTAATTAAAGAAAAATTATCCTTTCCCCTGACTGTGTTGGATTTCATTGAAACAATCGCGACAAATAGGTTCATATTCCTGCATTTCGCCAATCAAAACCCGCTTGTTGCTGTCTACCAGTCGGTGAGAAACATAAGCCAACGCACCACATCTCACGCAGATGGCGTGGACTTTGTACACATCTTCAGCAATAGCACACAATGCCGGAATGGGGCCAAAAGGAATGCCCCGATAGTCCATGTCGAGACCAGTCACAATAACACGAATACCCTGATTAGCCAACTGATTGCAAACATCTACCAGCCCTTCATCAAAAAACTGTGCTTCATCAATACCTACTACATCCACCTCGGCCGACAACAATAGAATACTTCCCGACGAATCTACAGGGGTTGAACGGATGGCATTGCGATCGTGAGAAACAACTTCACTTTCAGAATAACGCGTATCGATGACCGGTTTAAATATTTCCACTCTTTGCCTTGCAAACTGCGCCCTTCTTAACCGGCGAATCAGCTCTTCCGTTTTACCCGAAAACATCGAACCACAAATTACTTCTATACTTCCACGCCTCGATGAATGAGAAGTCTGTTCTGAATAAAGCATATCAATTGTTTTGTTGAAATTTACACTTACTTTGTTTATTTTCTATTTCAATTATTGTAACTTTACCGTCTAAAAGGTTTTTTTGAACTTTTCAAATTGTCTGACAATGATATTGCTTTTGCACAGAAAATTTTCGTGCTTCAAAAGCAATATCATTGACAAAATTAAAAAAAATAACAAGTACTGAAATTCTTTTAAAGAAAAAAGATATGAACAAAGATTTAATATTGGCTTTGCTCCGCAAAAACATTCAGGATTTGGACATGCTCACCGAAAGTTTTATGGAAATGAACGAACTTCCACCGGCCATTCTCCATCTCACCATGCAAAAAGTTACTGAAATTCAACAGTATCTTGAAGAGCTGATCAATGAAAGTGCATCAGTGAAAAAGCCTGTCGACAAGCAAACTCTCCAGCCGGATAACTTGAGAGACGAAAAAAGAAACGATTCTTCCCAAACTCCTGAAAATTGGACGGATAACTTTAACGAGTTGTCTGAAAATTTGGTCGAAGAAGTAGAGATAGAATCTGCAAATGACACGGAATTTCAAATCGGCGAAGTAGAAAGTGATAAAGAAAAAGTTGAAACAGCTTTTCCTTTTGCTGAAAGTTCATCCGTTGAGTCGGTAATTCAATCGGCAGAAACGGCAAACGAAACTACAAAAGATGACCGGCAGCAGCATGAAAGTGAGGAAACACCATTTGTTTTTTCTCAGTCCGAAATAAATGATAAAAATGAAGACACAAAACTCTTGGAGGCTGAAGAAAAGAAAGAAACCTATCCCAACGAAAGCGAAATAAAAGAACCGGCTACCATCCCGCTGCAGGAAAAATTTTCCAAAATCCCCGACAATTCTTTGGGCGCTACTCTTGCCAACCAAAAAATAGACGACATTAAAAAAGCCATCAGCATTGGAGACCGTTTCCGGTTTCAGCGTGAACTTTTCAGAGGAAATGGCGAAGACATGAACAAAACATTGAATTACCTCAATCAGCTGGCAACTTTTGACGAAGCTGTTTCCTTTTTGCAGGCAAAATACAAATGGGAGAAAGAAAACGAAACGGCTCAGGATTTTTATCAGATTCTCAAACGAAGATTTTTATAATTTTTATCTGAAAAGTAATTTTTCTAAAAAAAAATCATGAGTCAGAAAAAAAATAAAACTTCATCGCTCGTGGCAACAACCAATAATTTTTCCGTAGCCAAGGAATCAGGAAAACTTTACGTGGTTCCCACGCCCATTGGCAATTTGGAAGATATGACATTTCGCGCTGTGAAAATTCTTAAGGAAGTAAATCTTATTCTGGCTGAAGACACCCGCACCAGTAGTTTTTTGCTGAAACACTTTGGCATAGCAACCCCCATGCTGTCGCATCACAAATTCAACGAACACAAAACGGCTGAAAATATTGTCCAGCAACTGAAAAGCGGCCAAATTTTAGCTCTGATTTCTGATGCCGGCACTCCGGCAATTTCCGATCCAGGCTTTTTGCTGGTACGCGAATGTGTGGAAAATGGCATAGAAATTGAGTGTTTACCGGGAGCTACTGCTTTTGTACCGGCGTTGGTTTCTTCTGGTTTGCCCAGCGACAGGTTTTGTTTTGAAGGTTTTTTGCCTGTAAAAAAAGGGCGGAAGCAACGTTTAAAAGAACTGGAAACAGAAAAAAGGACAATGATTTTTTATGAATCGCCCTTTCGGTTGCTGAAAACGTTAACACAACTGTCGGAAGTATTTGGAGAAAACCGTAAAGCTTCGGTTTCGCGTGAAATTTCCAAAATGTTTGAAGAAACAGTCAGAGGTACTTTAGCTGAACTGATACAGCATTTTACAGATAAAACGCCAAAAGGAGAATTCGTTTTGATAGTTGCCGGTTTTGAAGAATAGCCGTATCTTTGCATTAAGTTTTTAAAGCGCTGAGTTATTTCTTAATTTATTGATTTTTAAATTATTAATTTTTTTTATACATCAATTCGTAGGTCTTCAAATTCCAATTCACATTAATTTTTCATCCCCATGAACAAAAAAATTTCATACAGCAAAATCCGACTTTTCAGCGTTATTATTTTGGTGGCTATTCTGAGTGTTTCGTGCGGAAAACAATCGTCCGATTACAAAAAACTTAAAGCTCAAAACGACTCGTTGCTGAAAGAAAAGGCAAAACTCGAAAGCGAAGTGGATGACTATTTTTCGAGTATCAATCAGATTCAGGAAAATCTGGAAAAAATCAAAAGCACCGAAAATGTTATTTCCGTTGAGCCGGCAGGAGAAGAATTATCGCAAGATGCACGTACCAGAATCAACGAAGACATCAATTACCTCAACGAATTGCTGCAAACCAACAAAGATGAGCTGGCGCGGCTGAAATCGAGATTGAGCAAAAGTTCATTAAAACTTACCGAATTGGAGAGAACCATTGCCCGTCTGACAAAAACGCTGGAAGAAGAAACAGCCCGCATCGCTTACCTTGAACAGCAACTTGCTGAAAAAGATACGCTTATTGCGAAAATGGGAAGTACTATTAACCAAATGGGAGAAAATATCAATACTCTGACCACTGAAAACAAATCGAAAGAAGAAAAAATAAAACAACTCGATGAAAATCTTCATGCGGCATGGTATGTTTTTGGGTCACGCAAAGAACTGATTGACCAAAAAATACTTACACCTAAAGGAATTTTCAGAAGAACCGAAGTTCTTAAAGACACCTTCAATAAGGATTATTTTGTCAGAATTGATGCACGCAATGCGAAAACCATTCCGCTGTATGCTTCCAAAGCAAAAATATTAACCACTCATCCTGCTTCGTCGTACACAATTGAAAAACAAGATGGGAAACTGGTACTTATCATTGTCGATCCGGCTGCCTTCTGGAGCGTAAGCAAATACTTGGTTATCGAAGTCGATTAATAACATTTTCTGTCTGTACAGAATTAAAAAGACAAGAAATCGGAAATTTCCAAATCTTTTTCGAAACAATCATGAAATTTTTGGAAATTTATTTCTGAAAAAAGCTCCCAAATGAATAATATGCATCCTTACCGATATGTTTTTCTCGATTTGGACGACACCTTATGGGATTTTCATGCCAATGCCCGACTTTCGTTGCAAAAAATGTACGAACAGCAAGCCCTTAACCGATATTTTGAAAATTTCGAGGAATTTTTCCAGATTTATGCCAGACGAAACATAGAACTTTGGGAAATGTACGGAAAGGGAGAAATAACCAAAGAATTTTTGATGTCCGAACGCTTTCGTTATCCTCTTGCCAAAATGGGGCTCGACGACCTGCAATTGGCAGAAGCCATTGGAAAACAATATCTGGAAATTCTTCCCGAACAAACATCTTTGCTCCCTTTTGCCCGCGAATTACTGGATTATCTTTACCCCAAATATCCACTTACGCTCATTTCAAATGGATTTGTGGAAGTGCAATACAAAAAATTGAAATCATGTCGCATTGAACATTATTTCTCTCACGTGGTACTCTCGGAGCAAGCCGGCGCATTGAAACCCGATCGTGAAATATTTAATTATGCCCTTCGACTCAATCAAGCTACACCTGAAGAAGCCATTATGATTGGCGACAGCTTTTCTGCCGACATTGAAGGCGCCAAAAATGCAGGAATCGATCAGATTTATCTTCAGAGAAATAATTTGCTTTCTTATACGGGACAACACGCCACGTTTATCGTCAAATCGCTACAAGAAGTTTTTTCAATTTTGTAGCATCAATCTTTTCGGCTTGTTCATTAACAGCTTAAAAAAATCACAAAAAAATTATTTTTGAAAGTAATCAAAAAAGAACTATCTTTGAACGTTTTTAATAGTTTAAACCATAGCATCATGAATACAAACGAAGACGATTTACTTGAATACAATGATGATGAAGCCTTAAAATTCATCTTGAAATCTCTCCCGGCTGAAGTTAAGGACCGCATTGATGAAGAAACGGTTCAGTACGTATTGGATGTAATTTACGACTTTTACAACGAAAAAGGTTACATCGACGAAGAAGATACTGCTGAAGAAACCAGTATTGACGAAGAAGAAATGTATGAATACATCTTGGAAAATGCCTTGAAAGATGAAATCAACCTGACAGAGGACGATATTCAGTTGATTTTGGATGCTGAATTTGACTACGGGAAATCATTGGGTATTTACAAAGAAGAATAACCTTTCGTTTTTTCTCACATATTTTTTCTATCGACACCAATGCACGTAGGTTTTGCTTGGTGTTTTTTTATCTTTGAAATTTTCTATAAAAGAACAATGTAAAAGAACAAATAAAACGTATGTTTTACGTAATTTATCCGCTGCTGTGGTTGTTGTCTCTGCTTCCGCTAAAAGTCCTGTATGCCTTTTCCACACCGTTATATTTCCTGATTTATCGGGTGGTGGGTTACAGAAAGAAAGTAGTTCGACAAAATCTGCAAAATTCATTTCCTGAACTTTCAGCATCCCAAAGAAGAAAAATAGAAAAGAATTTTTATCGCTTTTTTGCTGATTTGCTGCTCGAAATCGTTAAACTTGTCCATATAAGCAATAAAGAGTTGTTGCAAAGAGTAAAATTTGTCAATGTTGAAGATTTTTTTGAATGTTGCCGTCAGGGAAAATATCCGATTTTGATGCTCGGACATTACGGAAATTGGGAATGGATACTGGCTATCAGCTTGTTGATGCCTGAAAATACAGGAGCTTTTACCGTGTATAAGCGGTTAAAAAACAAAAAATTTGATCAGTTCATGAAGACGCTTCGTGAAAAACGGGGTGCCATTGTGGTTGAGAAACACAATTTGGCAAGAAGCATGATCCGCTGGGCAAAAGAAGGAAAATTCGGAGCTTATGGATTTATTGCCGACCAAAGTCCGAGTGGAAAAAATGTCCGAAACTGGACAACCTTTTTGCATCAGCCTACAGCAGTTTTACCCGGCGCTGAAGAGTTGGCAAGGAAATTTAATTATCCGGTTTTTTATGCACGCGTCAGTCGACCAAAACGTGGACATTATTGTTGCCAAATTTTGACCATAGCTATGGAACCGCAAAAGACTCCCGACAATGAAATTTCTCAACGGTTCATGCAACTGCTGGAAGAAGATATCATGGCTCATCCCGAACTTTGGCTTTGGACGCATCGCAGATGGAAAATTAAGCCTCCTGGTAATGAGGTGAGCAATAATAATTAACAGTCGCTTGTATTTATAATTTTTTGAATGATGCTCTGTTAATCGACAACATCATAAAGTTTTTAAAAAAATTAAAACCGCTATTAAGGAAAAAATCTTTTGTGTTTGACTATGCAAGTATCGGTAGTGATATTGAATTGGAACGGAGAAAAGTTTTTGAAACAATTTCTTCCTGTCTTGTTGGAAAAAACCCATCTATCATACGTGGAAATATTGGTAGCCGACAATGGTTCAACAGATGGTTCGCTTCAGTTGTTGAAAGAACAGTTTCCAACGGTACGCACCATTTTATTCGATAAAAATTATGGTTTTGCCGAAGGCTACAACAAAGCGTTGTCCGAAATCAAGTCGGATTATTATGTATTATTGAATTCTGATGTAGAAGTTACAGATAATTGGCTGTTGCCATTGGTCGATTACATGGAAAAACATCCGCAAACTGCAGCTTGCCAGCCAAAAATACTTTCCTATTTCAAAAGGACCCATTTTGAACATGCGGGCGCTGCCGGCGGTTTTATCGATTATTTGGGATTTGCTTTCTGCAGGGGACGAATTTTTGGGGAAGTGGAAGAAGACAAGGGACAATACGATGAACCAATGAATGTTTTTTGGACATCCGGAGCCTGCATGATGGTTCGCGCAGCATCTTTTCACAAAATGGGCGGATTTGACCCAGACTTTTTTGCCCACATGGAAGAAATAGATCTTTGCTGGCGATTCAACAGCCGCGGCTATCAATTGGCCTGTATCCCCGAAAGCGTAGTTTATCACATTGGAGGCGGTACGCTGCATTCGGAACATCCATTTAAAACTTATCTCAACTTTCGGAATAACTTGCTGATGCTGTATAAAAATCTCCCGAAAAAACAATTGAAAAGTGTGTTTTTTAAACGAGCAATACTCGATTATATGGCTGTTTTCCAATTCCTTATTTCTGCCAAGCCCAAAAATGCACAAAGCATATTGAAGGCTCGTTCCGATTTCAGGAAAATGAAACCAAACTTTCTGGAAAAAAGAAAGGAAAATATCCTTTACTCCACCGCAACTTCTTTTCCCATGATTTATACTCGAAGCATTGTTGTAGATTATTATCTGAGAAGAAAGAAAAAATTCTCCCAATTAAAGTTCACATCCAAAGAAAATTAATAATGGTTTTGTAGTAATCTGAAACTTCATTTGTGAAAATTATTTTGCGAAAAATTTCAACACAATTCATTGATTGTTTTTAAAATTAGCGAAAATTGTTACGCTTAATTTCTGCCCTTCCCACGAACTGGATAAAACGATTATAGTTTAACTTTTCAATTCTTTTTTGAAAAAAGGAAAACTATTTCTTTCAGCACTTTTCAAACCGGCGAAAAGCATAATAAAAGGAACCAAATAATTTTTTTGGTTATCCTTTTACAACAAATAACAAGCATTTCTGACCTGTTCGTCGATAAAACTATGCTGTTTGTCTATTTTGTTTGGTATTGTGTTGAAAGAGAAATAATTTTGTAGTGAAAAAATAAAAATTTTACTTAGAATGAAAAAACTGTTGAATATTATCTTTGTTTTATTTATATGCATTTTTTCTATCCAAGCTCAGGCAGCAGGAGGGAGCGGCATGATTACCGGGAAAATAGTTGATAAAAACACTAAACAACCCGTTGCATTAGCCAATGTAAAAGTTCTTCAACCAAAGGATAGCAGTTTTGTTACGGGCCAAACAAGCAAAAATGATGGCTCTTTTTCTCTTCCCGTCAAATACGGTACTTATATAGTCAACATTTCTTTTTTAGGATATACGGATATTTTTCGGAATGTTCAGGTTACGCCTACTCGCCCAATAGCCAGATTGGATACACTCTACTTCGAACAGAAAGAACTAGTGCTCTCGGAAGTTGTTGTTACGGAAAAAGCACCTGAAGTAAGAGTAAAAGGAGACACGCTGGAATTTAATGCAGGCTCGTTTAAAGTTATGGAAAGCGCTGTGGTAGAAGATCTACTCAAAAAAATGCCCGGTGTGGAAATTGATAAAGAAGGAAAAATTACGGTCAACGGACGTGAAATAAAAAAAATCATGGTGGACGGGGAAGAATTTTTCAGCAACGACCCCAAAGTAGCTTCCAAAAATCTTCCGGCCAAAATGGTGGAAAAAGTTCAAGTGCTGGATAAAAAATCCGAGATAGCAGAAATGACCGGCTTTGACGACAGCGATGAGGAAACTGTGATTAATCTTGTTATCAAGCAGGGGATGAAAGAGGGATTGATGGGAAATGCCTTTGCCGGATATGGTAGCAAAGATCGCTATGAAGGCAACGCCATGCTAAATTTTATGAAAAATAAAAATCAGTTTACTTTTATTGGGGGACTCAACAATACCAATAATGCAGGATTTACCGATTTGGCATCCAGCATGTTTGGTAATATGGGCGGTCGTGGCATGCGCAGAATATTTGGAAATCAGGATGGAATTACGACGTCAGGAATGGGTGGATTTAATTTCAACACACAGCTTTCCAAAACTTTCAAATTGGGCGGAAATGTTCGTTATGGTTCCACTAATAATGATGTATTGTCGAAAGTTCGAACGCAAAATATGCTGAGCAGGGGAAATACTTTTGAAAACGAAAATGACACCACCAACAATTATAGTCAAAATTTCAACATGGATCTGCGAATGGAATGGACGCCCGACACACTTACCCGCATCATATTTCGGCCAAGTGTTGGAGTTTATGAAAACAGCCGCGACGAAATCAGTAACTTCTTTACTACCAATGAAGAAAACGATTCCATCAATAAAGGCGATTCAAAATATTCTTCGGATGGAAACGGACAGAATATCGGAGGCAGGCTCGAAGTCAGTAGACAATTGGGAAAAACAGGACGTGTGCTCAGCCTCCAACTAAGGGGACAGTTGAACAATGCAGACAACGATGGTTCGAACCTTTCCAACACTTATTATTTTGGAAGCAAACCTGATGATATTATTGATCAGAAATTTACCAATACCAGCAATAGTAAAAGCTGGCAAAGTTTTCTGTCGTACGTAGAACCTATAGGTCACAATAACTTTATTCAACTTGCCTACAATTATCAGCAAAATTTCTCCAAATCGAACAAGGACACCCGAACCAAAGATGACTTGGGCAATTATACGGTAATGGATTCTACCTACAGCAAAAGGTTGGAAAACGATTTCATAAACCAGTCAGTAGAAATGAATTTCAAGGCAAACAGAGGAAAATATGATTACATGTTTGGTTTCAGTATGCAACCATTCAATTCGAACAGCAAAACCTATAAAGGCGATTCTCTGTATAACAATCTTTCCAATCACGGTATCAATTATGCGCCTACTGCACAGTTTAACTATCGCTGGAGTCGACAAAACAATTTAAGAATCAGGTATTCGGGTATCACAAGTCAGCCATCTATAACGCAACTTTCGCCCGTGAAAGATGTTTCTGACCCTCTAAACTTAACTTATGGCAATCCCGATTTAAAACCTTCGTTCAGCCACCAACTGAATATTCGCTATATGAATTTTATGCCTCAACAGAAAAGTAATATTAATTTCTTTGGAAACGCTTCTTACACCTTGAACGATATCGTTTCTTCCACCTCTACAAATGTATCTACAGGACAAAAAGAAACTACTTACAAAAATATTAACGGGAACTGGAATGCCAACGGACGACTAATGTTAAATTTGCCGATTAAGAAAACAAATTTTTCTGTTTTTTCACTGTCTTCAGGCAGTTATACTCATTCCAACGGATTTTCCAACAATGAAATTAACTTAAGTCAGCGAACAGGTTTGGGACAAGGATTGGGAATAGATTTTCGTTCTGCCATCATGGATTTTGGGGTACGGGGGAATATTAATTACAACAATATTCAAAACAGCTTGACAGGTCAGCAGGGCCAGGAGTATTTCAATTACAATGCCTCTGTCAATACTTCACTTTATTTACCTTATGATTTTTCTATTGATAGTGATTTATCATACAATACCAATTCCGGTTATTCCACAGGATTCGAGCAAGAAGCTCTGATATGGAACGCTTCCATTCAGAAACAGCTTTTTAAACAAAAAAATGGCACTTTACGCTTTAAAATTTACGACATTTTGCAGCAGAGAAGCAATATAAATCGAAGTGCTACATCCAATTATATCACCGATACTACTGCCAACACACTAACTTCTTACTTTATAGTTCATTTCGTTTATCGATTCAATATTTTCAAAAATGGAGCTTCGCAAAACGACATGATGCCACGTAGGGGTTTTGATGGTGGACCCGGCGGACATGGGCCGGATGCAGATGTTATTTAGTGAAACATAATTTTCAAACATTCAAAATAATCCAATTTCAATTCAAAAATGAATAATAATAAAAATCAGAAAAGCTGGCCAAATAATATTCTTATTCATATTTTGGTATGGGTGATTGTATTATGTTTTCCTTTATTCTTTTTCAATAGGAGAAATGAAGAATTTAATTGGGTTTTTTTCTGGAATGCAGCCTCTACGGTACTGTGCTTTATTGTGGTATTTTATGTAAACTACCTTTATTTGATTGAAAAATTTCTTTTCGACAGGAAAACAAAGGAATTTATTCTTATCAATTTAATTTTAATTGTAGCCTTAGCGGCATTGATGCATTTTGCTCACGAATTGGTTATCAGTTTAAATTATGATGGACGGCCACCCATGAGAATGAGAGGTAGGAGGCCTAAACCTTTTTTTCCTCTAAAATTTATTTTCAACAATGCTTTTTTTCTAACCCTTGTGGCAGGGCTAAGCGTAGCCATAAAAATGAGTATGCATTGGGTTAAACTCGATAACGAACGAAAAGAGTTGGAAAAAGCCAAAACCGAAGCTGAACTTCAAAACCTTAAAAATCAGATTAATCCACATTTTTTACTTAATACCTTAAATAACATTTATGCACTCATCAATTTGAATCCAGTGAAAGCCCAGCAAGCCATACAAGATTTAAGCAAATTATTGCGACATGTTTTGTATGATAACAATCAAACTTTTGTATCTTTGTTGCAGGAAGTGGAGTTCATGCAAAACTATATCGAATTGATGCGAATAAGGTTGGCCGAAAATATAAAATTAACTACAAAATTCAACTTAATTTCCAACAGTAACACTAAAATTGCTCCACTAACTTTTATTTCACTCATAGAAAATGCTTTCAAACACGGGATCAGTGCTGACAAACCATCGTTTATTCATATTCAATTAATTGAAAACACAGAAGGATTATTGCGATTTACCTGTGAAAATAGTTATTTTCCCAAGTCCGAATCAGACAAAAGCGGAAAAGGGATTGGATTGGAGCAATTGCAAAAACGGCTGGATTTGCTTTATCCGGGTCATTATATTTACGATACGGAAATTAAAAACAACGAATATTCTGCTATTCTGATAATCAATACCAATATCGACATTGAAAATGATACTCAGCTGCTGGATCATTGACGACGAACCTCCTGCCCTCAAATTGCTGGAATCATACGTTCAAAGAACGCCTTTTCTGAAACTGACAGGCAAATATTCGAGTGCCATATCGGCCATGCATAATGTGGAAAATCAGCAGCCCAACCTTATTTTTCTGGATATTCAAATGCCCGAACTCAGTGGCATGGAATTTTCACAGTTTGTCCATCCCGACACAAAAATTATTTTTACTACTGCCTTCAGCGAATATGCCATCAACGGTTACAAGGTAAACGCCCTCGATTATCTGCTCAAGCCTATTTCATTTGGCGACTTTCTTACGGCTGCAAAAAAAGCTTTAAACTGGTTTGAAATTTCCCAAAAAGCTGCATTGAATGAAGGAAAAGAAAAAACGGGAATTTTTGTAAAAGCCGACTACAAGTTGGTGCAAGTGCTTTTCGATGATATCCTTTTCGTGGAAGGACTGAAAGATTACGTAAAAATCTATGTCCGGAACGATGCGAAACCTATTATCACGTTGATGAGCATGAAAAGCATGGAAGATTTACTTCCACGCGACAGATTTCTTCGCGTTCACCGCTCCTACATTGTTCAGAAAAACAAAATAGAAAATATCAGCAAAAATCGGATCATGATTGCCGGACATAAAATTCTTATCGGAGAAACCTACCGACAAAATTTAATGGACGAAATTGGAAATATATAATAAATCGATACGGATTCAATTGTTGTAATGTAAATCGACAACTTGTAAAAAAACATGGAAAAATAGGTTTCACGCTCTCTTTTGTCCTTACTCTCCTCATTTAAATCAAAAAAATTAAAAATTCGATTTCAATG
>JAAYUQ010000055.1 GCA_012517575.1 Bacteroidales bacterium | reverse complement strand
GTATGTTCCGTTGAAACATTTAGGCTATAAAGCTGCCATAGTCAACTTTTCCGACATTTACGCCATGAATGGGGAACCAAAACAAATTACCGTTTCTCTGGGCGTATCCAAACGTTTTTCGGTAGAAGATTTGGATCAAATTTATGAAGGTATTCTGCTGGCTTGTGAAAATTATGGAGTCGATTTGGTAGGTGGCGATACCAGCGCTTCGCTTACGGGTCTTACGCTCAGCATTTCCTGTGTGGGAGAAGGAGAAACAGAACGAATTACCTATCGCAACGGCGCTAAGGAAAACGATTTGATTTGTGTGTCCGGCGATTTGGGGTCAGCTTACATGGGATTGCAATTGTTGGAAAGAGAAAAACTGGTTTTTGAAGGAAATGAACAGGCACAACCTCATTTTGATGGATACGAATATATTTTGGAACGCCAGCTGAAACCAGAAGCAAGACGCGATATTGTTGAACAATTGCGTGAGAAAAATATTATTCCTACTGCCATGATGGACATTTCGGACGGATTATCGTCAGAACTGCTGCATATTTGCACGCAAAGCAAAAAAGGTTGCCGAATTTACGAAGATAAAATTCCCATAAGTTTTCAGGCTGCTGCAATGGCCGAAGAGATGAATATGAATATTGTTACCGCTGCGCTCAACGGTGGAGAAGATTACGAACTGGTTTTTACTGCTTCGCTGGAAGATTATGAAAAAATCGTACTCATGGAGAATGTTTCAATTGTAGGACATATTACCAAACCCGAATCAGGGTGCTATTTGGTAGGCCGAGACGGAGGAGAAATAGAACTTCAGGCACAAGGATGGAATTCGCTGAGATAAAAATAGAAGAACCATACCCCCATAAAACGCGAAAGGTAGCCACGCCTGACTACCAATCTTTGTTAACCTTAAATCTAATACTATGAAAAAATCACTGCACAAAGGTAAGGGTTTTTGAAATTCGCTGCAAATATTTTCAATAATTTTTGTCCGAAAATTATGTTTTATAGCATCATTTAACTTTATCCGGCTTTTTCAACAAAAGTTAAAACCCAATAGCCTTCAGTTGTAAACCGGATTTTTCATCAAGCCCGAACATCAGATTCATATTTTGCACAGCTTGTCCCGACGCGCCCTTCAACAAATTATCGATAACCGATACAATGAGCAATTTATCTTCATGTTTTTCCAAATAAACCAATGCTTTATTGGTATTTACAACTTGTTTGAGATCCGGATTTTTTTCTACAATAAAAGTAAAAGCAGCCTCTCTGTAAAATTCGCGATACATTTCGTTGGCTTCTTCGAGTGTCAAGTCGCATTTGGTATAGCTTGCTGCCAGTATGCCGCGTGAAAAGTTTCCACGCACCGGAATGAAATTCACAGTCTGAACAAAAGACGGCTGCAACTGATGCAACGATTGGTTGATTTCGTGCAAATGCTGATGCGTAAAAGCTTTGTAAATGGAAACATTATTGTTCCTCCAGCTAAAATGAGAAGTAGCGGACAATTTTACTCCGGCGCCGGTAGAACCCGTAATGGCATTGACATGAATTTCATCTTTCAACAAACCGTTTTTTGCCAGCGGCAACAATCCCAACTGAATGGCCGTGGCAAAACAACCGGGATTGGCTATGTGTCGGGCAGAAACAATTTCTTTTCGGTTCAGTTCCGGTAAACCGTAAACAAAATCATGATTGGCTCTCTTTTCACGGAAATCGGTAGAAAGATCAATTATTTTCACTGACGCAAGAACGTCATGCTCTTCAATAAATTTTTTGCTGTCGCCATGTGCTGTGCACAAAAACAAGGCATCAATTTGTTGTAGTGGTAACTCGGCAGTAAATTTCAAATCCGTTTCACCTGTTAATCCGCTGTGAACATCAGCCACAAAATTTCCAGCATTGCTGCTGCTGTTTACAAACACAATTTCAACTTCCGGATGATAAATCAGGATGCGCAACAACTCGCCTGCCGTATATCCTGCCCCTCCCACTATGCCAACTTTAATTTTTTGCATATTAAAAAATTTTGTTCTTAAAAAATAAACTGTTTTCTTCTAACCTTTTATGCGAAAACAGTTTTTAAAACCGGTTTCAAAGTTAACATTTTATTTCCAAATCTTTGTAAAAGAACTCTCAATATTTAATCAAAATGCTCATAATCTATAATTTGAAAAACACTGAATTTTCCGAATCAGTTTCTAAAATATTTCATAAAAAATTGGAAAGATCGAAACAAATTTTTTGCAAAACTTTGGCAATCGATGAGAACAAAAAAATCCGCTTAATTAAAAATTCTTAAGCGGATTTTAAAAGAGAAAAGGGAAAAACTTATTTGTGAGACAAGTAATCAGCTACACCTTCCTGTGTAGGATTCATGGCTTTATCTCCTTTTTTCCAGTTGGCCGGACAAACTTCGCCATATTGTTCGGTAAACTGCAGCGCATCAATTACACGCAACACTTCATCTACATTTCTACCTATCGGCATATCGTTTACAACCTGATGACGCACCACTCCGTCCTTATCGATAAGGAAAAGTCCTCGGTAAGCTTCCGGCGCTCCCACAAAAATTTCATTTCCATCTTCATCATAATCCACATCGCCGGCCAATACATCATAAGCTTTGGATATGGCCAACGAATGATCGGACACTATCGGATAAGTTACGCCTTTGATACCACCTTCGTTTTGGGGAGTTTGCAGCCACTTCCAGTGAGAAAAGGCAGAATCAGTAGAAGCTGCGACTACCACTGTGTTGCGAGCCTCAAACTCATTGGCTTTTTCCTGAAAAGCAATTAATTCGGTAGGACATACAAAAGTAAAATCGGCAGGATAAAAGAAAAATACTACATATTTTTCTCCTTTGTATTGAGCAAGAGAAAAATCATCTACAATTTCGTTTCCGTTTACCACAGCCTTGCTGCTAAAAACGGGTGCTTGTTTTCCAACTAATACTGACATAATTATAATTTTATAATTGTTTTAATTTTTACTACTGCAAAAGTAATAATTATTTTATAAAATAATTCAGAAAATTCGATAGAAATTTTCAATCATCTTATAGAATTCTTGGAAGACCCATAATGTAGAAAGGAAACAAAACAAACAGAAAAAAAATAAAAAAATTACTCCCGTCGATAAATAAGCACAACCACGTAAGCTGTAATTCCTTCTTTTCTACCGACAAAACCCATTTTTTCGGAAGTGGTGGCTTTGATAGAAACATCGGAATCGTCAAGTTGCATAAGGTTTGCCAGACACGTCTGCATTTGTGGAATATAGGCATTTAACTTGGGTTCTTCTGCACAAACCGTACAATCAACATTACCAACAGAAAAACCCTTTTCACTAAGTAACGTCATGGTTTTTGCAAGCAAAATTTTGCTGTCAATATTTTCAAATTCAACAGCATTATCAGGGAAATGATAGCCTATATCGCGCAAAGCAGCCGCTCCCAATAGTGCATCGCATAAAGCGTGAATCAACACATCGGCATCCGAATGCCCTGCCAAACCCATTTCATATTTCACCCGGATTCCGCCCAGCCATAATTCCCTGTTAGCAGCGAAAGGATGAACATCAAAACCAAAACCTACTCGAATATTCATAAACATTCAATTTAAACGAAAAAACGGCTGCAACCCTTCAAGAGGAAACAACCGTTTTTGTATTGTTAATAGAAATTTTTCAGCAGCAATAAAATTATTCGGTTACTTTGCCAAATTCCTCAATCCGTTCAGGTCAAACGACAAAGAAAAGCGCAACGTTTGATCCAGCGGATTAGACTGCGAAGTAGCAATCACATAACCGGCATCAAGCTGAAAAACATTTAATTTGAATCCTGCACCGGCCGTAAAATACTTGCGATTCCCCTTTTCCTGACTTTCGTTAAAATAACCAGCACGAACAAAGAATTGATTATTGTAAGCATATTCAGCGCCAACCGACCACATTACTTCTTTCAGTTCTTCGCTGAATCCGCCAGGCGCATCGTTAAACGATTTAAAAATACCGTTGATAGAAGAAATATCGCTGTATTCTTCGATGGTCATATCATTTTGAGTTGGCACCAACAACTTATTGACATCGGCACTGAATGAAAAACGGTTGTAAGCGTCCATAGGATAATCAAATGATCCGCCAATTCGCAAATTGGTCGGAATAAAATTACTGGTTTCATTCTCATCATACGAAATTTTAGATCCAATATTGGAAATATCAAAACCCAACGCCAAATTAGCATCACCCGTAGCCATGGTAATAGGCGTACGGTAATAACCTGCCACATCGGCTGCAAAAGCATTTCCAGGATACATTTCTGTGCCTCCGTTAATATTAACTCCATTGTTTAAGTCGGAACGAATATAACGCAAAGCTACCGACGCCGAAAATTTGGTGGAAAGCAAACGTGAATAAGCTATATCGAAAGCATATTCGTTGGGATGAGCAGAACCTTGCGGATAACCCAATTCATCCATCAATGAAATATCACCCAACGAAAAATAACGCAAAGAAGCGCTTACCGACTGCAATTCGTCAAATTTCCAATAACCGGAAGCATATACCAAATTAATGTCGCTTACCAGCTTGCTCAACCATGGCGTATAAGAAAGAGAAACGCCAACTTCACTTTCCATAAATGAATATTTTGCCGGATTCCAATATTGAGAATTGACATCAGGAGCTGTTGCAGCACCAACATCACCCATTCCACCAGCTCGAGCATCGGGAGCAATTGTCAAAGAAGGTACAGCGGTAATTACCGGATTATTGGTATCCGTTTGTGCAAAACCACAAAGCGCAATCAAGACAAAAAAACTGAAAATCAAAAACCTCTTCTTCATTATTCTTATTTATTATATTATGAATCAAAAAATTAAAAAAATAGACATTTTTTATTAGTAAAAATATTAACGTTCCATTTGAATTTTATTGTCTCAAAAAACAATAATTTTGTTTGTTCTTGACGTTAACGAACTGTTTTCGGTACGAATACTTACCCGATAAAGATAAATACCTTTCTGAACTTTTTCTCCGTTGGAAGTTGTCAGGTTCCAAGTTACTTCATCGGCTGAAGTTTGAGAAAACATCCAAATTTTACGTCCTGATAAATCGAAAATTTCAACGGTAGTAGTCAGGAGAGTTTCAGGACGATCGTGCTGAATGACAAATTTCGTCTGTTCCCTAACGGGATTCGGGTAATTATAAACCGAAAAAATGACTGGGGCCAGACCTTTCACTACTTCAAATTCGATGGTATCGGATGTCGAATTATTTAGCAAATCAAATGCTCTGAAAGTTAAAGTATGTTTTCCTTCTTGGAGCGTGGACAATTTATAAGACACCGTTCCTTGCTGATAACTGTTTTCGGCTGCAGTATAATAATCATTTAAAATATAGGTCTTATTTGGGTCATTGTCTACTGTCAGCAACAAGTCATGACCAATACCGCTACCAACAGTATTGATGCCGTTTTCGTCAGAAATATTGGCAACAAAAAGTGGTGTTTCGTTCACCTTTCCTCCCGAAACAAATTCCGGAGAATTGAGATATATATCGATTTCTGGACCAATATTGTCGTTGGGTAAATTGGTACTCGAACCGCCAATTAAAAAATTCTCAAAATAACCCTGTGCTTCAAAATTGTTAGTTTCGTCGTAAGCATAATAATTGATTCGCCCCGAACCATAATTATACTTGATATCTTTTGGAAGCAGGAAAGTAAAAGTAAATTCACCGTTGACCACCTTCACTTTGCCAGAAAACAAAGTATTAGAACGATCGTAATAAGTCAATGTGCCATCGCCTTCGTTGTTTAAAGTAGTAATTTTTTCGACTTTGTCATAAACAACTATTTCCACTGTTCCATTGAAGTCTGAAACCTTGTTTCCGTTCTGATCGGCAATAAAGCCCGAAACAGTAGCAGTAGAAAGAGCTTTTAGCGTATCCTTGCCTAAAACTTCGCTGTCATTGATTTTGGAAGTAATCACCTTGTACTGATCGGGATAATTCAATCTGACGGCCGGATCGCCCAAATAGATGTAAGAAAGTTTGTTGTTTTCGGTGCCGATGGAATTTTTGGCTAAACGGACAGCATCTCCTACTCGCGGATAATCTCCGTTTTTCTTAAACAGATTTTCGACAAAATATTTGTTTATATAGAAATTTTGCGAAGCGTAAACCGGTCGGGCAGCTGAAAACAAGCCAATACCTCCGCCCACCGAATTTAAAATAACATATTCTCCGGCTGAAACGGGCTTAACGTCAAATTGAAGAAAATCGCAGGTAGCAGCCATCCAAACGGGCAAGTTTTTATTCGATAGAGATTTTACGTCGGCTGTGGTAAGGATATTTTCGTTTGTCCAACCTGCATAACCTGCATGACCCGTATAATCCAGTAAAAACATACCGGAGCGCAACAAATTATGAAAACGACTTCTGGCCAACGGATAACTTTGCCCACTGGCATTAACTTCCTGCACAAAAGCATCGAGATAAATTTTATTGATCTGAAAAGCAGGAACATTCTTTGCAACCGTTACGGCAATGCTGTCAGACTGACGCATGTGAAGAGCATTGTCACCATCATCAGCGAGAAAACAAATCTGATTTTTCCAAATTCCCTTTTCTTTGTTCTCAATGTAATTAATTGTTTTATTTACCACATCCGAAGCTTGTTGCGTAGTAGTAACGGGAAAACGTCCAACAGCAACATCCAGCAAATCGGAAGGGACTTGCGTTCCTTCGCTGTCGTCCATAAGGCCAAAATAATCATCCGTAACATAGGAAGAAGTGAGTACCAGAGAATTATCGGCCTGATAGGTCAGAATCAGATTGTCGCCAGAGTTGGGAACAATACCTCTGTTGTCGTAAGAACCGCGTCCGAAAAGGAGAAGGTATTTCGGCAGATCGGCGGTGTTATTTGTTTCATAAGCTCTGTCATACAGCATTTTTACGAACCAACGGTAAGATGTGGCATCCGGTGTTCCGGATGAAAATTCATTATAAACCTGTTCTGTTGTTGCTACATTAACCGAAAGTCCATCCTTGTCTCGATGAGTTTGAGCCAAAGATTCTGCCTGAGAAAGGAAATCAGGATGTGTAATGATAACCAAATCAGAAGGTTGCAGTGCGTGAAGATTCTGATTGGCAACCACACCGACAATTTCAGGTTTGGCGAAAGAAGTTCCGGATGAAGGATCGATGGCAACATACTGATGAAACTCATTGCCAGAAGCGACAAAAGATAGTTTATTGTCGGGAAGGGAGGTAGTAGCCACACGATAAATATTTTGAGAATCGGTAATGTCCCAAATTTGTACATTGCTGTTAGCATTGCTCAAAGTATAAGCATTGTAGGCAGATTTTCCAAGAAAATCAACATTTTGAAAACGCATGGCTACACCCTGCATAATCAATTTTCTTCGAGCATTTATCTCAATATAATTCAAATAACCGGTGGATGTAGAAGTTGATTTGTTGTAAGTTATATTGAACGTCAATATATCATTGTCGGGTGTAAGAGTGTAAATTGCAGAAGCGGATTTCGCCATTTCATAATTATCACCCGAGTTTTTTATAACCGAAAGGGTTTTATTTTGAGATCCATTCAAATTTAAACTAAAAGACGAATTTTCCATCGAAGAAGTAGCTACATCAATTGAAAGTTTTAATGTATTGGATTTGATAACATTAGGAAAATTAAAAGTAAAACTATAAGAAAGCGTATTGCTAAATGTTTCACCATAAAATTCTTTTCCCGATTTGGTAAGGTTCTGCAAATCTTTCTCATAAAGTTGATAATCTGTAAATTCATCCACCTGATAAATGGTAGCATCGGCAGGAACTTCAATATTTTTTGATTCTATTTTTCTGCCCACTCCGGCATCGGAGGTAATAAAGTAATAACCGTATTGTGAATACGAATTATTTTTGTGAACAAACATTGATTTGTTTTTATCAAACGACCAACGCACTACACCTTGAGCGTAAAACAAGATATAGTCACCGGAATTGAAAATACCATCACTACCCTTTTCCATCCAAATAGGGATTTCGGGCAAATCGTCTGGTTTGGTTTGAGTAAAGTTTTGATCCAGTACACCACCGCCATAACCAAATAACCTGACATTGGCGGGATTGATGCCCATTGAAACCAAATCTTCATAAGTAAGTTTGTAAATTCCTGTTTCAGCCAGTTTAACTTTAACAAACTTTCCCTGTGCCAACACTGAAGATGAAGCGAAACTGTGTGTGAATGCATTTTTTGCCTGCTGTGGGAGAGCAGTTTCAGAAATGGATAAATCAAAGGAGATTAATTTGAAAAATTTTCCGTCCCGAAAAACAAATGGTAAAATCTGAACATCAAAAAGTCGACTTCCTCTATCTACAAGATATCGGGTTTCCATTACAGGTTCAGAAGAAAAAACAGCTGCGTCGCTTAAAATTCGAGCCTCCTCTGTGCTGACAGGTTCAAAAACTGAGTTGGACAAAACGGCTTTATACGAATAATTTCCGGCCGGTATTCGATAATTGAAATAAGGCAAACGGTTTTCGGAAGGATAATGTGCATTCTGAAACGAAATTACCTGAACGGAGGACGAATCGGCAAACCACTTTTCAATTCCCGTCCAATTGAGTTTATGAGACGTAGAGTAAGCATTTTGAGCTGAGCACCAAGCACTGACAACCACAAAAAAAGAAAAAAACAAGTATTTAATTTTCATAAAACGTCCTCAAAGGAGTAATTGATATAAAAAAACAGACAAATTAAAAACGTTCAAAACAAAAAGTTATTATTCAGCTTAAGTTAAGCGCTACTATTTTACATAAAAATCGAACATCTTACGATTGCCGATATAGCCTTCCAGATGATCGCCTGGGTGAACACTTCCAACACCGGCAGGTGTTCCGGTAAACAATATATCACCAATTTTTAATGTAAAGAAACGACTAACATAGGCAATAAGTTCATTAACCGGAAAAATCATATCTTTCGAATCGCCCTGTTGCACAGTTATTCCATTGATATCCAGATGAAATTGGATATTTTGGATATCTTTAAATTCAGAAACCGGCAGGAAGTCGCCAACAACAGCCGAATTATCAAAAGCTTTACAAATTTCCCATGGTTTTCCCTCAGCTTTAAGTTTTCTCTGCAAATCGCGGGCTGTAAAATCAACTCCCAAACCTATTTCATCAAAATAACGATAAGCAAATTTCGACTGAATATTTTTCCCGATACGGCTGAATCGAATAATCAATTCCGTTTCATAATGAAGTTCATTGGAAAAATCAGGAATATAAAAAGGTTTGTTGTTTTTCAGCAGCGCTGTGTCAGGTTTCATAAAGACCACAGGCTCAGTAGGATTGTTATTTTGTAATTCCTTGTTGTGTTCGGGATAATTTTGTCCGATGGCAAAAATTTTCATTTTTCCTTAAGCAGCTGATTATGAGAAACTATTTGTTAATTATGGCATTCAAGCGATTGAACATCACGGCCAGATGAGCATAAATGGAAGTATTTTGTACCACGACATTCTCCGGTACTCTTATTCTAAAAGGAGTAAAATTCCATATTGCACGAATACCGCCTTGAATCATTAACTCCGAAACTTCCTGCGCCTTGTCGACAGGAACGGTCAAAATACCAATGATAACACCTGTCTGTCGCTGCAGTTCGGGAAATTTTTCGATATGATGAATGGGGATGCGATTGATGCTTGTGCCTGCTAATTCATACTTTACGTCAAAACCTGCCACGATTTTCAAACCAAACTGTTCCAACCCGTTGTCGTGCATTAAAGCACCTCCCAAATTACCAACTCCAAACATGAAAGCCTTGTGTGATTCCGTAAAGCCGAGAAAACGCTCCAGTACATTGATCAGCTCAGCAGTAGCATAACCTACCCGTGTCCGTCCCGAAATTTGAACGTAAGACAAATCTTTAGCTACAATAGAAACATCCACTGCAATATTGTTGGCAATCTGAGTAGAGGACAAATAAGTTTCTCCCTTCTCCATCATGAGTTTTGCATAAGCCAAATACCACGGCAAACGTCTCAGTGTAGGTTCCGGAATCTTTAATTCGTCAATGGATTTAATCTCGGGCATTCTTGAGAAAATTAGAAATTACCTGCAAAAATAATCAAATTATTGAGATATTTATACTTATGCTGTTACAAAATCTCTTATAATCGATATTCATTCAGGAAATGTTGCATTCTTTCATTCTAACAACACGACAAAATTTGTTTCAGAAAAAATAAAAAAAGAGATAATTCCTAAAAGAAAAATTGCTTATCCATCTAAATTTATCAAAATGGAATTATTCTTAAAATTTTATTCTATTTGATGCAAAATTAGAAAGGAAAATATAGCTTTGTGAAGAATTAAAGGAAATGTTTTTACTCGATTCTTACCGATCAGCTTCCAATAGATTTTTTACATAAAAAATGATCCTTTCAGATTGATGAAATGAAAAAAATTTCCACCCCAAAATTTCGGTTTTTTCTGGTCGAAAAACTAACTTTGGTTTATATTTTTGTCAGTTCGGTTATTATCTTGTCGTTAAGCCGCTTCAACAGCATTTATCCTTTGATGATGCATCGTTTCATTATCATGTCGGTTATTCTTTTTCTTGTTTATTTCAACAGTATTTTAAACTGGAAATCTATAAAAATATTGAGAAACCTATTTATAGGAATTTTGATTGTTTTTTGGTATCCAGAAACTTTTGACATTAATCGTTTCATTTCAAATCATGACTATTTGCTGGCCAACTGGGATCAAATGCTATTTGGTTTTCAACCGGCTTTTTTATTTTGTCAGTTATTTACATGGCACTGGTTCAGCGAATTAATGTATATAGGCTATTTTTTTTATTATTTGCTTATCGTTGGTTCCATTGCATATATTTATTTTAGTCATCGAGAATATTTTGAATATTTTTTCTTTACCATTTTATTTTCATTCTTTGTTTATTATCTGGTATTTATTATTTTTCCTACAGCCGGTCCGCAATACTATTATTCCGCAATCGGCATTCAGAACATCAAATCGGGTGTTTTTCCAGAAATCGGAAAT
>JAAYUQ010000054.1 GCA_012517575.1 Bacteroidales bacterium | reverse complement strand
TATCTGGTGGTATCTCGAAACACGTCAATTTGGCAATGCTCCTCATTCGGGATTCGGACTCGGTTTTGAACGATTTCTTCTTTTTGTTACCGGTATGTCCAACATACGCGATGTAATTCCTTTTCCACGTACGCCAAAAAATGCCGATTTTTAAGCACATATAGTTTTAAAATAGTTTTTTCTCAGATATTATTTAATTCATCCACTGTTTTTAAAATGAATAAATCACAATCCATTCAATTGGACAATATCGTTATACGGTTTTCAGGCGATTCAGGCGATGGTATGCAGCTAACCGGGAATTTGTTTGCTCAACTTTCTGCAGAATTAGGAAACGAAATATCTACTTTTACCGATTTTCCTTCCGAAATAAGAGCTCCACAAGGCACTTTGGGTGGAGTTTCTGGTTTTCAGGTTCATGTTGGGGCCAACAAAATTTATACTCCCGGTGACGAAATCGACGTCTTGGTCGCGCTCAATCCGGCAGCGCTGAAAGTGAACGCAAAAAATCTGAAAAAAGGCAGTATTGTCATTTTTGACAGGGATTCCTTTCAACCATCAGATCTTAAAAAGGCAAATTTTACCACTGATAATCCCTTTGAAGAACTTTCACTTTCAGAAACCATTCAGCTTATTCCCATTCCACTGACCACTCTGACCAAAAGCAGTCTTGAAAACTTTGGCTTTGACAACAAAACTGTGTTACGCAGCAAGAATATGCTCGCTTTAGGTTTAGTTTGCTGGCTTTTTAATCGACCGTTGGATAAAGCCATTCATTTTTTGGAAAACAAATTCGCGAAAAAACCGCAAATTTTACAGGCAAATATTAAGGTTCTTACCGATGGATATAATTATGGTGAAAATCTGCATCTGACTGTATCCAATTTTGTAATAGAAAAATCACACGAAATGCCGAAAGGCAAATACACAAGTATAAATGGAAACAAAGCCACTGCATGGGGATTGATTGCTGCTGCCGAAAAAGCAGGGCTTCAGCTTTTTCTTGGAAGTTACCCTATTACACCTGCCACTGACATCATGCATGAATTGGCATTGCAAAAAGGTATTGGTGTTAAAACCGTGCAAGCGGAAGACGAAATTGCAGGCATTACGATGGCAATAGGAGCTTCTTTTGCCGGATGTTTGGCTGCAACGAGTACTTCCGGACCTGGTATGTCGTTAAAAACAGAAGGAATTGGTTTGGCTGTAATGGCCGAATTACCATTGGTTATCGTTGATGTGATGCGAAGTGGCCCATCAACAGGAATGCCAACAAAAACCGAACAGGGCGATTTGCTTCAAGCATTGTATGGACGCAGTGGAGAAAGTCCTCTTGTAATTTTGGCTGCACCTTCTCCCGATATGTGTTTTCATTATGCATTCATGGCCAGCAAAATAGCATTGGAAAACATGACGCCCGTTATTCTTCTGACCGATGCCTTTATTGGAAATGGAAGTTCTCTCTGGCGTTTGCCAAAGCTTGCCGACCTGCCCGAAATTCAGCCTTATTATGTGCCTTCGGACATGGAAAACTACAAGGTTACCACTCGAAATGAAGATACCAAAATTCGTTATTGGAGTATTCCGGGGATGAAAGGATTTCAGCATTGCAACGGAGGACTGGAAAAAGATTATGCAACAGGAAATCTTTCAACTGATCCGGAAAATCACGAAAAAATGGTTTTGACAAGAAAGCAAAAAGTTGATAATATTGTAAAAAAAATTCCCGAACTCGAAATTGAAGGAAATATAGATGCCGATTTGTTGGTAATTGGTTGGGGCGGAACTTACGGGCATTTGAAAAGTGCAGTAGATAATTTGAACAACAAAGGATATAAAATAGCGTTAGCTCATTTTACTTACCTTTTCCCATTGCCAGCCAATACAGAAAATGTAATTGAGAAATATAATAAAATAGTTGTTTGTGAACTGAATACTGGTCAGTTTGTTTCGTATTTGCGTTCAAAAATTCCCGGTAAAATATTTAGCCAATTTAACAGAGTTCAAGGTCAACCTTTTAAAACTACTGAGTTGGAAAATCATTTTATTTCACTGTTATAACAATTATTTTACGAATCCGGAAAAATCAAAAAATAAATCATGGAAGAAACAAAATATTTGCCTGCCGATTTCAAAACAGACCAGCAACCTCGTTGGTGTCCCGGATGTGGAGATTATGCCATTTTCAATTCTCTGGTCAAAACAATGGCAGAGTTAGGCGTTGCACCACACGAGACAGTTATCATTTCAGGAATTGGTTGCTCTTCTCGCCTACCCTATTACACCAATACTTATGGATTTCACACCATTCATGGAAGAGGAGCTTGTGTGGCAACCGGTGTAAAAGTTGCCAATCCTGGTTTGACTGTTTGGCAAGTTACCGGTGATGGAGATTGTTTAGCAATTGGAGGAAATCATTTTATTCACAGCGTTAGACGGAATGTGGACATCAATGTATTGCTTTTCAATAACCAGATTTATGGACTTACGAAAGGGCAATATTCTCCCACCACCAAAAAAGGTTTTGTTACCAAATCATCTCCTTATGGTACGGTAGAGCGGCCTTTTCGTCCGGCTGAACTAACTTTTGGCGCTGGTGGAACATTTTTTGGAAGACTATTGGATGTCGATCTGAAGACTTCTCAAATGGTAATGATGGCTGCTGCCCGCCATAAAGGAACTTCTGTGGTAGAATGTCTGGTAAATTGTGTGATTTTCAATGATGGTGCACATGGATGGTTGGCTGAGAAAGAAACCAGAGATGACCGAATTATCGTCCTTGAACATGGAAAACCAATGATTTTTGGGAAAAGCAAAGATAAAGGATTAATTTTGGATGGATACCAACTGAAAGTTGTAACGATTGGTGTAAATGGTATTTCTGAAAATGATATTCTAATTCATGACGCAAAATGCAAAGATACATTTCTACACACCAGACTCGCATTAATGGAAGGTCCGGAAATGCCTATAGCTATGGGAGTGATTCGTGATGTAGATGAAGAAACTTATGAAATGGCGATGGAAAATCAAATCAATGAAATAAAAAAACAATCTTCGGTAAAATCGTTTGATGAACTCATTGATGCTTGTGAACAATGGGAAATTTAATCACTGACCAGCCCAGAAAAATCAAGATAAACGAAAACGGGATTGACTGCATATCAACCCCGTTTTTTTAATTTTAGACCTTTACGCCTATTTCTCAATAATATCATTTATTTTTCAAAATAGGAAACCAGCATCCATACCCTTTTTTCCTGTTCCTTAATATAATCACTCATTTGAGCAACTGTAGCTTCATCGTCGATAGCTTCTGCCAGTTTGATGATATTTCTTTCGCTTTCAATAAAGTAAGCGTAAGATTCCAATACATTTTTCAATCCAGTGTCTCCATCGGTTACCAGACCGGTTTCTTTGAGCTTAGCTGTTTTGAGGTAATCGCTGAAATTATGATTCGGCGTTCCACCCAACATTAAAATGCGTTCTGCAATTTCATCCACTTTTTCGGCTGCATTATCGTACAGTTCTTCAAATTTGGCATGATTAATAAAGAAATCTTTTCCTTTCAAATTCCAGTGAAATCCACGCAGATTGGTGTAAAAAATCTGATAATCGGCCAAAAGTTGCTGCAATGCCTCTACCACTTTTTTAGATCCTTCAGCATTAAGCTTTGTAAATTCAATAGTTTTCATAAATACCTCCTTTTTTGTTTAATTATTTATAGCAAAATTATAAGTTTGAAATGATTAATCAAACTGAAAATATTAATATGAAAATAGAAAAAATCTATAACTTAACATCCTCTTTCCACATAATGGGTATGCAACAAATGATGAGACTTTTCACCCAACGGTTTTTCCAAAAAATGTTCGTAAAGATATTGTATTTCGGGATTCTCATGAGATTTTCTTATTTTTTTGTGTTCATCTTCACGATAAATGGATGCAGCCCTTTTTTCTCTAATCTCGAAATTAGTCGGGATAGGCTGACCACCACCTCCCAAACATCCTCCCGGACACGTCATAATCTCTACGAAAGTATAGGGTGAAATTCCATTTTGAATCTGTTCGAGCAAAAATCGTGCATTTTTCAAGGTGTGGGCAACAGCAACTTTTATTTTTGTTCCGTTTAAATCAATTTCTGCTTCTTTAATACCTTTCATTCCTCTGACTGACAAAAATTCCACATCCTTCAGTTGCCGGCCTGTCATAGTTTCATAAGCAGTTCTTAAAGCAGCTTCCATTACTCCACCCGTTACTCCGAAAATAGTTCCTGCTCCGGTAGAAACACCCAGCGGCTGATCAAAATCTTCCGATGGTAAATGTTGGAAATCTATCCCGCTTTCTTTGAACATTCTGGCCAGTTCTCGGGTGGTAAGGGCATAATCGACATCAAAAAAGTGCTCATTTTCTGAAAGTTGTAATTTTTCTTTCCAATAATGGAATGCATCATCCATTTCCGGCCGACGAGCTTCATATTTTTTTGCTGTACAAGGCATTACTGATACTACAACAATTTTTCGTGGGTCTATGCCGGTCTGTTCGGCATAAAAAGTTTTGGCAATGGCGCCAAACATTTGCTGAGGAGATTTACAAGTAGATAAATGAGAAAGCGAAGATGGGAAAAAGTGTTCGGCAAATTTAATCCATCCCGGCGAACAGGATGTAATCATAGGCAAAACACCATTTTGATGAATGCGTTGCATTAATTCGTTTGCTTCTTCCATAATGGTGAGATCGGCAGCGAAATTGGTATCGAAAATTTTAGAAAATCCCAATCTTCTCAAACCGGCCACCATTTGTCCGGTAACCAAGCTTCCATAAGGCATGCCCATTGCTTCACCTATCCCTACCCTGACAGCCGGTGCAGTTTGAATCAGAACTACTTTATCGGGATTATGAATTTCCTGCCATACCTGTTGAACATAACTTTTTTCAGTGATGGCGCCCGTTGGGCAAACCAGCGAACATTGGCCACAATTTGTACAATAGGTAGCACCTAATCCTTTATCGAAGAAAGTCGAAATTCTCGTGTTTAATCCTCTGCCTGAGAAATCAATGGCATTCACGGTTTGCATTTCGTTACACACCGCAACACATCGACCACATAAAATACACTTTTCTGGATCACGAACCAAAGAAAGAGATGTTTCATCTTGTGGAAAATATTTTTTTCTGGTCCGCACAAAACGACTCTCTTTAATTCCCAATTGAAAGGCTAAACTTTGCAATTCGCAATTCAAATTTCGGTCGCATTGTAAACAATCCTGTGGATGATTAGCCAAAATCAACTCAACGTTGACTTTTCGTGCTTCCCTCACGCGTGGCGAAGCCGTAAGAATTTCCATGCCATCAGTAACTTTTGTAATACACGAACGCAATAAACTTCGTGCTCCCTTGACTTCTACCACACAAACACCACAAGAAGCGTTCTCGGAAACATCTTTAAGGAAGCAAAGCGAAGGAATATCAATGCCGACCGTTCGGCAAGCTTCCATAACAGTGATTCCTTCTTTTACATCAACCGGCTGATGATTAATTATGATTTTCATAAATTGATAAAATTTTTCCCTGTAAGGTTATTTGATAAGTTGAATTGAATTATGAAATCGAACAAAAAATATAAAAAATCATATATGTTAATTGATTTTCACGTCGCAACGCAAGCATCGGTTTACTTCGTTTCGAGCTTGTTCGCCGGTGTAGCCTATAGAAACCTCATGAAAATTACCAACACGTTCTTTTACCTGAATTTTTGTGGAAATATTTTTTGGCGATTTCTTAATATCAGCAGGAACGACATTTCTATATTCAAATTTCCTGAACAGTAAATGGAAACGCTTTTCTTTCATTAATTCGAAATCGATGGCTTCTGCTGCTCTTTTTGCCATTCCCATTGCTTCGGCAGCGGTTGCCGGACCCATAACTGCATCTCCACCGGCAAAAATATTTGAAACAGATGTTTGAAAAGTAAAAGGGTGGACAACTAATCTTCCATCTTTGGTAACTTTTAATCCTTCTGATGCAAACGGAGCAGAATCTACACGTTCTCCAACAGCCAGAACAACCGTATCACAAGGAATTTCTTCAAACTTTCCGGTTGCAATCGGTTTCCTTCGGCCTGAAGAATCGACCGGTCCAGTTGTCATAACTTCAATTTTCAGAGCTTTCACTTTTCCTGAATTATCAGCAACAATTTCATGTGGAGCAGCCAAAAACCTAAAATGAATCTGCTCGGCTTCCGCTTCAGCAATTTCATCCTTATTAGCCGGCATATCTACTTTTTCTCTGCGGTAAACCACCGTTACATCTTTTCCCAGCCTCCATAAACTTCTGGCTGCATCAATGGCCACATTGCCTCCACCAATAATTACAATTTTCTGTCCAATTTTTGGCATCTTGTCCAACGAAAGATTTTTCAATATATCGGTTCCGGCAAAAACACCTCTGTATTTTTCTCCGGGAATATTTAAATCTATGTCTTTCCAAGCACCAAAAGCAAGATAAACCGCATTGAATTCATTTTTCAAATCATGCAAAAAAATGTCCTTTCCAATGCGGGTATTAAATACGAATTTAACACCTAATTTCTTTATCAGTTTCAGTTCTTTTTTTAGTACCGATTTAGGAAGACGATATTGCGGAATTCCGTAACGTAAAACACCTCCTGCTTCGGGCATTGCATCAAAAACGGTAACATCATGTCCCAGTCTCACCAGATAAAATGCAGCCGTAATTCCGGCCGGACCGGCGCCTACAATGGCAATTTTTTTACCTGAAGAAGGAAGTTTTTCGGCAATCAGGCGGTTATAAATTTCATTTTCCTTCCCCAACTGATACATGGTATCGGCTAAATAACGATGAATTTCACCCTGAGCAACCGGGCCATCTACCATTTCTCTACGACAACGCATCTGACAGTGAAAATGGCAAATTCTACCAATGGTGCCGGGTATCGGATTATCGCGCAAAGTAAGTTCAAAAGCTTCTTCAATGCGATCTTCCTTAATCAATTCAATATAACCAGGAATATTCATGTGTAACGGACAACTGTTTTCACACAATGCCAAAAATAACGATTCACAAGTTCCAGCATGACATCGTTTTTCTTGAATATGTTCTTCATACTCATTTTTAAAATAACGCAAAGTAGTAAGAATTGGATTTGGCGCCGTTTGTCCCAAGCCACAAATGGCTGTATCCCTGATTGTTTGTGTCAATAATTCCAGTGTATTTATATCTTCAAAGTTTCCCTCTCCTTTGGATATTTTATTCATAATAGCCAGCGCCTGTGAAAGTCCTTCGCGACAAGGCGTACATTTACCACAAGATTCGTTGGCGCTAAATTCTAAAAAATATTTTGCCACATCCACCATGCAATTATCCTGATCCATAACCACCATTCCACCGGAACCCATGATAGCACCCAAACTCGATAAAGATTCATAATCGACGGGCGTACTGAAATATTCCAGCGGAATACAGCCTCCTGAAGGGCCTCCGGTTTGAACGGCCTTTATACGTTTGTTTGTACCTGTTCCTTCTCCTATCTCAAAAATAAATTTTTCAAGTGTTGAACCCAACGGAAGTTCTACCAAACCGGTATTTTTAACTTTTCCTACCAGCGAAAACACTTTGGTTCCGGCGCTTTTTTCCGTGCCCGTTTGAGTAAACCAATTGCTTCCTTTTTCTATAATCACCGGAATATTGCACCATGTTTCTACGTTATTGATATTGGTTGGTTTGCCATACAATCCTTTTTCGGCAGGATAAGGAGGGCGAGGCATGGGACGTCCGGCTTTTCCTTCGATGGAAGCAATTAATGCGGTTTCTTCTCCACAAACAAATGCTCCGGCTCCTTCAACCAATTGAATATCGAAATTAAAACCTGAATTTAAAATATTATTCCCCAACAGTCCATATTCTCTTGCTTGTTGCATGGCCAATTGAAATCTTTTAACTGCCAGCGGATATTCGGCTCTGATATAAATAACGCCCTGATTTGCTTCCATAGCATAAGCACCGATAATCATCCCTTCTATCAACATGTGCGGATCACTTTCAATCTCGTTTCTGTTCATATATGCTCCCGGGTCACCTTCATCCGCATTACAAATAATATATTTTACATCAGCTTTTGAACGCTTCATGATTGACCATTTGGTACCGGTAGGAAATCCAGCACCTCCTCTACCCCTGAGTTTGGATTTTGTAACTTCATCAATCAGTTCGTCAGGTTGCATACCGGTCAATACTTTTGAAAGAGCTTTGTACCCACCCACTGCAATATAATCAAGAATGGATTCAGGATCGATGAAACCTGCATCACGCAATACTATTTTTTTCTGACCTTTAAAAAAGGAAATTTCGTCCCAATGCGGAATATCTTTATAATCTTGACCATATTCAATTTTTGAAGTCAAATGATCCCAAAAATCGATTCGACAAAGTACTTTTTTGTGACATATTTTGGATTTAAGCATCCCATCAATGATGGCAGGAACATCCTTTTCGTTTACACGACTGTAAACTACCAAAGGTTTTTGAGGTTGATACATCATAACGATAGGTTCTTCGGCACAAAAGCCAAAACAACCGGTTTGTTTTAATTTGAAGTTGAGATGACGAAATGCGATTTCATTTTCCAAACTTCGATACACCGATTCTGCTCCATTTCCTATTCCACAAGTACTCATCCCTACCAAAAACATGGGAACTGAAGGCAATATCCGTTCAATATTTTGAATTCTTAAAGATTCAAGTTCTGCCAGAGTCATAACATAAAAATTTTAAGGTTAACGAGATTTTACTATCGATGAATTTTTCTGAAATCCGTTCTTTTTGACATTTTCAAGAATTTTCAGCAACTTTTGTGAATTTAAGTAACTGTAGATTTTTCCATCCACTTCCACAACCGGTGACTGAGCACACTGCCCAAAACAGGCTACAGTGCGAACTGTAAACTGATTGTCGGCAGTTGTAAAAGAAGCTTCAGAATTATCATCCTGGTGATTCATGCCAAAAGAATGTCCGATTTCGTTAAGCAGTTGCTTCGAACCTTTGGTATGGCAGGCTGTTCCTCTGCATACTACAATAGTATGTTTTCCCTGCGGGCGAAGATTGAAAAAAGAATAAAAAGTAACAACGCCATAAATCTGCGAATAGGGCACATTCAGTTTTGCGGCAACAGTCTGAAGAGTTTCGGCAGGTAAATACTTCAAAGGATTTTTTTCCTGAATTTCTTCTAACACAGAAAGCAAAAATCCTGGTTTATTTTGATATTTGCCGATAATTTCATCAATAATTTCTTCAGAAATAACTGTAGAAGTTTGAAAATTCATAATGCCTTCATTTTAAAAGTTATTTATCCTAAAATTTATGATATAAATCATTGAAAATCTGATGGAAAATTTAAAATTTCGACCAACCGATTTTAAATTTTCAACTACTGCCATATCTTTAAACAAAAATATAAAATTAAATGATTATTGTCAATTTTTTAGATTTATTTATGGAAAAATTTCTTTAATTGACACATTTTTATTTTGATGAAATTATAAAATAATTTTTTTAAATAAAAGTGAAATTCAGACATTTTTTTAGTTTAAAAAAGTAGATAAAAAATTTAGACATATTAGAAAAATATTGACCATAATGAAAGCAAATAAATTGATATTGTAACAACAATTGGTAATAAATCGGCTTTTCATAGATAATTGAAAAGAGAATGTCTGAAATTTGAAATAAATTGTGGAATTTTTTATTTCAAGCTAAAATAATCAACGAAAAAACTGTAATTTTGTACTTTATATGACAAATTCCTATTTAATCATTTCCTGAATGGCATTAGCAAATGAAAATTACCTAAAAATTCCGGAATCTCGTTTTTCGGACGAAATAGAAAAGCGGGTAAATGCCTTCAAGGTTTTGCATCCAACTACCAAACTGATTCGTTTGGGCATTGGAGATGTAACGCGCCCTCTACCAGAAGAAGCTGTATCTGCTATTCACAAAGCAGCAGAAGAAATGCTACATCCGGAGACTTTCAAAGGTTATGGCCCACTGCAAGGATATGACTTCCTGATTGATAAAATTCTCAAAACTTATCGTTCTTCAGGTATTATTCTCGACAAAGAAAGTATTTTTGTCAATCATGGAGCAAAACCCGATATTGGAAACATAGGTCATATTCTGGGCCGAGACAACATTATTGCTATTGCCGAACCGGTTTATCCGGTTTACGAAAATGCTGCCATTATGAGTGGAAGAGGTGGTGAAATTAATGATGAAGAAAAATGGAGCAATATTGTTTACCTGCATTGTTCGAAAGAAAATAATTTTGTACCCGAGCTCCCTGACGAACGCGTTGATATCATTTATTTATGCAATCCAAATAATCCCACCGGTACCGTTATCAACAAAACCGAATTGAAAAAATGGGTTGATTATGCTTTGGAGAATCAAAGTATTATTATTTATGACGGCGCTTATCATGCCTATATTAACGAACCGGACATTCCCCACAGCATTTACGAAATCAAGGGTGCAAAAAAGGTTGCGTTGGAAATCAGAAGTTATTCAAAAACAGCCGGTTTTACAGGACTTCGGTGTGGCTACACGGTTTTCCCAAAAGAATTAATGGTTTATACCCGAACGGGAGAAGAAATTCCCTTGTTGAAACTTTGGTATCGTAGAAATTTGAATTACAGCAACGGTGTATCTTACGTAGTACAACGTGCCGCCGAAGCTTTATACAGTCGTAAGGGAAGAATTGAAATTCAAGAACTGATTGGATATTATCTTGAAAATGCAAAATTCATACGCGAGGAACTTTCCGAGCTGGGATGGGAAGTTTTTGGAGGGGTCAATTCTCCTTACGTTTGGTTTAAAACGCCTCGTAACCAGCCTTCATGGAAATTTTTTCATGAACTTTTATACAATTACAACATTATTGGTATGCCCGGCATCATTTTCGGTAAATCTGGCGATGGTTACATGCGCTTTTCAGGCTTTTGCAGTTATGAAGATACAGAAGAAGCAATGAAAAGGATCAAATCTAATTACTAAAAAATATCAATAGAAAATCTTAAAATCCTAAACTTTATGTGTGGTATTGTTGGTTATATTGGTTATCGCGAAGCTTATCCTATCTTAATAAAAGGTTTGCAGCGTCTCGAATATCGTGGATACGACAGCGCCGGCATTGCTTTGCTGAACGACAATAAATTAAACGTTTATAAAACAAGAGGAAAAGTCTCCGACTTAATTCATTCTGTTGAAGATAAAGACATTATTGGCACTATTGGCATAGCTCATACGAGATGGGCAACTCATGGCGAGCCCAACAATGTGAATGCGCATCCTCATTGTTCACAGTCTGAAGAATTGGCCATAGTTCATAACGGGATTATCGAAAATTATGCCGTATTGAAACAGGGACTTATCGAACATGGATATACTTTTTCGAGCGAAACGGACACGGAAGTACTCGTCCAACTAATAGAATACGTGAAACGGAAAAATCATGTCGATTTGCCAACGGCAGTGCAGTTGGCTCTGAATCAAATTGTAGGAGCATATGCCATTGCGGTTATCGAAAAAGGACATCCCGATATAATCGTTGCAGCCCGAAAAGGCAGTCCGCTGGTTATTGGAGTTGGTGATAACGAATATTTCCTGGCTTCCGATGCCACTCCCATCATAGAATTTACACATAAAGTGGTGTATGTGGGAGAAGAGGAAATTGTTGTTCTGCAACGTGGGAATGAATTGAAAATAAAAACCATTGGAAACGTAGAAAAAACGCCTGAAATCAAAGAACTCGAAATGACACTAAGTCAACTCGAAAAAGGTGGTTATCCACATTTTATGTTGAAAGAAATTTTCGAGCAGCCCCAAACTCTTAGCGACAGCATGAGAGGACGTATCAACTTGGAAGAAAACAACATCAGTCTTTCAGGATTTATTGACCATAAAGACAAATTTCTGAATGCAAAACGTATTATTATAACTGCCTGTGGAACTTCCTGGCATGCCGGATTAATCGGAATGTACGCCATTGAAGAATTTGCCAGAATTCCGGTAGAAGTAGAATATTCTTCTGAATTCAGATATCGCAAACCTGTTATTAACAAAGATGATTTGGTCATTGCCATTTCTCAGTCGGGCGAAACTGCCGATACGCTGGCTGCCGTACAACTGGCCAAATCGCAAGGTGCATTTATATTTGGAATCTGCAATGTAGTAGGTTCTTCCATTGCACGCAATACCGATTCGGGTTGTTACACGCACGTGGGTCCTGAAATTGGAGTTGCTTCAACCAAAGCTTTTACGGCTCAGGTAACGGTTTTAATTATGCTGGCTTTGCTTATCGGAAAAGAAAAAGGGACACTTGAAAAAGAACAATATCTTAAAATTGTTGGAGAACTGGCAAAAATTCCAGAAAAAATCAGTCAGATTTTAAAGCAAAATGATGTCATAGCCGAATTTTCCAAAACATTTACCTATGCACAAAATTTTATTTATCTCGGAAGAGGATATAATTACCCAGTAGCATTGGAAGGAGCTTTAAAATTAAAGGAAATTTCCTACATTCATGCCGAAGGATTGCCGGCAGCCGAAATGAAACACGGCCCCATTGCTCTGATCAGTCAGGAAATGCCCGTTGTGGTGATAGCCCCAAGTGCAGGAAAATACGAAAAAGTGGTCAGCAATATTCAGGAAATAAAAGCACGAAAAGGGAGAATTATTTCAATTGTTACGGAAGGCGATGTGATTGTTAAAAATCTTTCAGATTACATCATTTCTATTCCCGAAACCGAAGAATGTTTGGTTCCACTGTTGGCTGTGATTCCGTTGCAACTTTTGGCCTATCATATCGCTGTGGTAAAGGGATGTGACGTTGATCAGCCGCGAAATTTGGCAAAATCAGTTACCGTAGAATAAAATTGTGAATAACAATATCAAATAATATTTTTCAAATAAACAGGAATTTTTCAATATGTGCGGAATTGCAATGATAAGGCTGCTAAAGCCGTTGGATTACTACCAAAAAAAGTATGGCACATGGGAATATGGTTTGCAAAAAATGTATCTTCTCATGGAAAAGCAGCACAATCGAGGTCAGGAAGGCGCTGGAATTGCCACTGTGAAACTGGATATGCCGCCCGGAGAAGAATATATTTCCCGTAAATGAATAGAAGGGAAAAATGCTATTCAGGAAATTTTTATTGATATCGACAAAAATCACTCGCTGGCACCCGAAGTTTACAGTTCGGATGCTGCCAAAGCAAAAATTTACTGTCCTTTTGCCGGAGAACTTTATTTGGGACATTTGCGCTATAGCACAAGTGGAAAAAGCGGATTGTCGTACATTCATCCATTTCTTCGCAGACACAATTGGAAATCCAGAACAATGGTTTTGGCGGGAAATTTTAACTTGACCAATGTTGATGAAATTTTTCAATCACTCACAGCACAGGGACAACATCCCCGCGACAAATCGGATACTTTTCTGATGCTCGAATCGCTTGGTGATAAACTCGACAGGGAAGTGCAACGTGAATATGAAATTATCAAACAACGTTACTCCAATGATCAGATCATCACCCGAAAAATTGAAGAAAACCTTGATATAGCTTCCTTTATCCGAAAATCGGAACATATTTGGGATGGCGGTTATGTGATTTGTGGCATGTTGGGACACGGCGATACTTTCCTTTTTCGAGATCCCAAAGGTATTCGAACTGCATTTTATTATGCCGATGATGAAATCATTGTTGCTGCTTCAGAACGTCCTGTTATTCAAACTGCTATCAATGTGAAAGCTGACCAGGTACATGAATTAAAACCCGGTGAAGCACTTATTATCAAGAAAAACGGTTCCATGCGTTTTGAAACCATTCGTGAAGCGGACCCCGAACCAAAACCTTGTTCTTTTGAAAGAATCTATTTTTCACGGGGTAGCGACAAAGATATTTATCAGGAAAGAAAAAAACTGGGTGGATTTTTAAGCGAAGCCATTTTAAAAGCAGTCGATCACGATGTAGAAAATACGGTATTTTCATTTATTCCCAATACGGCCGAAGTCGCCTTTTATGGTATGACGGAAGGTATTCGCGCACTCACGGGTAAAGTTCCGCGAATTGAAAAAGTGTTGCTCAAAGATATAAAATTGCGAACTTTCATTTCGCAAAACAAAGAAAGAAATGATTTGGCAGCTCATGTTTACGATATTACCTATGGTTCTATCCGGCCCGACAAAAAAGACAATCTGGTGGTTATAGATGATTCTATTGTTCGTGGTACAACGCTGAAACAAAGTATTTTAAACATATTGAACCGATTGGAACCGAAAAAAATTGTCATTGTTTCTTCTTCTCCTCAGGTACGTTTTCCTGATTATTACGGTATCGACATGGCCAGAATGAATGAATTTTGTGCGTTCAGAGCTGCTGTTCAATTGCTTAAAGATAATGGCAAACAGAAAGTAATTGATGACATTTATGAAAAATGTAAGCAACAGGAAAATTGGCCGAAAGAAAAAGTTATCAATTATGTCAAGGAAATTTATGCTTCTTTCACACAAGAAGAAATTTCGACTCAGATTGCCAAAATGCTTACTCCGGAGGAAGTAGATTGCCCTGTAGAGCTTGTGTATCAAACTATTGATAACTTGCACAAAGCTTGTCCACAGCACAAAGGCGACTGGTATTTTACGGGCGATTATCCTACGCCGGGCGGAAACAGAATGGTTAATAAGGCTTTTATTGACTATTACGAAGGAAAAGATAAAAATTAAAACGGATATTGTTTACTCAAACTGAAAAAAGTTATAAATTCTTCTGGGGCGAGGTTCGTGTGTAGCAATTTTGGAAAATGTTTCATGCGAAAAAACATTTTTCAAATATTCTATATACGGTTCAATGTAACGCTTGCGTTTTGTTTCCACAATATCAGACATGGTCAGCATAATGCCCGTTTCGTAAACCGAGCTGAAATCTGGATCAATAGCGGAACCAAACATGCGGAGGGTATTGGTTAATCCGATATAAGCATTGAAAAGCGGAGGAACATTCACATTTTCCTTTCTCAGTGTTTTTTGCAAAATTTTGTAATTTGCTTCTTTGTCTTTCTCTGTAAAAAGTTTGGTTGCCAAAGTTTTAATATTGTTGCCAATCGCTACCGGATTTCGTGGTAAAATCAGTTTTTCTCTGTCGGGGAAAAATCGAAACATATATTCGTAAATCAATTCTCTTGCCACATCCGGATAAGAATTATACATGGTAACTTTTCCGATAAAATAGCGAGCTTCTTTTGCCAAATGAATAAGTGCTCCCAAACCATCCCACAAATTATCGAGTGCAAATATGCTTTTTGTTCCTTTTTGAGAGGTTTGATAAGCCGGTTGAATAAATGCTCTTCCTAATTCAATGGTATAAGGCAAATATTCGTTAATAAATTGTTTACTGTATTGGAACAGATGCGACATTACAAATTCAGGTTCTCCTTTTTCATTCAGTGCAACATCTTTTCCAAACAAAAAACGGTATCCACCGACAATTTCATTTTCTTCCGGATCCCAAACTATCAGTTGATAATAGGGTTTCTCGGAATAATCGTAAGCATCCACGTCAATTTCATTGCCTGTTCCCCCACCCCACGAACGAAAAGCCTTCTCGCGCAACCGTCCAATTTCAAGCATGACATTTGGAGAATTGTGTGAAGTTACTACATAAATTTCATTATTTGATTTGTTGGTGGGGCGTAAAAACTTTTCAGGAGTAAGCTCACTTTTCAGAACTTCCTTATTGATAGCTTCAATGAGTGGTAACATAATTAATTGATAAACAAAATTTTAGAAAATTTTGAATTATTCAAACCATCTTTTAAATTTTAAGCTTGGATTGAATAACCTTTAAATTTCATGCAAAAGTAATCTTTCCCTTTCATCCATTCAAATTTTGCATGTCAATTTTGTTTTACATTTGTATAAAAATTTTATTTCAAAAAACAAAGTGAATTCGTTTTAAACAATTTGTGTCTGGAAAAAGTGAAGATATTCAAATCACTATCTGCTCAAAAAGTTGGAACTGTATTTTTTCTATTGATGAATTTGGGTTGAATAATAAATTCATCAAAAAGACAATTTGTAAATTATAACATTAAATTACCAGCGAAGGAGCCGTATATACACGAGAAGCCAATTCGTTGTCAAGTAAATACAATCCGCGCGGATCGGTTCCGAAAAGGTCGAAGCGTTTGCACAAATCGTCCACATTTTTTTCCTCTTCTCCCTGTTCTTTCACAAACCAGTCGAGAAACTGCATGGTCTTAAAATCCTTCTGAGTGTACGCCTCGGCATAAATTTCGTTGATGGAAGCAGTAATAAACAATTCGTGCTCAAAGGCAGCCGACAAAGGCGCTTTAAAATCCACAAAATTACTTTCCGGAGCAGCAATGGATAAAAGTTTAACCACTTCTCCATTGTTAAGAATATATTTCAGAAAAAGTTGGGCATGAGCATATTCTTCCTGAGCCTGAATGGAAAACCAGTTGGCAAATCCATCCAGATTTTTGTTGGCATAATAATTTGAAATATCCAGATACAGATACCATGAAAAAAATTCCTTGTTGATTTGGTTATTCAACATTACCGTGATTTTATCGTTCAGCATAATATTTCCTCCTCTAAAATTAAGTATATGAAGTTTTTAAAATTGAATTCTCTCGATTTTTGCACCCAACGCATTCAGACGGCTGTCAATATGTTCGTAACCTCTGTCTATTTGATCGATATTGTGAATGATACTTGTACCATCCGCAGAAAGCGCAGCAATAAGTAAGGCAATACCGGCACGAATGTCTGGAGAACTCATGACTGATGCCCGTAAATGAAGTTGATCTCCCAATCCGATGACTGTTGCCCTATGCGGATCACAAAGAATAATCTGAGCCCCCATGTCGATCAGTTTGTCGACAAAAAACAGCCTGCTTTCAAACATTTTTTGATGAATCAAAACACTTCCTTTTGCTTTTGCGGCAATTACCAGAAAAACGCTCAACAAATCGGGCGTCAGTCCCGGCCACGGAGCATCGGCTATGGTCATTATCGAGCCATCAATAAAAGTTTCGATGGTATAACCTTTATGTACAGGAATATAAATATCATCATTTTTCTGAAGCACTTGAATACCCATGCGCCGAAAACTGTCGGGAATAATTCCCAGCTCATTGTACGCCACATTTTTAATGGTAATTTCCGATCCGGTCATGGCAGCCATACCAATGAAACTGCCAACCTCTATCATATCAGGTAAAATGGTATGTTCACATCCTTTGAGTTGCTTCACCCCTTCAATAGTCAACAAATTGGAACCAACACCCGAAATGTTTGCTCCCATTGCTATCAACATCTTGCAAAGTTGTTGAATATAAGGTTCACACGCAGCGTTGTAAATTGTTGTTTTGCCTTCAGCCAGCACGGAAGCCATTAAAATATTTGCCGTACCGGTTACAGAAGCTTCATCCAGCAGCATGTAGGTTCCTTTCAGCTTTTTTGCCGTCACTTCATATTGTTTTTTGGCTTCATTGTATCGAAAATCAGCTCCCAGTTTCTGAATGCCCGAAAAATGGGTATCCAATCGTCGACGCCCTATCTTATCTCCGCCTGGTTTTGGTACCAAAGCCTTTCCAAATCGTGCCAGAAGAGGGCCCAAAATCATCACCGAACCACGCAATGCAGAACTTTTATCATAAAAATCTTCCGTTTGTAAATAATCCAGGTTTAAGCTGTCTGCTTTAAATGAATATGTTCCTTTTTCAATTTTGGAAATTTTTACTCCCAAATCTTTTAAAAGGCTCAACAAATGATTGACATCAAGAATTTCGGGTATATTTCGAATAATAATGGATTCTGAAGTAAGCAAGGTAGCACAAATAACCTGTAAAGCTTCATTTTTGGCTCCCTGCGGGGTAATTGAACCTGAGAGTCGATGACCGCCTTCAATTTGAAATGAGGACATAATAATAATTTTGGATAATGGTTAAAGAAAAGAAACAGGTAAAAAAATCTATTTGTTTTTCTTTTTATTTTTTTTGTGTAATACTTCTTTTGACTCCACCAACTTCAGAAAATCTTCCGAAATATCCAATTTCCCTTTGGATAATTCACGCAAATCGTCGAAAATTTTCCGGTCATCAACCACCTCCTTATTCCATGTGAGAAAACATTTTTTCATTTGATTGGCAATCAAACGAATCAATTCATTTTTTTCTTCTCCATCCGGATAATCGGCCACTTTTTCTATCATTTCTTCCAATGTTCTACCATAATGTCGGTATCGAATATCTGAATTTTTATATGGAATCGTTTCGGGACGGGTATAAAGATTTTCGGGACGAAGAACTTCGTAAGGGAAATCAATATCCAGTTTAAAATCGGACATTATAGCCACGTGATCCCACAACTTATGTTTGAAGTCGTTTACATCTCGCAAATAAGGAAACAAATTTCCCATAATGTTGATAATGGTTTTTACGCATCGGGTTCGCTCTTCCCTGTCTTCTATCGTCATGGCATAAGTTATCATTTGCTGAATATTACGTCCATATTCAGGCATGATCAGTTTTCCCTGCAAAGTTGTATATTCCATGTCGTTTTAATAAGTGTTACTTGATTGAATACAAAATTAATTTTTGATTATCAATCATTTAATTATTTAATAACCTTTTTTTCTCTTTTGTATTATGCAAAAATAGCGATAAGTTTTTTAATTTATCTATTTTACGGCAAAAGAATTGAATTTTATTAAACTTTCAGCTATTTTTTTACCTTATTTATTTTATACTAGTTTTCTAATTATTTCAAGCAAAGGGATGAATAATTTAAAAACAACAAACTCTCAAAAAAGAAAAAAACCGGGAGTTTAATCCCGGCCTCAAAAGTATGAAATGCTGATATTGTGGCAGATAAAAGCGACATCATACATTGAAATTTTTTTGAAAATCATTTTTCTGCATCTTGCTCAAATTCGAGATTATCTATGCAAACATATTTTGGCGTATTCACTCCAAAAGTTCCCTTATCACTGGAATCGAAAAGAAAAATCAAATTATCTACTTTTCCAAGAGAAGAAAGATCAACTTTTACCCATTGATTGGTAAGATAACTTTTCCCATTTCGAAAATCGGCTAAATAATAATCAACCGCACCTGTAACATTATTATCCAAAAATCCCTTTACGGTAACCTTAAACCAATCTCCGTTTTCAAATTTCTTACTAAAAGCTGAGCCATTGCGCATATCGAGATAAGCATAAGTAGAATTGCAAAACATAATACTTTTTACTGTGTAATTTCCCAATTCATTTTTTGGACACATTACGGTAGCCGAATCGTCGAACGCTATGGCAAATTTTTTTGAACTCCATGCTCCTGAACCTGCTGCAACACTGTACTGATTATCGTAGCCCGCAGTAATGGTATCGGTTAAGGATGAGCAGGCAAATCCAGACCAATAATCGCCCCACGACGATGAAGTAAATTCGTTTAGAAAAGAAAATCCGTTGGAAATAAATTTGCCCGATGAATCAGCGCCATTCCAATAACCATTTTCTCCCAACTCCACGTCTTCAAAATCTACAGTTGTTGTAAGCATACTATCTGACTCATTTTCACAAGCTGTAAAAAAAATCAACAAAAATGCCGGTAATAAAATCAAACTTTTCTTTTTCATTTTTATTCCAATTTTAAATTAAACATTTCGACAACAAAATTTGCTACTTCGTTACGGAAAAAACATGAAAATAAAAAAGAAGAAAAGCACATCATTGGGAGAAAAACTTTCTCTATCAGAGAGATATGTTTCAACTTTCTTTGCCATTTATTCCCGAAAGCAAAAAAGCAAAATGATTTTTGGCAGGTCTTCTGACTTGCTCCCGTAGCTGAACGCCTTCCCATTTTCGAAAAAACAAAAGTCCTTTTCGGAAAAAAGTGGCCAAAGTGTAGTTCAGTACGTTAAAAGAGCTTACAGCAGCGGGTACTGTTTCGGATTTTCACCGGATTCCCTTTTGTTTATTTTTCAGAACAAAAAATAAACACCAATAATCAACAGCAAAATTACAAAAATAGGTCGGAACACAAAATTATTTTCATCAACTTTTCACAAAAGTTTAAAATTTACTTTCTAACAAACTGATAAATTTATAGATAAGGAAAATTTTCTTTGAATTTTTTTTGTGACAAAATGAAATGCTTTGATTACGGAAATTTGTAATTAATTTTGCAGACAAATTTTAAGTTTAAAATGGAAAAAGAAAAAAGAACCAACAAATACACTTTTCAGGAAGTTAAGCCATACAATGAAAAGGATGGAAAAACAGAACAATTGGTACGCATGTTCGACACCATAGCTGCTCAGTACGATAAATTTAACGATTTGATGTCGTGGGGTTTTGCAAAATTATGGAGAAAACGCGCACTGAGTTCACTCAAACGCTTCCATCCCATGCAAATTCTTGATGTGGCGGCAGGCACGGCCGATATGTGTATCAAAGCTTTTCGGTATTTGAATCCCGAAAAAGTAACAGGGATTGATATTTCACCGAAAATGCTGGAAATTGGCAAAGAAAAAATTATACATGCCGGACTTTCTGAAAAAATAGAACTTCAAGTGATGGATTGTTCTCAACTCAGTTTTGACAACAACTCTTTTGATGCCGTAACCATAGCTTTTGGCGTTCGGAATTTTGAAAAATTGGAAGAAAGCTTGCATCAAATTTATCGTGTGCTGAAACCGGAAGGTCATTTATTGATACTTGAGTTAAATGAACCTCAAAAGGGTTGGTTGATGAAAGGATACCGACTTTATATTAAGCTTTTTGTGCATCAAACGGCAAAATATTTATCTTCTGACCAAAACGCTTATAGATACCTGACTTCTTCCATGCAAGCTTTTCCAAAAGGAAAAGAAATGATTGAAATCCTTCAAAACAATGGATTTAAACTGGTTAAATACAAAAAATTTACTTTTGGCGTATGCAGTATGTATTTAATGGAAAAACCAACCAATTGAAAACTAATCATTTCTTTTATACATCAATTCAGGAAATTATTCGATAAAATTTCCATGCGGCAAAAGAGAGAATTAAAATTTCAATTTTCTTTTCCTCTCAATAAATTAATGTCTCCTTTTTTAGAATATTTTATGCCATCGGCTCCAACAGCTTTTATTACATAAAAATAGGCTCCAGTGGGTGCTTTTTTCCCGCCTATGGTTCCGTCCCAGCCTTTTTGTGGATTGTTCCAGTGATAAACCATTCTACCCCATCGATTATAAACACGTGCATCGAAACTAACCAATGATTTGTAAGCCACCCTGAATTCGTCATTAATCCCATCGCCATTGGGAGTAAACACGTTTGGTACTTGAAGATCGGAAGCGCTGACAGAAACCGATACAGAATCGGATGCCGAACAATACTCATTGTTCACCGTCAGTTTAACGTTATAAGTTCCGGCTTCCGAAAAAGTGTAACGGTGTTCTTTATCGGAACGGGAAACCATCAACTGATTATCTTTATAAATATCCCATTTGTAAAAAATGGTTCCCGCATTGTTTACTTCAGCATTGAAAAACATTTCCAATGGAGCTGAACCGCTTAATGCATCCGAAGTTGGACGTTCATCTTCATTTTTTTCAATACGTTCTGTGGTTGTGTATTTTATATGGCATTCCAGAGAAACAGCAGCGTACATTGAAGAAATTATTTCGATTGGCTGAATACCCAAAGATGGTTCGGATGCAAACTGATCACCCTTCAAAGAAAATTGGGTATTGCACAATGGGGCCGGCACAGTAATATCAGTAACCGGAAGTGTGATGGTTTTCGTTTTCTCGACAGTCTTCCATTCGTTATCCCATTCCAAAGTCTGGTAACTGAGCGTAAAATTTCTATCGATTTTTCTACGAATACCAGTTAAAGTATAATAATACAATTCAGGCACATCGGCATCGAGCAACAAAGTTAACTCGTTACACTGATTATCGGCCGATTCGTCAGGAGTCAGAGCATGAAAAACAGGCAAATAGTTTTGGTAATCGATTACCCAAACCGTTGTTTGTTGACCATCGACATCCAAAACATATCCTGTGACATCTTCAGGATATATGTACGGAAAAGTACTGCATGGAGCAGTCAGATCCGAAAACTTGTACCACTTCACATTATCGCCGCTTCCCGTATAACGAATTTCTGTTTCGGGCAAAATACCATTAAAAACGAAAAGATAATCTACACCTGTAAAATTTTGATATACAGCATAATTGCCAGTTGCGTCAAGCTGAGCCGAAACGGACATGACAGAAAGAAAAAAGCAAAAGAAAATCGTAAGTTTTTTCATAGAACCTGAATAATAACGTCAGATTTTGAATTTGAACAAAGGTACATTTTTCTTTTCAAAAACAAAAAAACTTATGATTTAAAAAATAACGATGGAATTTCAATGAATCAGAATTTTAATTATATTTGTATGTGTCTTTTGTAGCAATGGTTGCTAACTTTAGGTTAACATTAAATTTTTCATGATAGTTGTGTTTTTAAATTTTTTGTAAAGTTATATTTCTTTAGTGATTTTGATTAACTTTGTCGACTATTTTATAAACTTAAATCTTGGGATGAATCATATTTCAAAGTTTTCCAATATAGTTGTTCTGATTTTAGTAGTGCAATTTTCTTCGTGTATTACTGCACACAAAATTAATTATTTACAGCAACCCAATGCTGCTATTCCCGCTTACAAGGATACATTTTCATTCAATGATTACAAGTTAAAAAAAGGCGATAGGGTTTTCATAAAGATTTATTCATGGGACGAGAAAACCAATGCTTTGCTCAATGGTAGCAGCAATATAGAGCAATTAGCCATGTCGGGTTCTTCATCCGGAAACGAATTATACACTTATTTGATTCAACCTTCCGGCAAAGTGAATTTGCCCATGATTGGAGAAGTATATTTGGAAGGTCAGACTGTGAGAGAAGCCAAAGAAACACTGGAAAAATTGATTCGACCGGTTTTTGAAATCAGCAGTGTAGATGTAAGGATTACTGGCAGATTTTTCAGTGTTATTGGAGGTGGCGCAACCGGCAGATATCCTTTAAATAAAGAAAAAATTAATATTTTTGAAGCGCTGGCAATGGCAGGCGATATTGATACTTATGGCGACAGAAGTAAAATAAGAATTATCAGAGAGACAAATCGAGGTACTCAAGTGAAGTTTTTTGACGTGCGAAGTGTGGATATTATTCACTCAGAATTTTATTACGTTGAACCTAACGATGTTATTTACATTCAGGACATGAATGAGCAGTTTTTCAGTGTAACATCCTTTGCTTCACTACTATCAACTGTATTTGCCACTCTTTCTTTTGGAATTTTTATTTATGGTTTGGCCCGTTAATCGATTGAAGGGAAAATTATGAAACATTTACTGCATATAATTTTTACAGTTTTGGTTGTTTTGTCTTTTTCTTCCTGTTATAATTACAAGAGTATCGGACTTTTGCAGGAAAACAAGTCGCTTCCCGTTTATGCTAGGGAAGATTATTCGGATTATAAAATTTGTGTCAATGATGAAATTATTTTCCGTCTGATTACTACCGATGAAACCATTTCAAAGCTTATATCTCCCAATCAGTCGGTCAACACCAACCAGATGATTTCTTACCGGGTTTATCCGGATGGTACGGTGGATATTCCCTTTTTAAATCGTGTTCAGGTAAAAGGATTAACCATAAATGAAGCTGAAAATTTGTTGAAGAAGGAATTCAGGGAAATTATTCCTGATGCTGAAGTAAAGCTAAGCATTGCCAATAAGTCTTTTACGGTCATCGGAGAAGCTGGAACGGGAGTTTTTCCCGTTTATAAAGATAAACTTACTATTTATCAGGCTTTGGCCATGTCAGGTGATTTGAAGCTTTCGGGAGACTTCAGACATGTGAAAATTTTGCGGGCAGAGGAAGGAAAAACCGAAATATTGGAGTTTGATATTCGTCCGGCAAGTGTAATAGAATCAAAATACTATTATGTTTACCCCAATGACATTATTTATGTGCAGCGAGCTTCATCAAGTTTTTTTAAAGTGAACAATTATTCTTCGTTTCTTGGGTTAATTTCATCTTCTTTATCTTTATTGTTCAGCGTTTTATATTATATCAAATTGTAAATTCACAGCATAAATCGATCGTTAATTCTAAGATATGAATCCGGAAACAGACAATATTAACCAAAACTTTACAGAAGAAGAATCTTCCTTTGATTTCCAAAAGTGGCTTCATCTTTTCATCAAAAACTGGTATTTGTTTTTGATATTTATTCCCGCCTTTCTTATAGGGGGATATTTGAAAAACAGAAGTTGGATGCCTATCTATCAGAGCGTTGGGACAATAATTATCAATGAAAACAAATATCGTTCCGCCACACAAAATTTCATGCAGGGGTTTGGTTTGGAAGATGCCTATCAAAGTGTCAACAACCAAGTGATTATCCTTAATTCATACGACTTGATTGGTAAAGTAGTGGACAGTTTGCCCTTTATGAAAGTGGACTATTTGACTATCGGCCGTTTTAAAACAAGAAATCTTTATAAAACTACTCCCATTATCATTGAAACCGATTATGTGGCTCCGGAAGCTTATGAATTGCTTTATAAAATTTCGCTTCATCCAGATGGTACTTTTACAATCAATCCTCAAAACGAAAGAAATATTCCCGGTTCTCCAATTAACGGACGTTTGGGTGTGCCTCTTCAGCATAATTTGTTTTTTATGACTGTAATAGGTGTGAACAACTATAGGGAATTTGAAATGTATTTCCGTTTCCGTACAAGGGAATCGCTAATTGCAGATTTTAAATCGAGATTAAGTTCAAAGTATGTAATTGAAGGCTCTTCGGTTCTGGAGATTTCATTGAGTAGCGAAACACCTGAGCGAGATGTAGATTTTATCAATAAGCTGAGCGAAACTTATCTGGAAGAAAATTTGAAAAAGAAAAACGATGTAGCCTCCAAAACCATTCAATTTATTAATGAACAGTTGTCTGAAGTATCAAAATCTTTATCAGTTTCAGAAGATGAGATGACACGATTCAGAAAAGATAACCAAATAATCGATATTTCGAGTCATGGAGGAGAGCTGATGAGTAAGGCCAACTCGTTAGATGAAAAGAAAGCCGAATTAAAGCTCAAAGAGACTTATTTGAATTATTTGACCAAATACCTCACCGGTAATTTTGAAGAAGGAACAGTGGTTGCTCCTTCAAATCTTGGATTAAATGAACCTATGTTAATGCAGTTAGTTCAACAAATCAACGACCTATATTTGCAACGTAGCGAGTTGACCGAGAAAAATTTATATTATGCCAAGTATACAAAAGCTATAGAAAATGTTAAAATATCCATTTTTGAATTGATAAAAAACATGAGGGCTTCATTGGAAATCGAAAAAAATGAAGTCAATCGTCTTCTTGCCGAACTAAACGCTCAAATAGCCGAATTGCCCAAGAAAGAACTGGAAATGATAGGTATCGAAAGAAATTACAAGGTCAACGACAATTATTATACTTTTTTCCTGCAAAAAAGGGCAGAAGCTGAAATTCAAAAAGCTTCCAATACTCCGGATAACAACATATTGGACAAAGCTCGCACTTTGGCGGTGATCAACGAAGATGAGAAATCGAACAACATGCTCGTTTTCATACTTTTGGGTTTTCTTATCCCTACTTTGATTATTGTACTGAAAGAAGTGTCGAATAATACCATTCGTTCGATAAAAGATATTGAAAAAAAATCAGCGTTTCCGGTTATTGGTATGATTCGTCATGCAAAAAACGACTTGCCTAATTTAACTCTGAAAAATCCAAAATCCTCCTTTACCGAAATGTTTAGGGTAATTCGTACCCGTATTGAATTTGTTGTGCGTCGAAAGACGGATATTGTAATTATGGTAACTTCTGTGGATGCAGGTGACGGTAAAACTTTTTTTTCTACCAATATGGCCGGTGTTTACGGGATGACAGGAAATAAAACTTTATTGGTAGACATGGATATCAGAAAACCGGCCATAAACAGGCGTTTCAATATGCATCATCCCAAAGGAGTTACCAATTATCTGATTAATGAATGTACGCTGGATGAAATTATTCATGTAATTCCAGAAGTGAATTACGATGTGATTTTTGCTGGTACGGTTCCTCCTAATCCTGCTGAATTGATTCGTTCGGACAAAATTATTGAAATGATTGGTGAATTGAGAAAACGATATGATTATATCCTTCTCGATTCGAGTCCCATAGGTTTGGTTACCGACAGCTTTTCTCTGGCCGCGTTGGCTGATGTGAATTTATTGGTAGTGAGGAACAATAAGACAAATAAAGAATTTTTCAAAAATGTTGTGAATCAGATTGTAACCGATAAATTGACCAATTTTTATGTGGTATTTACTGATGTTGAAACAGATGGGAATTATTATTCCTATAAATATGGATATTCTTCTAAATATGGGTACTATACTTCAAAAGGTCAAAGAAATACCGATAATTACCGCAAGTATTACGATGATAGTAATGAAATATAATTGAGTTTTAAAGTGATTGCTTTATCAAATATTTAGCATTATGGAAAACAAAAAAGTAGCATTAATTACGGGCATTACGGGTCAGGATGGTGCCTATCTGGCGGATTTTCTTCTGAAAAAAGGTTATCTTGTTCATGGCATAAAACGTCGTTCTTCATTGTTTAATACCGACAGAATTGATCATTTGTATCAGGATCCGCATGAACAAAACCGCAATTTTGTTCTGTATTATGGGGATATGACCGATTCGCTGAATTTGACGAGAATTATTCAGGAAACTCAGCCGGACGAAATTTACAATCTTGCTGCCATGAGCCACGTGAAAGTGAGCTTTGATACACCGGAATATACAGCCAATGCCGATGGAATAGGAACGTTACGTTTGTTGGAAGCTATTCGTTTATTGGGACTTACCGAAAAAACGAAATTTTATCAGGCTTCTACTTCCGAATTATATGGCTTGGTTCAGCAAACTCCACAAACCGAAAAAACACCTTTTTATCCCCGTTCGCCTTATGCTGTGGCAAAACTTTATGGCTACTGGATTACGGTAAACTATAGAGAAGCTTATGGCATTCATGCCAGTAATGGCATATTGTTTAATCATGAATCGCCATTACGTGGAGAAACGTTTGTTACCCGAAAAATTACACGTGCTGCTGCCAGAATAGCTCTTGGTTTGCAAAAAAAGCTTTTTTTGGGAAATTTGTCCTCCAAGCGGGACTGGGGACACGCCAAAGATTACGTTAAAGCCATGTATCTGATTTTACAGCAGGACAAACCTGATGATTACGTAATTGCCACCGGCAAGACCACAGAAGTAAGGGAGTTTGTTCGGATGGCTTTTGCACAAATGGGTTTAACCATAGCTTTTGAGGGAAAAGATTTGGACGAAAAAGGATACATTGTGCAAATTGATGAGCCGATTTTTGTTCAGAAAATTGGAGAAGAAATTTTACCTTTTGTTAAATCTATCAAGCAACCCGTGGTGGAAGTGGATCCGGCTTATTTTCGTCCAACTGAAGTGGATTTGTTGATGGGCGATGCAACAAAAGCCAGAACAAAATTGAACTGGCAACCTGAATATGATTTGGAAGCTTTAATTAAAGACATGATGCAGTCGGATATTAAACTGATGAAAAAGGAGCTTCATTTAAAAAATGGTGGTTTTAAAGTGCTAAATTATTTTGAATAAGCATTTTTTAAAAGTTAATAATTTAAAAATTACGATGGATAAAAATTCCAAAATTTATATAGCCGGACACAGAGGAATGGTTGGATCGGCCATCATGAGGAATCTGCAAAATAAAGGGTTTTCAAACATTGTTGGGAGAATAAGGGAAGAACTTGATTTACTGAATGAACTTGCTGTGGCTCGATTTTTTGATAAAGAGCAACCTGAATATGTTGTGCTGGCTGCAGCTAAAGTGGGGGGAATTGTTGCCAACAACACCATGAGAGCACAATTTATTTATGAAAATTTGATGATACAGAACCATGTTATTCATCAAAGTTATCTGCATGGAATAAAAAAACTTTTATTTCTTGGATCTTCGTGTATTTATCCTCGTTTGGCAAGACAGCCTATCAAAGAAGAATATTTACTTACGGGCGAGTTGGAACCCACCAACGAACCTTATGCCATTGCAAAAATAGCCGGTATAAAAATGTGTGAAGCTTATCATGCTCAGTATGGTTGTAATTTTATTTCGGTGATGCCCACCAATCTTTACGGACCAAATGACAATTATGATCTTGAAAAATCGCATGTATTACCCGCTTTGATCAGAAAAATGCTACTGGGAAAATACTTGATGGAGAACGATTTCGAAAATTTGAGAAAAGATTTTCAAAAACATCCAATTGAGGGAGTGAATGCCACTTACAGCGATGAAATTTTGTTGAATGTTCTTGAAAAGTATGGTATTTCACGTCAAGGTCAGGAAGTTTCCATTACACTTTGGGGAACAGGCAGTCCACTTCGCGAATTTCTTCACGTTGATGATATGGCTGACGCTGCTGTTCATTTATTTTTCCATTATGATGCTCCTGATACAGTTCCTTCTCACGTTAATATTGGTTGTGGAGAAGATATTCGGATAAAGGATCTGGCTGAGATGATTAAAAAAATTGTGGGTTACGAAGGGAAAATTATTTGGGATACATCAAAACCGGATGGAACACCACGAAAATTGCTGGATGTTTCCAAACTGAGTGCTTTGGGATGGAAACCCCAAATTTGTCTTGAAGATGGTATCAGACAAGTGGTAAACAGTTATGTTTTCTCTTGATTTTTCATTTTTAAATTATATTAATTTATAACCTGATAATATGGAAATAGCTATTGTTGGAACCGGTTATGTTGGTTTGGTTACTGGAACTTGTTTTGCCGAAATGGGTATTGATGTTACTTGTGTTGATATCGATGAACAAAAAATAGAGAAATTAAAAAATGGCGTGATTCCAATTTATGAACCGGGGTTGGAAGATATGGTTTTACACAATGTAAAAGCCGGTCGTTTGCATTTTTCAACAAGACTGACAGATGTGCTGGACAATGTTCAGGTAATTTTCAGTGCAGTGGGGACGCCTCCGGGAGAAGATGGAAGCGCCGATTTGAGGTATGTATTGGATGTGGCTCGTACCATAGGGCAAAATATGAATCAATATGTATTGCTGGTAACCAAAAGTACAGTTCCTGTAGGTACTGCAAAACTTGTGCGTCAAACCATCCAGAATGAATTGGATAAACGTGGAGTTTCCATTGAATTTGATGTGGCTTCAAATCCAGAATTTCTTAAGGAAGGAGATGCCATTAACGATTTCATGAGTCCCGACAGAGTAATTGTAGGTGTGGAAAGTGATAAAGCGCGTGAAATTTTTACTCGTTTATATCGTCCTTTCCTGATCAACAATTTTCGGGTTATTTTTATGGATATTCCTTCTGCTGAAATGACAAAATATGCAGCTAATTCGATGCTGGCAACGCGGATCAGTTTTATGAACGATATCGCCAATCTTTGCGAAATTGTTGGAGCTGATGTGAATATGGTAAGAAAAGGTATTGGTACTGATCAGCGGATTGGCAGTAAATTCTTATATGCCGGATGTGGTTACGGTGGTTCCTGTTTCCCTAAAGATATTAAAGCGCTTATTCAAACAGCAAAGGAGAAAGGCTATGAAATGAAAGTCTTGAAAGCTGTGGAGGAAGTGAATGATACGCAGAAAGAAATTCTATATCGTAAGTTGGTCAAACATTTAGGAGAGAATTTAAAAGGGAAAACCATTGCCATTTGGGGATTGTCTTTTAAACCCAATACAGATGATGTTAGGGAAGCTCCTGCGTTATTGCTGATAGAAAAATTGACTAAAGCCGGATGCAATATTCGTGTTTTCGATCCGGTGGCTATCCCTGAAACAAAAAAAACGTTGAAAAGAAATTTGACGGAATTTGTCGATCAAATTCATTTTGCTTCCGATATTTACGATGCTGCTTTAGAATCGGAAGCTCTTTTGTTGGTTACCGAATGGAAAGAATTCAGAATGCCGAGTTGGGGCGTAATCAGAAAAGCCATGAAAAATCCTTTGATTCTTGATGGACGAAATATTTATGACAAAAAAGAACTTCAAGAATTGGGATTTACCTATGAGGGAATTGGGGTTTGATGAAAAATAAAAAAAATTGTTGATTCTTTGAGAGAATTTTGTATGGAAAAAATGTCAGAAACAGTTATCAAACCCAAAAGTAGTTTGTTGGAGATAGATTTTAAGGAATTGTGGAGAAACAAAGATTTGTTTTCCATGTTCGTCAAGCGCAATATTGTAACGCAATACAAGCAAACCATTTTGGGACCAACCTGGTTTTTTATTCAACCGGCTTTGACCACCATCATGTACATGGTAGTTTTTGGCGGCATAGCCGGCATCCCAACCGACGGCTTACCACAGCCCATGTTTTATTTGGCCGGTATTGTTTGCTGGCAATATTTTGCCGATTGTCTTACGAAAACTTCCAGCACATTTATCGACAACCAGAATATCTTCGGGAAAGTTTATTTTCCGCGACTGATTGTTCCACTTTCTACAGTTGCCTCCAATCTGGTGCGAATGTTTATTCAATTTTTGCTTTTTGTTGCCGTTTATGTTTTTTATTTGATTAAAGGCGTTCATGTAGAGCCAAATATTTATATATTACTCGTTCCGGTGCTGATTATCATGTTAGCTGGTTTATCGCTTGGTTTTGGTATAATTATTTCTTCGCTTACCACCAAGTATCGGGATTTGACAATTTTGTTCAATTTTATTGTTCAGTTGTGGATGTACGCTACGCCAATTATTTATCCCTTAAGTACCATGTCGCCCGATCGTCAATGGATTATGGCACTGAATCCGCTCACATCCATTATTGAAGCATTCAAGTACGGAACAATGGGCGTAGGAACTTTCAACTGGGCGCAATTGGCTTACAGTTTTGGTTTTATGGTTGTTCTTCTGGCGGGTGGAATTGTCATTTTCAACAAAGTGCAGCGAACATTCATGGATACAATTTAGCCGTTTATTAATGCCAAATCAAATACTTTAAAAAAATCGACATGACTTTACAGCAATTAGAATATATTCTGGCAGTATATAAAACAGGTCATTTTATGAAAGCTGCCGAATTGTGTCAGGTAACGCAGCCAACTTTGAGTGCTATGATTCAAAAATTAGAAGAAGAACTTGATTGCAAAATATTTGACCGTTCACAGCATCCCATTCAGGCCACCGAAATGGGGGAGAAAATTATTCGTCAGGCGCAAATTATTCTTTATCAGGCCAATCAGTTGAAAGAAATGTTACTGAAAGAAAAAGAATCGGTTTCTGGAAATTTGAACTTGGCAATTATTCCAACGATTGCTTCTTATCTTTTACCGCGTTTTATCGCCTTATTCAGGAACGATTATCCGGATGTCTCGCTGAAAATCACCGAAATGCGTACCGAAACCATTATTCAAAAATTAAAAACAGCCGAAATTGATATGGCTATTCTGGCAACGCCGCTCAACATGCCTGATTTGCTCGAAATCCCTATTTATTACGAAAAATTCATTGCCTCTATTTCTCCCGGTGAATCTATTTATGAGTTGAAAGAGTTGTCAGCCAATAATTTGCCATTGGAACATTTATGGGTGCTGGAAGAAGGTCATTGTTTCAGAAATCAGATTTTCAATTTCTGCGACCAAATGAAAGTTCATAATTACATGTACGAAGCCGGCAGTATTGAAACATTGGTAAAAATTGTTGATATTAACGGTGGTTATACCGTAATTCCCGAGTTGCATGTCGATTCACTTACACAAGAACAAAAAAAGAATCTTCGCAATATCGTTCAGCCTGAAGCCACGAGAGAAATTTCTATCGTGATTAGAGATGATTATGTTCGAGAAGGTTTGTTGAATGCTGTAGCTGACAGTCTGAAAAAAATAATTCCTCCTCACATGCTGGATAGCCGCTTAAAGAAATTTGCCATTAAAATTTAGTTTTCTTTCTGCTGTTTGAATCTTTGAATCAGATTATAGCTTTTGTAAATACCTAATTCCCCGGCTTTACTCAAATCCGAAAGTCCGTTTTTATCGTCTCCGATAAAAAGGTAGGTCAATCCCCGATTAAAATAGGCTTCTGCAAAGTCCGGATCAATATCGAGAGCTTTGCTGTAGTAACTTACAGCCGAACGAAAATCGCGAATTGCAGTCAAAACATTGGCTTTGTTGTAATAGGCAAACGTGAAATCGGGAACCAATTCTATGACCTTATCATAATCTCTCAAAATTAATTCCATATCGAATTTCAATTGGTTGTTTGAACCAATGTCGTTGCCTTGTTTGCTTGCATTAGCGCTCAAATTTCCATTGGAATTTGTTTCGATCATTTTGTAACGAATATTTGCTCGGGTAAAATAGGCGGGCATAAAATCGGGTTTCAGCGAAATGGCTTTGTTCAAGTCATCAATAGCACTTTTAAAATCTTGTACCAAAGCAAATTCAATGGCTCTGGCAAAATAAATATCGGCATCAGAAGAGTTTTGTTCGAGTTGCGCTGAGATCGAGTTAATGGCATCAAAATGTTGACTGATCATTTCAGCAGTCAGCGGTAATTCGTTATTGGTAATTTTTAAGGGAAGCGGCAGTTTTTTCAGGCTATTGTAACGTTCTATGGCCAAATGGAAAAGATTAGTTCGGCGAATTTCGTCAACTTTACTGTAATAAGTCAGAACAAAATTCTTTTCGTTCACTACGTCAGCATATCTGTTTTGTACTGCTCCACGAATATTGTTGGTATATTTTGATTCGCCAGCAATATCATCTTTATCCTGAACAGCAAAACGATTGAAGAAATCGAGATTTTTTTCAGAAACATTTTTCTGGGTTTCTTTTGCAATTTTATTGCCGGCAGCCAATTCTTCCTTTTTTATGTTGTTTTTGTTTTGTTCTATGTTATAAGCCATTTGCCTGTATCTGAAGGCATTTTTTTCATCACCCAATTTCTGATAGGCTTCGGCTATTCCAGAGTAGGCAGGTATAAAATAAGGATATTGTTCGATAATTTTTGAAAAATCCTTTATCGATTGTGTGTAATTTCCCAATGAATTTTCCATTGTGGCCTTTTGCCATAGAGCATCGGTATTGGATGGATTAAGTTCCAACACTTTCGTAAAGTCAGCAAGTGCGTTATTTTTATCTCCCAGAGTAGCTCTGAGCAAACCTCTATTGAAATAAGCCAGCTCATTATTTTTGTCCAGTGAAATTGCTTTATCGTAATCGGCCAAGGCTTGCCTAAAATTTTTGTTTTCTGTATTTAATACGCCTCTGTTGATATAATCACCACTGTAGGTAGAATTTCTCTTAATGGCTTCATCATAATCTTTCAAAGCTCCTTTTTTGTCATTTTTCTGCATTTTCAACAAAGCGCGTGCACTCCAACCTAAGCTGTTATTCTCGTTCAATTGAATGTATTTTTCGAAACTTTGCTCGGCACCAACTGTGTCTTTTAATGCCAACAAAATTCTGCCCTTTTCATAATACATTTCCGTACTTTTTGGACTTAATTTTAAATATTCGTCTATGTCGTTCAAAGCACCTGCATAGTCTTTACATTGATCGCGTGCTATCAGCCGATAATTAAGCAGATATATATTTTCAGGACTGAATTCCAATGCTTTTGAAAAATCTTCAATGGCTTCGTTACAAAAATTCATTTTCAATCGGGCAAAGCCTCTGGCGTAGTAAGCTTGCGGAACAAACGGATTTTTTTCGATGGCTTGCGTACAGTCTTCATCAGCTCCCTGATAATCACCAAGTTGGATTTTTGCCATCGCTCGATAAATATAAGGTTCCGATAAATATGGTTTTATTTTTATAACCTGATTGAAATACTGGATTGAAAGCACATAATCTTCAAAATAGAAAGCATTTTTTCCTATGTCCATAATTCTATCGGTGTTCCATTGAGCATGGGCGGCAGTCGAAAGAATTAATCCTGTGAAACACAGAAAAAATTTTTTTCTGAAAGTTACCAATATCTTCTTATTCTTTACTACTTTCATTGCTGCTTTCGTTACTGCTTTCGTTACTGCTCTCTTCACATCCGGCATTGGGATTGAACCATGATGGAATTTCAAAGTTTTCTCTGGAAGAATAGTTTAGAGTGGAGTCAGCCAAAACTTTTTTCATATACAATGCCCAAATTGGCAAAGCCATACTTGCACCTTGCCCTTCAGACATTCTGTCGAAATGAATGGATCGCTCTTCGCCCCCCACCCAAACGCCCGAAACGAGTGAAGGAGTAAATCCTATAAACCATCCGTCCGAGTTATTTTGTGTAGTTCCCGTTTTTCCTCCCATCGGCATAGTCAATCCAAAACGTGTTCTGATTCTCGAACCGGTTCCGCCATCTATAACGCCCTGTAGCATGTAAATCATTTTGTAAGCAGTAGTTTCACTGAAAATTTCATGCATTTTCGGGGAAAATCTTCCAATAACATTCCCGTTTACATCTTCAATGTGAGTTACATAAACCGGTTCCACTCTAATTCCTTTGTTCATGAATGAAGTGTAGGCATCAACCATTTCTTCTACGGATATCTCGCAAGGGCCTAAAAAAAGTGAAACAACCGGATCAATATGACCTCTAATGCCAAAAGATCGCATAAGTTTCACCAATGATTCGGGTGTGAAAAGACTCATTAAATACGCCGAAATCCAGTTGTTGGAGTTGGCAAGTCCCCAACGTAGTGTTACCTCTTCTCCGATTCTGGCTTTCGAGGAGTTTCGCGGCGTCCAAAGTTCACCGGTGGCTGTTCTGAAGGTAATGGGCTGATTGACAGTTTTGTCGCAAGGCCACATTCCTTCTTCCATTGCCAGTGTGTAAAGAAAAGGTTTGATTGTTGAACCCACTTGTCTGCGTCCTTTGTTAACCATATCGTACTGAAATCTTTTGAAATTCGGACCACCAACATAAGCTTTGACAAATCCACTATGTCCTTCCATCGACATGAAACCACAACGTAAGAAATGTTTGTGATAACGAATAGAATCGAGAGGAGACATAATGGTGTCTATATCGCCGTTGTAAGAGAAAACTTTCATTTCTATCGGTTTCTTAAAAGCCGCCATGATTTCGGCATCGCTTTTGCCTTGTGCTTTCATTTTAAAATATCGTTCTGACTGTCGAATGGAGCGGTTTAAAATGTCTTCTATTTCTTTGGGCTTCAGACTACTGGAAAAAGGTGCATAACTTCTGTTTTTCTTTTCTTTGAAGAAAGCAGCCTGTAAAGTTTGAATGTGTTCATTCACCGCATCTTCTGCATATCGCTGCATGCGAGAATCAATGGTGGTATAAATTTTCAAGCCATCCGTATAAATATTGTATGGCGTTCCGTCCGATTTCAGATTTTTATTGCAGAATCCATACAGAGGATCGTTGTCCCAAGCCCAGCGATCATCCAGATATTGTTGGTCTTGCCAACTGGCATAATCGCTTCGATGAGGTTCTTTGGCCATTAAAATGGTTCTGAGGTATTCTCTGAAATAGGGAGCCAATCCTTCTTTGTGGTCAATTCTCTGAAAATGGAGAACTAACGGGAGATTTTTTAATGAATCATATTGTTGTTTCGTAAGATAATCGCATTTGTACATTTGATACAAAACCATATTGCGCCTTTCGCGTGTGCGTTCGTTGTAACGGACGGGATTAAAATACGCCGGATTTTTACACATTCCAATTAAAGTAGCAGCTTCTTCAATTTTCAGTTGAGAAGGACTGGTGCTGAAATAGATTTGAGCAGCCGATTTTATTCCCACAGCATTGTAAAGAAAATCAAACTGATTGAGATACATGGTTAAAATTTCCTCTTTGGTATAGTTTCGTTCCAGTTTGACCGATATTACCCATTCAATGGGTTTTTGAAGCATTCGTTCAAAGATATTGTCGGCTTGAGGTGAATAAAGTTGCTTGGCTAACTGTTGCGTGATGGTACTTCCGCCCCCGGCGCTTTTTTGCTGCAAAATACCGGTAAGTAAAACGGCTCGTGCAAGAGCTTTTCCGTCTATGCCCGAATGTTCGTAAAATCTTTTGTCTTCAGTAGCTATCAGGGCATTGATAACATTTTTGGAAATATCGTTGAAATGTACTTCTACACGATTTTCCTTGTTTTTGAAAAATCTACCCAACAATTGCATATCTGAAGAGTAAATTTCCGAAGCAAATTTATTTTGAGGATTTTGTAATTCTTCGAGTGGAGGCAAATATCCAATCCAGCCAAAACTAATGAAAGCAAAGAGCAAAACCAAACACAGAATGCCAAATCCAAATAATTTCCAGAAAACTTTTTTAAATTTAGTACGCTTGTCGTTGTTCTGATTCTCCATATTTTTTAAAATAACGAATAAGTTACAAAATTAGTAATAATTTTTGATAACTTAAACCATCATTAATTGGGCGATAATGGTGTCGGATATTAGTTTCCCTGCAGTAGTTAAACGTAAAAAACTGCCGTACCTATACACCTTTTCATTATCGATAAATGTTTTTATGTTTTCTAAACAAAAGTTTTTCAGTTCGATGCCAAAATTTTGTTCCAACTCATCAATGTTTATACCATTTTTGGTTCTCAATCCAAGTAAAACATATTCATTGTAACGATCTTGCAAACTAAGAATTTCCTGTTCGAAAAAGGAATTATTTTTCATAATTCTTTCTATATATTTATGGATGGAAGCAACATTCCATTGTCGTGAAAAGCCGTTGAAAGAATGAGCAGAAGGACCAATGCCCAAATATGGAGTTTGAGTCCAATAAGAAGAATTATGCCTTGAATAAAATTCCGGTAACGAAAAATTGGAAATTTCGTAAGCATCAAATCCATTTTGGTTACTTTTATTTAATAAAAGTTCATACATTTTTATCATCAATTCTTCGTCTGCCGGTTCAATTAGTTTTTTTTCTTTTTGTTTTAATAACAACGTTTTTTCTTCAAAGGTTAGAGCGTAAGCAGAAAGATGTTGGATTGGCAATGAAAAGGCTTTGTCTAAATCATTTTCCCATTCAATGAGACTTTGGAAAGGTAATCCATAAATTAAGTCTATGCTGATATTGTTAAACCCTGATCTTTGGGCTACTCTAACAGCTTCTACAGCTTGAAAAGCATTGTGTCTCCTATTCAGAATCTTAAGCTTATTGTCGTCAAATGATTGAATGCCAATGCTTAAACGGTTGATTCCGAGTTTTTTTAAGTCAGATAGGTATTTTTCTGTTAAATCATCCGGATTGGCTTCAAAAGTTATTTCTGCATTTTTTTCTACCGGAAAATTTTTATAAATGGTATTCAGTAATTTTTCAATTTGTTGAATCGTCAGTAGGCTGGGTGTCCCTCCTCCAAAATAAATCGTTTGAACCGGTTCATTTTTCAAGTAGTCTTTTCTGATCGAAAATTCTTTAATTATTGCATCTATAACTTCATTAAGAAGATTGATAGAAACAACTGAAAAAAAATTGCAATAGGAACATCGCTGGCTGCAAAAAGGAATATGAATGTAAATACCGGCCATTTTTAAAACGGGAAAGAAAATTATAAACGAAGTAAGAATTCTTTTATACAAAAATACATCAAAAAGTTGGTATTTTCGGCAAAAGGTTTTAACTTTGCAGTCGTTTTTAAAAAATCAGTACGGGGTGTAGCGCAGTCCGGTTAGCGCACCTGCTTTGGGAGCAGGGGGTCGTGGGTTCAAATCCCGCTACCCCGACACATAAGAGAGGAAAAATGAAAAAAAAATTTTTCCTCTCTTTATTTCTAAGGAATGGAATATTACACCTATATTTTGAGAAGTAAAACTACGGGGAAGTATTATTGCGGTCAAACGAATAATATGTACGATCGGATACTTCGTCATAACTCAGGACGGAATAAATATACTAAACATGGCGTACCTTGGGAATTGATTAGTTTCTATAAATTTTCTACTAGGGCTGAAGCGGTATCCTTGGAATCGAAAATAAAGAAAAGAGGCATTGAAAGATTTTTAAAGGATTTAGAAAGTTAGCGCATCCAGCCGAAGGCAGGAGGGTCGTGGGTTCAAATCCCGCTACCCCGACAC
>JAAYUQ010000053.1 GCA_012517575.1 Bacteroidales bacterium | reverse complement strand
TTTCTCGGTGATTTTCCTATCATAATTTGCAGTATTTTATACTGTAAAGATACTCATTCCTGCAAATATAAACAAACTTTTTTATAACTATTTTATTGATATTTAGTCGAATAGAATAAATTTAAGGAACGACTAAATATTTATTCTATTCATTTTATTTGACAACATTCAATATGTTTGTAAATATCTGATTTACTAAATTATATAATAAAGATTTTCTGTCTTGGATAAATTTTTTCTATATCAAAAAAAAATTAAGCAGACTTAATTTACTCAATGACTTTAAATTTTATCTTATTTTCTAATCCATCAGCTTTTATCTGATGAGTTTTTACTGTAACTTTCAAAGCATGAAGCTGATTATCAGAAGGAAGACACAATAATCCTGTAGCTTCTTTGGCATCAACCGCATATATTTTTAATTCAATTTGGCTCCAATCCATTTCATCAGTACATTGTGCTAACTGAATATGAGGCAGAACAGCTCCGTCACGAACCAAAATTATAGCCGGAATAATACCGATTTGTATGTCGTGCCAACCGCCTTCATATATCTTTCCGGTCTGATAATCGATCCATTTACCTGCCGGTAAATAAACATTTCGTTCTGTCCCGCTTTCCATCATAGGAGCAACCAATATCTGGCTGCCAAACAAATATTCATCTTCTATCAGCCAGCTTCCTGCATCGTGCGGAAATTCAACAAACAAGGCACGAACCATTGGCAATCCTTTCTCACAACATTCCTTTGACTGAGCATATACATAAGGCATTAATCGGTATTTTAGCTCTGCACTTTGACGAAAAGCGGTTACAAAACTTTCATTATACAACCACGGTTCGGTTGGAGGTGCTCCATGTGCTCGTGTATGGGACGAAAGAAAGCCAAATGGCAACCATCGACGATATAAATCTTCGGGGCTGGAAGTAACGAAACCTCCCATATCATGACTCCAGAAAGCAAATCCACTTAGTCCGAAAGATAAACCGCCGCGTAATGTTCCTACCATGCCCATGTTAGTTGTTTCCGCATCACCGCCCCAATGCAAGGGATAGCGTTGTGAACCGGCCCAGGCACTTCGTGCCCAGATAATGTTTTCCCCATGAATTTGGTTGATAATATCTGCCACAGCCTTATTATATCTCAACGGATAAAGATTGTGTTCATAAAGTCCGGTTTTGCCCGAAGCATAAATACCATCAAAAGGAGCCGCTTCACCAAAATCCACCTTAATAGCAGAAACTCCCATTTGTAATAAATGAGCCAATTTATCCTGATACCATTTTACCGCATTCAGATTGGAAAAATCGAGCACAACATCTTCATAAGGAAGTCCTCCTTTTGCATTTTTTACGTAAAATCCTTTTTCAATCAATTCTTTAAAAAGAGGATTCTTAGGAGTAAAATATGGCAATTGCCACAAACAAACACGAAATCCTTTATTCCTCAAATCTTTCAACATCTGTTGAGGATTGGGGAAACGTTCGGGAGAAAATTGATAATCGCACTGCCAATCCTTATCAAACCAACCGGTATCAAAATGAATGACATCGGAAGGAATTCTGTATTTCCTTAAATTCTCCGCTACTTCATATCCTTCTTTTTGAGAAAAATAGGTAATTCGGCTCATCCATGTTCCAAACGACCATAGAGGAGGCATAGCAGCCTTGCCGACAATCTCGGTATATTCATTCAAAAGATCTTTTGGTTCACCAAAGAAAATGAAAAGGTCTATGGATTCGTCGCCCATAAACAATTTGGTTACATTAATATTGGTTGCACCAAAATCGCATGTTACCGGCGCTGAGGTGTGCATAAAAATGCCATATCCTTTGTTGCTCATGAAAAAAGGAACAGGTTTATACATTTGATCCGTTTCCGGACCTTGTGGATCAGTAACAAAAAGGTTTAGCTTTTGGCCAACTTTATTCAAATGTCCAAACGACTCTCCACATCCGAAAATCATTTCACCCGGCGATAACGAAAACACAGGATTGACCATTCGACGGTTGTCCGAACCCCGTTTAATAAAATTAAAAGGGAGGGTTTTAACTTGCGTAGAATCATTATCACTTAAGGTGCGCGTTTTGGTCATGATTTTACCTTCAGCATCCCGCAATACAATTCTCCATGGATTTTTTTCTATAGAAATGCTTCCGAAAGAATTGGTATATCTGATTTCGCCGGGACTTTCCTTTACTTTCCACGATTGGTCTTTCTTTGGTTCTTTTGCCAGCATTAATGAAGGTTCTTCCTTTATATCAACCGGAGAAGTCATCATCCTGATTCGAACGGTTCGTGGCGAAATAAAATCAATGGAAAACTTTAATGCAGGATCATTATCGTAAGCCGAAAACGGGAAGTCGAGCATTTTGAGTGGTTGAGCCAGCACGGTGTTGGTATTAAACGCTTGTCGTGTATATAAACTGTAGCGTTTCCAACATATAGTTCCCGAAGCGTCAGCCACATCAAAAGACAATAACTTATCGGCAAAGAAAAAGATATTGGTAAAGTCGCCAAAATCTGTACTCATATACTTAGCCTGACTCATTAAATACTGATTACCCGAATTAATCTGCAATTGTGAACTAACAGTAAAAGATAGGCTATTCATTAAACAGATTACCAAAAAGAAAATTTTGAAATTTTTCATCAGAAAAGTTATTAAAAAATGGATGAAAATCACCAAAAAAATATTTCAGCTTATTTACGTAAATTCTCAAGCTATATTCTTAAAATATAATTTATGCCGGATAGGAAACAAAACCTTTCGTTCCTTTGGTTCTCTTTTATAATTTGTCCACATTGATTTCAACCTGTTTCCCATTGTATTCAACCAAAGTCCCTTTTACTTTTTCGGAAAGGAAACCAACAGGATTTTTTCTGGATACAACTATGACATTAAATTTTCTGGTTGACAACATGCCAGGATAAGTTCCTTGTCGGTCACCAATGAATAATTTTTTCTGATTTTCATCATATCTGAACGGAATAATGGCAAATTTTCCCTTTTCATAGTTGTAATTCACATTTTCATCTTCATAAAGTTCAAAATTTCCATCAGCTCCCGTATAAACATACAAATCGATAAGATTGGGCTGTTTTTCAGTTGTGTACTGAATTTCTGGTCCTACTGGAATTATTGAGCCTTCCTTTACAAACAATGGCATGCGTTCGTAAGGAGCTTTTACCGTTTTTTTCGTTCCACCTTCCTGATAATTACCTGTGTATAAATCGTACCAACCCATCTTTTTTGGAAAATATACTTCGCGATGACGAGCTTTGTATTCATAGACCGGACAAACCATAAAAGCAGGTCCGAACATGTACTGGTCGCCAATGTCATAAACATTGTTGTCGGAAGTGAAATCCATTGCCAAACCTCGCATGATGGTATAATTGTGATGATAAACTGCTCCTGCAAGGCTATAAATATAAGGCATCAAGCGGTAGCGCAATTTATCGTAATAGAGCATAGACTGATAGGCAGGATGATTTTCAGGCGCAATATTGAAAATTTCACGATAAGGATATTGACCGTGTACGCGGAAAAGGGGTGCAAAGGCTCCAAACTGATACCAACGTGTATTCAACTCTCGCCATTCATTAAGTTCTTCACTGCCTTCTTTTGCATTTTCATAACGTTTTTCCACACAAAAACCTCCAATATCCATTGTCCAGTACGGCAATCCCGGCATCGAAAAATTAATTCCTGCAGTAATCTGAGCTCTCATATCTTCCCAAACTGTTCCGATATCGCCGCTCCATGTAGCCGTACCATATCTTTGCATTCCAGCAAAACCAGAACGAGTAAGGATAAACACTCTTTCTCCTTTCCCATCGCGTCGCTGACCTTCATATACACCTTTGGCATTCATCAAAGCATATGCATTAAAATATTTTGTAGAAGAACCCAATGCCGTCGGATTCATCAACGCTTTACGATAGGCAATGCTTGCATTTGAAAGAATATCCGGCTCTGTAGCATCAAGCCACCATGCATCCATACCCAACGAATACAAATGTTCGTAAATCTGTTTCCAGAATAATTCACGTGCACCCGATGAATATGCATCGTAAAATGAACCAATGAAACCCGGATAAACCCAATCGCGAATACTGTCCTTTACTGCTTGTTGATACATCCAGCCCTTTTGACTAAATTCATTAAAATGTTCGGTCCCGACATAAAATTTTGGCCATACCGAAATCATAAGGTGAGCATGTTGTTGGTGAACAGTATCAACCATCGCCTTCGGATTGGGAAAGCGTTCAGGATCAAATTCATGACTTCCCCACTGATCGACTTTCCAATAAAACCAATCCTGCACAATGTTATCAATTGGAATATTGTGTTTTCTGAATTCTGAGAGTGTTTCCAACAATTCATTCTGCGTTTTGTATCGCTCGCGGCTTTGCCAGAATCCCATTGCCCATTTTGGCATTATTTGAGCCTTGCCGGTCAGTTCCCGGTAATTGGCTATCACGCTGTCCATGTTTTCTCCTGACATAAAATAATAGTCAATTTGATTACCCATTTCGGAATAAAAAGAAATGTTTTTTTGCATATTTGGATCAACGGGAGAAAGCGCTTTTAAACCAATATAGGATATTCCACCATCCGGAATCCATTCCATTTTGATATGGTATTTTTTTCCCGTTTGCATGTCAAGTTGAAATTTGGCTACAGATGGGTTCCATGCTGTACGCCAGCGATTTGCCATTAAAGTGTCGTTAATCCAAATTTTGGTATAGCCGGCATAATACAAAAGAAACCGATATGTACCTGTTTCAGTAGGTTCAAGATAACCATCCCATAATACTTTGGCATTGTTAAAATTCATTTTGTCGGGAAAATTCTTTACCGTTTCGAGATTTTCGTAATCAATCTTGTCTTCTCTTCTTACTGCAAAAAGATGATTGGTCTTGATATCATCAATATAAGAAACAGTCAGCCCACCTTCGTTCCCATCGGCATTGTACAGCTTAAACTGGTTTATTTGTCCATAGGGACGTGGATCTCCATAACGCGATAACGAATAATTGTCCCACAGTAATCCGTAATTACCTGTGGAAACAATAAAAGGAACGGAAACTTTAGTATTATACTGAAAAAGTTCTTCATTTTTCCCCTTATAATTCATTTCGTGTGCCTGATGCTGACCCAAACCGTAAATGGCTTCGCTATCAGACGACTGAAAAATCTGACGCAGTTCATAACCTTTTTCCTTTTCCACTTTTATTGGTTGAAAAGTTCTTCCTCCTTCAAGTTCCTGCAGGAAAACCTTTCCATTCAAATCAAGGAAACGTACTTTTCCAGAAATTTTTGAAACTTCTACCTTTAATTTTGATGTAATTAAATAAAGCAAGTTTCCATCTTCGGTAACTCTGAATTCCACTTTTTTTGCCTTTGGTAACACAACCAGGCTTTCTTCTTTACTAAATTTTTTCGGAGTGGCAGAAACTCTGATAATATCATTATCAAAAGGTTCGATTCTAACTACTTTTGCTTCACCTTCTCGTGGATAAACTACTAAAGAGTTTTCATCGCTTTTCCATCCTTTGTTGGTACATGACCAACAAAATAAGACTATCAGAAAAAAACATAAAAATCGCTTCAACGGTTTCATAACAATATTTTTACCTTAAATTATAATTGATCGTTTTTTAATCTATTTCTCGTCTGTTTTCAAAGTTAGTTCAAAATTTTTCCTTTCATAATAGCTTCAAGAGCGCCTCGATCCAAAGCTTCTCCGGTGGATCTGTCAAAAATCACGCAACTGTTGTTTCCTTTATTGCCATTGTCCCAATAAAAAGGAACCAGTCCTTTTCTTTTTGCAGCATTGGTAACATATTCGAGGAAATATTCACGTGCAGCTTTGTGTTTAACATAAGCTTCGCCAGTTAGTGAAGTTCGATGAATCGCTGCATATTCGCCTAAAATTACCGGTATGCCATTATCATAAAACTTGGTCTTCATCATTCCGAAAGCACTTTCTACCCAGTCCTCCTGTCCCCAATTGGTTACATCACCACCGGCAAAAGGAGCGCCCCACTGCGTATTGTAAGGTTGATCTTCCTTTAAAGTAAACTCATAGGGATCGTAATAATGAACTTCAACCATTAAGCGTTTTTCAATAACATCGGAAGGTAAAATAAAGCCATTGTAGGTGTAAGTGATATTGGTATTAAATCCTTGAACTACCAAATGGCGATAATAATTTCGTCCACCAGTAGCCCGAACTGCATTGACAAAAGTCTGATTGAACGAATTCTGTACAGCAAGATTTTCCGAAGAAGGACTGCCATAGTAACCTTCCACCATTACTTCATTACTTCCGGCAAAAAGTAACCGATCATCGTAATTACGAAAATATATGGCAATTTGTTTCCATAGAGCTGATAATTTATTGTTGATGGCTTGCTGATGACCATAATCGGGATGATTCATCCACCCGCCATCCCAGTGTATATTGATAATCACAAACATATCGTTGGAAAGAGCATAATTAACAACTTCTTCCACCCGTGCAAGCCAAGTTTTTGAAATTTTATAGGTGGTTGGATCTTCTAATTTGTGCGACCAAGCCACCGGAATACGGATACAATTAAAACCGGCCTGCTTGACTGAATCGATAAGTGTTTTTGTTGTCAAAGGGTTACCCCAAGATGTTTCACCACCTGAATATACGCCATTGTTTACTACAATAGCTTCCAGGGAATTTCCCAGATTCCAGCCAACATCCATTAATTGAGTTAACTGAAGCGAACTTAAATTTCGCATTCCTGTATTATCGGGTTCTATATAAATTTCAGGTTCTTCAGGTTCTCCGGTAGAGTCTTTCCCGGCTTGAGTGATAGTAACCACCACATTTTCTACACCAGCTGCTTTTATGGTGAATGTGGTCTCTCTACTTTCTCTGTTTTCATTCGGATCGGCAGTAACTTTAACCATAACATTGCCACTGGAGGTAGTGAGGGAAGGCCTCACCCATCCTGAAGTTAAAAAATTAATTTGCCAATTTGTATTACTATAAATTGAAAGAGTTTTTTCTCCTCCTTCAGCAGAAAATTCCAGCGTTAAAGGATTAACCGTTAATTCAGGAACTGGAATTTCTTCTGAAATTTTTTCCTTATCGCTACATCCCACCGATGATAATAAGGAAAGCATGAAAAGAACAAGAATAATTTTTAATCTGTACATCATTACCATTCACTATATATTATTTAAAAAAGACAGGACCCTGAATCAAGTTGAAAAGGATCCTGTCAGATTTAAGAAATTACTCTGCTACAACAAAATGTAAAATTGTTGTTTCATCCGTCTTACTGGTATATCCCAACCAGATTCCGTTGGTTTCGACATTCGTATAAGTTGAACCTCCGTGAGGGACAAGGTACCAAACTCCTTCATTTCCGGTAGAACTAAGCCAACGAGCAGGAGAACCCGAATAATCAATTAAAGGAATACTGATGGCTAAAGTCTGATCTTCTGCATTAACAGTTACCGAACCCGAATTGGTGAAGTTATCTATCACCTGGTCGGTAACCCAAATACTTTCTCCGCTCTCATTGGTAGTTTGATGCTCTTTATACAACTTCTGTTTAACAGTCAACTGAATCTGATTTCCCGACAAAGTAAATTGTAATGAAGCGCTCGAAGCAATTTCAGCTGTAGTAGCATTCCAAACCCAAGAATTGGAAGTGTAGTCTGTTCCAAAAGTTGAAGAGCTTGTCCATCCACCTGTAAAGTTAGGAGATCCGCTCACCCAATCAACAAACCAGTTCAAATCGGGCTTAAAAGTTCTTGTTCCTGAACCGGTCAGAGCCTTCACTATTGCCTTTTTCATGGCTTCTACAGGATCATTTGAGCTGCCTGCCACAGAAGGAACCAAATGATAAGCCATATATTCGTCCTTAACAGGATCCTTCGCGCCAACCCACATACCAGTAACATTTCCCAATCCATCTTTTTCTATAGACATTATTCTTAACTGATTATTGTCCGATAGATGGAAAGTTGCCCAGCTAATGATGCTAAAATTGGGAGAAATACCTGAGAAGGTATAAATACCCTTATCATCCAAAGTGAAAGTGCCATTTTGTTTGGTGCCATCGGGAGCTACAAATTCTACTGTATTTTCATCTGAATTCAACGTAAGAGAAAATCCGCTGTAAATCGAAGGATCAGGCGTTCCAAGCCAGGCAGGATAATCGGAAGGAGTATTCCAACCATTCATTCTCGATCCATCCAAATTGCACCAGTCAATTGGATTCTGGTCGGACAATTTCCATGTAATAGTTTTAAGCACAATTTTGGTAACATCATCTTTCCAGCCATCAGGTAATTGAGGCTCCGGTACAGGTTGTTCACCCGGCACCCAATTATCGGCATAATCTTTTGAAATAAAATTATAAACCAATAAACACGGATCTTCTCCAGATAAAGCCTTGTCACGCAAAGCTGCCAATTGCATGGTGTTTTCAGTCAACGACATCAATTTCAGATTTCCCCAGTCGACAACAGCCCCATCTCGTCCTTGATCGTGTAAAGGACTCGCATCGGTCAAGCGTAACACTTTATTTGTAACATCAAGAAAATAAGTGCCCTGTTCAACTCTGCCGAGCATTTTATGATCAACAGTAACAGTAGCATTTCCTTTAAGACTGAAAGTCATTGTGCCATAATCGCCTGCAGGCATAATCCATGAATTACCTTTCCAGTCAGCTTCCCAGTTCCATGTGTCGGTAATTCCCAATAAAGCTTTAATTTCATCAGCAGTTTTACCACTTTTATAAAGCGCCATAGTCTCCCAACTGTCTTCTGTACCATAAAAATAGAGTGGACCGGTAAAATATTTACATACTCCATTTGCATCCAAATCAAGCAGCCATGTTTTTTCGTTTCCAACGCCACCTGAAAGCAATGTCCATAGAGGATCATTGACATAATTCAGATTGTTAGTAGTTATGACAATTTTAAAAGTATCTGCCTGAACAAAACCTCCAGCACTTTCAACTCCATAAATGAAATTGTACTCACCGGCAAACGGAATACGGACTGTATCCTGCAACCTTGTACTTCGCCCCATAGGCGTAATCCATAAAGGTGTTGCGCCGGGCGTTTCACTTTTTAAAATAATCATATTGGGGTCTGAAGTATCCTGAACAATAGAATACCTTAACTCTTCTTTGGAAATAACTTTTCCCAACTCATATTCATCGGGCTGGCAAGCAGAGAAAAGTGCAACCATTAACCCAACGATAAAAATAAATATACTAAATTTTTGCATTTTCATAATCATTCTTTTTAACTATTTCCAACCTTCATTTTGCGTTAAAACACCTGCAGAAAGTGTAATTTGATTATATGGAATCATTTGGAAACCACGTGTTTTGGTAATATTTTGCTGAGTGATAGTTTTAGTAGCCTGTACACCGCCATTCAACACTGTGGTTGACTCTGCAATGGTGCTGGCAGCTACAGTTAACCCCTGTCTCAGCAAATCCCAGTACCTAATCCCTTCAAAAGCAAATTCAAAACGACGTTCTGCCATAATATTGTCTTGGTTTACCGTTTTTGAAGTCAAACCAGCTCTTTGCCTAACCAAATCAAAATATGTTTGAGCATTAGCACTGCCTAATTCTGCAGCCATTAAAAGCACATCGGCATAACGAATTACTACATAATCCTGAAATTGTCCTATCATAAAATTAACGGCATTATTTGCTTCAGCAACATCACGACCATCCGGAAGAGACAATGGAGTGTACTTCTTAATACTGTATCCGGTATATTCTCTCTGACCGGAATTTTTAAAATTCAATCCTTCCTCCTGTATGGCAATAATAGATGCAGTTTTCCGCTTATCTCCGTTTTCAAAAGCATTATACAGTTTCGGATTAACCGTACAAGCTCCCCAGCCCTTCCCATAAGGACAGAAAGATTGTTCTCTTAACCCTAACATTACCAGCCAGTGATTACCATCAGTATTACCATTGTAATCGGAAGTAATATTGTATTTGATGGCAAAAATTGTTTCCTTATTGTCTTTACCCACATAAGTTGTTTCAAGTCCATCTCCAGCGCTGTTGGCCTTAGAAGAAGCAGCAGGCCAAAGATCCTTGAATTCTTTTCCATCATTACTTGTTCCTACCAATCCATATTTTTGGCTCGATATCACATCTTCCAGACCTTGTAATGCCTGAGTTTTGGAAACTTTTCCCACTAAATCTGTCTTGTTGTAATAACCTGTATAAAACAAATAAACCCTAGCCAACAAAGACTTGGCAGCCCATTTATTAACTCTACCAGGTGAAACTTCTTCATCGCCATTCTCTGCAGCAAACAGAAGATCGTCAGTAATTTGAGCATAAATATCGTCCGGTTCCGCTTGAGGCACATTATCTTTTGTTGGAACGATAATTAACGGTACTCTTTCCCACAACCGAACCATGTCAAAATAGAAATAGGCTCTCAGAAAACGAGCTTGAGCTTCAATAGAATTCCTATATGCAACATCTCCTTTCCAATCAATTTGATCTAACTTCAAAAGCAACATATTCACCCGATAAAGAGCCTTATAATAATTCTTCCAATTGGGTTCGAATTGATTTAAGTCTGACGGTGATCTTGACAAATCAAATTCGTCAATTTGTTGATAACCCAATCCATCCGTATTGCCTGTTCCACCAAAAGTATTGTCGGAAAGAACTTCAGAAGCAACAGGAAAAGCAACACCCTCTGCATAGATAAGTTGTAAACCATCGTAACATCCTACAATAGCCATTTCTGCATCTTCTGTGGTTTTATAAAAGTTGGCATCCGTAAGTTCGGTTATTGGTTCACTATCCAAAAAACTACTTGAACAAGCACCCATAAACATTGAGCATGCCAAAATAAATATATAATTTTTAAGTGTTTTCATAATAATTCAAAATTAAAATTTAATATCAACACCAATCAACACTACTCTGGGTCTCGGATAATATCCAAGATCTACACCTGATGACCCGTTCTCAACTCCATAACCAATTTCTGGATCCATCCCATTGTACTTGGTAAAAGTAAAAGCATTCTGAACCGATGTATACAAACGAAGCTGGCTCACAAACGGTTTATTGATTACTGGAGCAAAATTGTAACCCAATGTGATATTACTTATTCTCAGAAAATCTCCACTTTTAATAAAAATATCGGAAGGTAAATAATTGATATTTGTTTCAGTTACTCGCGGAATGGTATTCGATGTCCCTTCTCCATGCCAACGGCCCAAAATTTCACTGGTATAATTGGCATATGCGTTTGTATGATTTCGATAAGACTGAAAAATCTGATTACCTGTTACACCATTGGTAGCAATGGAGAAATCAAAATTATGATAATCGAAACCTGCGGAAAAACCAAAAATAAAGTCGGGATTCGGATCGCCTATCATCGTCTTGTCAGCTTCGTTAATGGTGCCATCCTTGTTTAAATCCACATATCTCAAATCTCCTGGTTTTGCAGTAGGTTGAACCACTTTTCCTGCATTTGTATAACTTAATACTTCCGCTTCATTTTGGAAGATCCCATCGGTTTTATATCCGTAAAAGTATCCAATTGGATAGCCGGTTTCGGCTCGATGATAAAATTCTACCGAATTATCATACAGCATGTTGGTTAGTCCGTGAACTATTCCATCACTAGTAGGAACTTCTGTTACTTTACTTTTGTTGTAAGATACGTTTGCGTTTACAAAATATTTAAATCCACCGAAATTATCGTTCCAATTCAGATTAACTTCTACACCTTTGTTTTCAACATTACCTCCATTGATATAGGGTGCATCGGCACCAGCTGTTGCCAATATAGGCGCTTCGAGCAACCAGTCTTTGGTGGTTTTTTTATACCAGTCGAAATTTAAACCAAATTTCCCTTTTATGAATCGTGCATCAAAGCCTAAATTCAATTGCTCAGAGGTTTCCCATTTAAGATTTTCATTTGCCAATCTGCTTGGATAAGCGCCGGGAGTATTTCCAGAAGCATCAAAATCTTCTGATTTAAAATAATAATTGACATTGGAAGTTTGAATGGGAGCAAGATATTGCCAAGCATCTATACTTTGGTTACCAACCTGTCCCCAACTTGCACGAAGTTTCAGAAAATCGAGCCAATTTTGAGTATTGCTCATAAAAGATTCGTTACTCATAACCCAGCCGGCCGATATGGATGGAAAATAACCCCAACGGTTATTTTTTGCAAAACGTGATGAACCATCAGCACGAAAAGTTGCATTTAAAAGATATTTTCCTTCATAATTATAATTAACTCTTCCAAAATAAGATAACAGCATAGATTCATCAAACGGCGCTCCATTTATATCAAGTAGTGAAAAATCCGTATTTTGGGTGTTGTCAATATAAGCGTGTTCCAAATCTGCAATGAGTAATTTGGCGTTTCGTATATACATGCTGGTGCCCTGATTTTTGTATGCCGAAGTTCCACCCATTAAAGTTATATCATGGCTATTGACAATAAAGTTATAGGTTACCACATTGTCCCACGTCAGGGCGAGACCTTTACTTAAACTCTGGCTGGCCTCGTCATTGGAACGCTGAGCATACATTGAAAGCACATAAGCCGGGAAAAAAGCTCTTCCTTCACCAGTATAAAAATCAACACCCAATGTGCTTTTATATGAAAGTCCTTTTACTGGATTTACTTGAAGGTAAACATTACCAAAAATTTTCTGATTATTATTTCTGTTCTGGTTGTTGTAAACCATCGAAGCATAGGGATTAGACTCTCCATCGTACCACGGAACCCATTCTTTACCCTGATACATGACCCCAGCATTACGACTGTTATTCAAAAAATTGCCATTATCATCATACATTGGTAAGAATGGGCTGGTATTGAAAGCGCCTCTCAGTGTATTGTTATATTGATTTCCAACACTGATTCCATTCTTTTCAACATAACTGAAAGTTAAATTTTCCCCCACCTTGATAATGTTGTTGTATAAGTTGTGATCTGAATTAATACGGAAAGTGTATCGATTGTAATTCGAATAATCGGGACCACCTACAATACCTTCCTGTCCTGTATATCCCAATGACATGGAATAAACCGATTTTTCGGTACCTCCTGCAATTCCCAATGAATAATTCTGAGTTATTGCATTATCATAAAGCATCTCATCAATCCAATCAGTACCATTACCCATCTGATTAATTTCATCCATAGTGAAATAAGGCACCTTTCCATTATTAATAGCTGCTTCATTCATGATGACGGCATATTCTTTTGCATTTAGCATATCCACCTTTCGAGCCACATTCTGTACACCACAATAAGCATTAAAAGAAATATGGGGAGTCCCTTTGGAACCAGTTTTAGTAGTTATCAATACTACGCCATTTGCAGCTTGTGACCCATAAATAGCTGCAGATGCGGCATCTTTCAAAATATCTACACTTTCTATATCTGCATTGTTGAGATAAGAAATATCGCCTGTTTGAACTCCATCTACCACATATAGCGGTCCTGAATTACCTATCGTACCCAATCCTCTGACAGTAACTTTTAATCCTTCTCCCGGTTGTCCGGAAGTTGAAGTGATTTGAACTCCGGCTGTCTGCCCTTGAAGCGCCTGCAATACATTTGTAGAATTTCTACTCTGTATATCCTCACTGCTAACCTGAACAGTAGCTCCTGTTACAAGCTTTTTCTTTTGAACGCCATAACCTACAACCACAACTTCCTCCAAATCGGTAAGTTGAGATTCTAAAACTACGTTTATCTGAGCCTGATTACCTAAAGTAACTTCCTGATTTTTCATTCCAACAAACGAAAAGACCAGGACATCTCCCTGTGAAACATTTTCAAGTCTGAAGTTTCCATTTACATCCGTTACTGTGCCCTGCGATTTTCCTTTTACTATCACAGTTACTCCCGGAAGTGGAAGGCCAGATGTATCGGTAACTTTACCGGTAATGACTCGGCTGTTTTGCTGCGAAGAACGAATCATATTGCCAACATCTTCGGCATTGTGGTTGCTTTTTTTCAACAGTACAATGTAGTTGTTTTCAAAATCATAACTGATGTCTGTTCCGGCAAAAGCCTTATTAAGATAGGATGACACCTTGTCTGACCTGGTTGGCAAATTTACTTTTTGGTTGGCATCAATTTCACGGTTGCTGTAGACTACCAAATAATCGGTTTGCTTTTCAATTTCGTTTATCAGTTGGCCTAAAGTCATTGAATTAGATTTTAATTCAATAACGGCATCTTGAGCTTTTGAATTAAAAGCCATCAACTGAAAAGAAAAAACAAATAAAAGAATAAAACAGATTCTCATGACCCTGAATATATCTTTAAAAGTTTCTTTTTTTATTAAATATTGTTCTAATAGAAAATTAATTTCCATATCTTTGTGATATTAAAGTGAATACTAAAAAATTTAGTCCTTGGGTATTTGCTTTGGAGGCGATGAGTGTTGGGGCACTTGTCGCCTTTTTTGTGTTTTCATGATATTTTTCTTTCCATAGGCATGACGTGATTAAAAAGTTAATAATTTATTTTGACAAAGTAATTATATTGTTTTCCACATCTTTCTTAATGTTGAAATGGTGGATTTTTCTTATAATACGAAGTATTTCATCTATTCCATCACGCTGACGGAATTTACCGGTATATGGAACATTGAAAATTTCAGGGTCTTTCACCTTAATAGTAACATCGTAATAAAGTTGCAATTTGTCTATAATATCAAGCAATTTTTCATTTTCGAAGCAATAAATACCATCTTTCCAAAGAAAGTGATTGGCATTGCTAATCTCCGATACTGTAGCTTTACCATCCTTTAAAGTAAATTCTTCATTAGGTTTTAATATTACGTTCAGCTTGTCGCTGCAAATTTTCACAGAACCTTCTATCAATGCAACCTGCGAAATATCCGATTTCGGATAGTTATAAACATTGAATTGGGTCCCAAGAACTTTTAGCTTGATGTGTTGGGTTTCTACAATAAAAGGGTTCCGCTTGTTTTTTGCTACCTCAAAAAATGCTTCTCCTTCCAGTGAAACTTTTCGCTCCTTTCCCGAAAAACGAGCCGGATAGGTTAACTTCGATTGTGCATTCAGCCATACCACCGTTCCATCCTGGAGTGTCAGCTGTGCTCTTTGCCCGGCAGGTACATAAAGAGTATTGGTAATGCCCGCATCGTTTTTTGCAAAGTTTAGCGTAATAAAAACAGTTGAAGCCACCACTGTTAAAGCCACTGCTGCTACCTTTGCGAAATTGCGGATAAATTTATTTAGACTTTTGGCTCTTATTTCTCCCATAAATTGCCTGAAACTTGAACTGGCTATTTCCTCATCTCCTTTATGTTTGGCAAGATGCGTTAAGGAGAAAAGATTTTGCATACGGATAAATTCCTGCTTCAACAATTCGTTTTCGTTAATATCTTTCAGCAATTCTGCTCGCTCTGAGTCGTTGAGTTCACCTGAAAAAAATTTAATAATTCTATTATCCATTATTTGTGCATTATAATAGTTATACGTTTCAAAAAAAAAATCCACTAAATAAAATTTGGGAAAAAATCAGATGAATAAAAAAATAAACAAAGGCAGGTAATCTTTCAAAATCTGCTTTAACTTTCGATAGGCAATGGTCATTTGGTTTTCTACCGTATTAACGGAAATCTGAAGTTCTTGGGCTATGATTTTTTGCTTTTTCCCTTCAATTTTATTCATAATGAATATTTGTCGGCACTTTTCGGGTAGGGATTGGATGGCATTTTGAATAAGCGATTCAATATCATTTTTTGTAAAAATTTGTTCATCAAACTCTTCTAACGATTGAAGTTTTAACTGCATTGTCCATTCAAACTCCTGCTGAATTTTATTTGCTGCATTTTGCACTACAATGCGATGTCGCAAAAAATCAATGCATTTATTTTTTAAGGTAGTAAAAAGAAAAGAAGTTAAATTGAGTTCAGCAGAAATGAATTCACGTTTTTCCCATAAAGAAAGAAAAATATCCTGCACAATATTTTCTGCATCCGCCTCATTTACTACATATTCCTGCGCAAAACGCTTCAAACGGGGATAAAAAGAAATATAAATTTCTTCAAAATCGATGTGATTTTTAGATTGGTTTTGCACGGTATAGATTTATAATTGGAAAAACACCTCAAAAGTATGAAAAAAACTTAAAAACAGAAGCAAATAAATTGTTAACAAAAAATCATTCAAAGGGAAAAATCATTTGTAGAAAACAAAAAAATGGAATGTTGGTGTTGTTTCTAAGAAATTGCGGGAAATCGAAATATTTTCTATTTAATAGAGAAAATTTTTAGAACAACACGAATATCTGTTAATGACATAATAATGGTAATAAAAAAACATTTTCTTAAAGCTTCAATATTGCTCTCTATTATAAGAACAAAAACTCTTTATTTCGCAGGCTCAACGCGAAACCAATCTACATCGACATAACCTGCATCATTCGAAACCCGAGGACGTTTGCAAAAGATTCCGACTTTTGCACCAATCCAAAGCCCTTCTTTGGCAAGGAAGGTTTTTCCCAATGTAACATATTTCTTTCCGTCCAAACTATAACTGAACTGGCAATTTGCCTGCGGCTGAAGAATTTCTTCCCTATTCTTTTCCTGCGTTTCTCTCACTTCTACTCTGAAATATACTGGTAAATTATTTTTCAGCAAAACTGAATCCATTACAAGTTCTTTACTTCCTTTTGAAGCTTCTTTACAAACTATTTGTTTGATATACAAACCGTTCTGGGTACTATCAATCCTTAATGCGGCATAATCTTGTCCCATCACCACCAAACCTGCAGATTCTCCTATTTTGGAAGGAGAAAATGCCAGTTTTGTCGTTGCTTTAAAATTTGGAGCTGGAAATTTTTGTAACAATAAATTAGGTGCGTCCCATAAATTTTTTCCATTTTCATCAGGTTGCCATGCAAAAAGACGCAAATTTCCGCTTTCACTGTCGAGACGATAGCATAAAGGATTGCTATTTGCCTGCCACTGCCATTGCAAGCCAAGAACAGAAGAATTGAATTCATCACTTTCAACAGGTGTTGCCGTAGGATAAATTTTACCAACATTCGGTTTTCCCCATGTCAACACAGGATTGCCGCAACCATCTCCATCTTTGTCTTCTCCAATCACTGGCCAGTCGTTAATCCATTGAAGCGGTTCCAGCCAAACGACCCTGCCATACGCATATTTATCCTGAAAATGAATGAACCAGTTTTCTTTTCCGTCCGGAGTATCAATCCATGCTCCCTGATGCGGTCCGTTGATCTCGGTTTTACCTTGTGAAAGGACAATTTTAGACTCGTAAGGGCCATAAATATTCTTCGAACGCAAAGCCAGTTGCCAGCCGGGTTTTACTCCGCCGGCAGGAGCTAAAATATAATAATAATTGTTCCTTTTGTAGAATTTCGGACCTTCTACCGTTGGATTATTGGGATGACCATCGAAAATCAGGCGGCTTTCGGTAAGTGCCTGAATTCCATCAGGTGTCATTTCAAAAATTCCGAGCACACTTTTCATCCCGGCTCTGCTACCGGCAAAACCATGAACCACATAAGCTCGTCCATCTTCATCCCAAAGTGGACAAGGGTCAATCAAACCTTTTCCCTTCTTTACTAAACATAAAGGTGTCCACGGTCCTTTTATATTTTTAGCTTTTGTCATGTAAATTCCTTCGTCCGGGTCGCCAAAATAAATATAAAACTGATTGTCGTGAAAACGAATACTGGGTGCCCAAACACCATTTCCATGCTCCATTTTATCATATCTTTCAGAAGGAGTCAAATTTTGAATCGCATGTCCGACAATTGTCCAGTTGACCAAATCGTTGGAATGCAGAATGGGTAATCCTGGCGTGTTGGCAAACGACGAAGAAACCATGTAATAATCATTTCCAACTCTACAGACATCCGGATCAGAATAATCGGCATAAATAACAGGATTTTTATATTTTCCATTCCCCAAGTCGGGCGACCAAACTTGTGAAACATACGGTTGCTGATTTTCGAGCAATTCTTTTACCAATGGCGTGATTTGCTGTTCTTTCAAACCCTGAACAAAAAAACCGGCTACAATGCGAGCTCCTTTTTCGTTAAAGTGTGTATTGTCGTCAAGTCCTTTCGGATAAAGTTTGCTCACACCTGCAGGTATTTTGTGAAAATACTGTTTCGACTTTACAGGACCTTGCTGTTCAAGCCATTCGATTGTTTGCTTTTGCATATCCATTAACGATACATTTTTCAGTCGGGCTACTTCGCGACAAATTTCGGGATAAACGCCGTGAGTATCGACTAATTTTCCTTCGGCGTCGAATTTTCTTCGCATTACCGACGTACAAATAATTGGAATTGCTCCTTTTGCTTTTACTTCATCCACAAAGCGAATTAAATTGGTTCGATAATCTTCGGGCGAAGTATATCGATCGGGTTTATTTTTTGCTCCATCGTTGTGTCCAAACTGAATGACAACATAATCGCCCTTTTGAACTTCAGAAATCAGCTTATTCCACCAACCTTCTGAAATAAAAGTTCGTGTACTTCGTCCATTTTGAGCAAAATTGCGTATAATTACATGATCGGTAAAATACTCCGGCAACAATTGACCCCATCCACGTTCTAAAAACTTTTCATAAGTAACTTCGCCTGTAAATGAATCGGTTACACTTTTATAAAACAGTTTATTTGCCATGGTGCTGTCGCCGGCCATAAACACATGAATGGGACGATTTGTCAAAGAAAGGAACAAAACACTCAAACAAAAAAGAACAAGAATTTTACTTTTAATATTCATTTATCCTAAATTTAACAAATTACACATTATCAGTGCTTTGAAAAAACAAATTTAATTCTTTAAGACACATCATGCAACTTTTAATTTATTCAAAAAGGTCATTAATTGTTTATAATTAACAAATTAGGGAAAAGATTTTCAAAAGATGGGTTTAGTCTCCATTTTATTATACTTAGCCGAAATATTCATAAAAAATCAATTGAAAAACAAGTGAAGTCAACATTATTTTTTCATTCTATTTTGGCTTTTGGTTATTACAAATCACTTTTTTCAGCTTTTCACCAAAAAATTCCACTCCGGAGAAATTCTGATATTCCCGGAGTGGAATCAATTACAAAAAACCAACTAAATCCGCTATTTTTTCCAGAGTTTACTCATTTCTTCAAGCGTTTTTCCTTTGGTTTCGGGCACCATTTTCCAAACAAATATTGCAGATAAAACGGCCATACATCCATATAAAGCGTACGTAAATGCCGGATCAAAATTAATCAATGACGGGAAAGTGGAAGACACCAGAAAATTGGCAATCCACTGAGCTGCTACAGCAATGGCTACAGCTTTGCTTCGAATGTTATTGGGAAAAATTTCCGAAATTAATACCCAGCAAATTGGTCCCCACGACATCATAAAAGAAGCCGTGTAAATAATTATGAAAACCAATGTACTGATGCCAATAATCTCAGCATATGCCAGTCCACTAATGGCAAACATAGCAATGGCCATACCTATGGAACCAATAATCAACAAAGGTTTTCTTCCAAATTTATCTACTGTCAGAATAGCAACCAACGTAAATACAATATTTACAAAGCCCATTACTACTGTTTGCATCATGGAAGCATCGCGGGCAGCTCCCATACTCTGAAATATTCGCGGAGCATAATAAAGCACCACATTTATCCCAACAAATTGCTGAAAAACAGATAAAAGAATCCCAACTATCAGAATTTTCCATCCGTAAGAAAGTACTTTCCCAGTCGTTTCATGAACAGTCAATTTTATGTCTTCTAAAATTTTTGATGCTTCATTTATTCCCATTGTTTTTTTCAGTACACAGAATGCCTTATCTTCTTTGTTGTTAAGAACCAGGTAACGAGGAGTTTCGGGAACAAAAAACAACAAAACTCCAAATAGAGCTGCCGGTATGGCTTCAGAAGCAAACATTCTGCGCCAGCCAATGGCATTTACCCATTCGAGGGATTGACCAACAGCGATGGAATAATTTACAAAATAAACGACCAACATTCCAAAAATAATAGCAAACTGATTCCATGAAACGAGTTTACCTCGAATATCAGCAGGAGCTATTTCCGCAATGTACATGGGAGAAATGGCAGAGGCCAATCCAACTCCAACTCCACCAATAATACGATAAATATTGAAAGCTATTAACACACCCAGCGAAGTGTCTCCTTCTTTGAAGAACAAAAATTCTGGATAACCAGAGCCCAGTGCTGATAAGAAAAATAATACTGAAGCTACTTGCAAAGACTTTTTTCGTCCAAGTTTTGAAGCAAAAACGCCGGAGACAGCTCCTCCAATTATACAACCAATCAAAGCACTGGAAGTGGTAATACCATGAATTAAATTGCTTGTATGAAAGTAGGTTTGCAATGCTTTTTCAGCTCCTGAAATCACAGCCGTATCATACCCAAAAAGCAATCCACCCAATGTGGCTACAAGCGTTATGCAGAAAATGTATAATTTGTTTTCTTGTTGTTTATTCATAAGCGTAAATTAAAAGCTATTTAAGCCTTATTTTAGGCTTAAATAGCTGATTAATAAACAAAAATTTCAAATATACATATTAACAATGGCTTCGTACAATTCCTGCTTACCGCTGATAAGTTCAGGTTCACCTTTGTCAAGTGCATAATTACGAAGATCTTCAATTGTCAGTTTTCCCGCTTCAAATTCTTTACCTTTTCCACTATCAAATGAAGCATAACGGTCAGTCAACATTTTTTTGTAAGGAGATTTTTCCAAAATGGCAGCAGCTGATTCCAATGCTCGTGCAAAAGCATCCATACCTGCTATATGAGCAATAAAAATATCTTCTAAATCGGTAGAATTTCGACGGGTTTTGGCGTCAAAATTTGTTCCACCGCCCTGAAGTCCGCCGTTTTGCAAAATAACCAGCATGGCTTGTGTCAATTCATAAATATCAATCGGAAATTGGTCTGTATCCCAACCATTTTGATAATCGCCACGATTGGCATCAATCGACCCCAGTAAACCTGCATCAGCAGCACACTGTAATTCATGTTCAAAAGTATGACCGGCAAGAGTAGCATGGTTTACTTCTATGTTTAGTTTGAAATCCTTATCCAGACCGTGAGCACGCAGGAAACCAATAACTGTTTCAGCATCTACATCATATTGATGTTTAGTGGGTTCCATTGGTTTGGGTTCAATCAGGAAAGTTCCCTTAAAACCTTTTGAACGGGCATAGTCGCGTGCCATAGTCAACATCATGGCCAGATGTTCCTTTTCACGCTTCATTTGCGTATTGAGCAAACTCATATAACCTTCGCGTCCACCCCAGAACACATAATTTTCACCACCAAGAGCAATCGTGGCATCCAGTGCATTTTTAATCTGAACGGCTGCCCTTGCCACAGCATTAAAATCAGGATTGGTAGCAGCTCCGTTCATATATCGTTTATGAGAAAATACGTTGGCAGTTCCCCAAAGCAATTTGATACCCGTTTCAGCCTGTTTTTGTTTAGCATATTCAACAATGGCTTTCATATTGGCTTCATACTCTTCAATGGAATTTCCTTCGTCAATCAAATCGACATCATGAAAACAATAATAATTGATACCAACTTTTTGCATGAATTCAAACCCTGCATCCATTTTGTTTTTGGCTTTTTCCAATGCATCCTTTCCTTTATTCCACGGAAAACTTTTAGTAGGTCCGCCAAACTGGTCGCTTCCTTCGGCACACAGCGTATGCCAGTATGCCATAGAAAATTTAAACCAATCTTTCATTTTTCTTCCATACACCACTTTTTCGGCATCGTAGTACCGAAACGAAAAAGGATTTTTACTCTCTTTTCCTTCAAATTTAATTTTTCCCACAGTTGGGAAATACTCTTTTGTTGACATAATTAATAAATTATTAGATTCCTACGCTAAATTAGCTTAAGAATGAGTTAAACATTTTTTATTTATCTCGAAATTATTACTAAATTTTCTGCTTAAAATTTTAAATACTGCAACCAACGATAGTAAGCTTCACGCGTAACTTCCTGATTTTCTTTTTCGGGCTGAACGGTAAGTATTTTCTTTAAAGTTGCAAAAGCTTCTTCTTCGTTTTTATAAATTCCCGCTCCTATTCCTGCTCCGCGAGCAGCGCCTATCGATCCATCTGTATTATACAATTCAATGGTGGCGTCAGTGATGTTAGCCAGCGTTTGACGGAATACGGGCGAGAGGAAAAGGTTGGCATGTCCGGCACGAATGGTTTTCGTTTCGATACCAATTTCATTCATAATGTCCATTCCGTATTTAAACGAAAAAGCGATGCCTTCGTGGGCTGCTCTTATCAAATGAGCTTTACCGATATGATTGAAATTGATGCCATGTATGGAACAGTTGGGTTCACGATTACCCAGCATGCGTTCTGCTCCGTTACCAAAAGGAATAATACTTACGCCACCACTTCCAACAGGAATGCTTGCAGCCATTTCATTCATCTCATTGTAACCAATGCCTTCAGGAGCAACATTATTTCTAATCCATGCATTGAGTATGGCAGTACCATTAATACAAAGCAGTACTCCAATACGCTTTTCGTTGACTGAATGGTTTACATGTGCAAATGAATTGACTCTCGACTGCGGGTCAAATTTTATTTCTCCATTGACTCCGTAAACGACACCTGAAGTTCCGGCAGTAGCAGCAATTTCTCCAGGATTTAACACTTTTAACGACAAAGCATTGTTTGGTTGATCGCCAGCACGATAGGTAACTGCTGTTCCTGCAACAAGCCCAAGTTCCCGGGCGGCTTCAGCACTGAGAAATCCCTGCTCTCCAAAAGTTGGAACAATTTCAGGAATAATGGAAGTACTGAACCCAAAATAATCAAACAAAAAATCGGCAGGCGCTTCCGTTGTGAAATCCCAAGCTATTCCTTCGGATAAGCCAGATGCCGTAGTACAAGGTTTCCCCGTCAGACGCAAAGCAATATAATCGCCAGGTAACATGTAATATTTGACGCGTTCGAAATTTTTTGGTTCGTTTTCTTTTACCCAAGCCAGTTTTGCCAGCGTAAAGTTTCCAGGAGAATTTAAAAGGTGAGATAAACATTTTTCTTCACCAATTTCCTTGAAAGCTTTTTTTCCGTAGGGGACAGCTCGGCTGTCGCACCAGATAATAGCATCCCGAATTACTTGCAGCTGTTCGTCCACCAACACCAAACCATGCATTTGATATGAAATACCGATGGCTTTAATCTCTTCCGGTCGAACTCTACTGTCGATTACTACGGCTTGTGTTGCAAGTTTCAGATTTTTCCACCACGTTTCAGGGTCTTGTTCTGCCCAACCAGGTTTCACCGATTTAATCTGCATCTCATTTTTAGGGAAAAATTCACTCGAAACACATTCGCCTGTAGTGGCATTAATAAGACTTGCCTTAATGGAAGAACTACCTATATCATATCCTAGTAAATACATGATTATTAATAGATTATTGGTTAATAATGTTGACTTTTTCGGTTGATCGTATCGATTTTTTCAGGGTTACAATTTCTTTCTATCAAATTTATACAATCTGGCTGCGCGATGGGGCACATTTTTTTCTACTTCGTCGAGCATGACCAATTGATGCAACTGCATCATTTTTTTCTGAAAGTTTCTGACGTCGGAATGAGTTTGATGAATAACATCGTACAGAATTCTTAATTGCGACATAGTAAATTTACGTGGTAGGAGCTCAAACATCAGGTGTGGCTCCACCTTCAAGGTATGCCGAATATGTTCCAAAGCCGCATGAATAATTTCATTGTGGTCGAAAGCAAGATTAATATTATCAATATCTCGGACATCATACCACTGAACGGTTTTGTTATCCTCTTCGAGCTTAATTTTCCTATTTATTTTGATTAATGCAACATAACCTACCGTAACGATGCGTCCGATTTTCATTTTTGTGGTGTTTTCAAGCCAATAAATATCGCGCGGATTGCTGGTTCTTTTGGGATCACCAAAACTTTTGAATTGACTGAGGTAAATATTCTTCAAACCCGTAAGCTCACCTAAAACACGGCTGGCAGCCTCATCTAAATTTTCATTTTCATAAATGATGCTTCCAGGCAGTTTTTTATCGTTATATTGCTCACCAGGTTCATCAATGTTACGCTCAATCAGCAGCACTTTCAATTTCTCTCCATCAAATCCGAAAACTACACAGTCAACCGAAACGTGAGGATTATAAACATTTACTGTTTCCATTGATTTCTAAAAGAGTTTATAATTAACAGTGCAAAAATAATATTAGACTTTAAATTATTGTCATAAAATATTATGTTATAAAACACATTTACAATATATTAAACACTGTATTTTATACAATATATAATTGAATCATATTGTATTAAGTACAATAAACCAGTAGAAAACAAAACTTATAAGTCAAAAAGTTGTCTCAAAATTTTCTAAAGAAAGAAAAATACCAAATAAACTTTTATGGACGGAAAAACTCAGGATAGAAACAAAATGAAGTAACTTTATAATTGATTGAGGGAAAAGTAGCAAAAAAGAACAAACATAACATTATATGAGCCAAAAAATATTCTGCAGATGCGAAATATTTATCGAAAATCTGTAAAAAAAAATCAAGCAATTAATTTTAATTAATTGCTTGATTTTTAAGTGGGCGTTGACGGATTCGAACCGCCGACCCTCTGCTTGTAAGGCAGATGCTCTGAACCAGCTGAGCTAAACGCCCTTTTTTATTTTTTTGTTCTCACTTTCGTTAAAAGTGTTGCAAAGATACATTGTTTTTTGAAACTGACAAAAAAATTGTTTAATTTTTCGCGTATGATTTGAAATTTTTTCCGGATGTTAACCTCAAAAATTTTATAATCAGCAACACAGAGAAAGTCAAGAGACTGTCTATTCATCCGTGATGTCTTCCGGCATCTGAGGTAATCCTTGTCGGCGTCTGCCATCAGAATGGAAGCGGCTTTGTTTTTTGTTGATAATAAGCGTAGAAGGAATATTCGACAAATACGATTTATCGGCTTCCAATAATGTATTCCATGTCTGATAACTGATAAACATTAAACTGAATTTGGAGAAAGTGTTGGAATTAATTCTATTTTGTTTGTTAAGTTTAATGGAAGAAGGAAATTGTTTTTCCAAATCTTCAATATATTGAGCAACTTTTTCACTGGAAGCTACTACTTTGTTCAAATCAAAAATGGTAACGGACGCATTGCTGTTGTTGCGCAAAAGACGACGCGCATAATGTAACAAAAATTCGTCTTCCTGACTATAGAGCAAAACAGCAGCAGAACTGACTTCTGAAAATCCACGATTCACAAATACTCCCACCGAACAATTACTTTGTTCGATGAAATATTTTGTTTTGTCCTTAATCAAAGTACCCGGATAAAACACCACCTGCCTTTTTGAAATATTGTTGATCAGCCTATTCAACCATCCGATATTTTTAAATACAGCTCTCTCCTTGAAGAAAGGGATTCCCGACAAGGAAAGTCCGGCTCCAACTAAAAGAAAATCGAAATTGTTGGTATTTGCCATTCGGACAATAGCGTTTTCTATACTGTCCACCACTTTATATTCCGTTTCAATGGGAATATTGAGCTGCTCGGCTTCCTGTTTAACCTTATTGAAACTTTCCTCAGCAAACTGATCGCCATAAATAGGATTGGTGTCCGTACCGGGCGTAATATGCAGCACCGTCACTGAGAGAGTATTTTTCACTCCATCCAACACGTTTTTGGCGACCCTTAATAACATTTTTCCATTTTCAGGATTGCCCACAGCAATTAACACCTTGAAAATGCCCATCGATTGCTTGCGAATATATTCTTCTTCCACATTTTTTGCCGGAAAAACTTTCTCTATCAGACTCAACATTGGAGTCGTCATAAATGTGGTAACTATAGCCATAATCACCAGCATTACAAAGATGGAAGGAGGAAGAATATGCATTTCGTAACCGATATTTAACACAATCAATTCCATCAACCCTCGTGTATTCATAAGTGTTCCCAATGCCAGGCTGTCGTGCCACGATTCACCCAGAAAACGCGCCGAAAATGCCCCACCCACAAATTTTCCGACAATAGCTGTTGCTATAAAGATTCCACAAATTCCCCATAAATAAGGAGAATTGAGCAAACCAATTTCGGTACGCAAGCCAGTGAATACAAAAAACAGAGGCAACAACAAAGTCAATGAAACATCTTCAACTTTTTCGATCACCAGCTTTCTAAAATTAGGGATAGGAGGCATTACCACACCGGCCAGAAAAGCACCGAATAAAGCGTGAATGCCAATAAACTGCGTAATAAAGGAAGACGAAATCAGGATTAGAAAAAGAAATGCAACTATACTTTTATTGAGGGTTTCAATATTTTGGTAAATTTCACCGATTTTTTTCAGAAAAGGTTTAATTACGAAGAACATAAATAAAATATACGCAATTGCCAATCCAACCGTATACAGAGCACTTACAAAATCACCGGTTTTGGAGATGGCAATGACCAGCGCCAGCAAACACCAAGCTGTAACATCATTAATAGCAGCACTGGCTATTGAAATTGTTCCCAAATGTGTTTTGGTTAATCCTTTTTCCTGAACAATTCTTGCCAAAACGGGGAAAGCGGTGATACTCATTGAAATCCCTATGAATAGAGCAAAAGGAAGAAATTTAGTTTGATTGACAGCAAACTCTTCAAAATAAATATATGCCAGTAGCATTCCCAAAAAATAAGGAATCAGAATACTGGCATGACTGATAACCAGCACCTGACTTGCTTTTTCTTTCAACGCTTTCATATCCAGTTCCATGCCAATGACAAACATGAAAAGTATCAACCCAATTTGGCTTAGAATATACAAGTTAGGCAAAGAATTGGCAGCAAACAGAAAATTGAAAACTTGAGGAAAAAAATGACCAAGCAATGAAGGTCCCAATACAATACCGGCTAAAATTTCTGCAATTACCGAGGGTTGATCAATTTTAGCAAAAAGAAACGTTAGAAGTCTCGAAACCAAAAGTATAGCAATAATTTGGAGCAATAAATGGGTGATGGGTTCACCAATGTTATGAGACACGGAAATTTTAAACTGCTCCCAATCGCTGAGATAAGTAGCCGGAGAAACAACTTGAGGGGAAACGTTTTGTGTTGCCACATGATAATTCACCTCCACATCACTCCCTTTTTGTATCAACAAATAAGCTCCTACACAAAAAAGAAGCAACATGAGCACATAATAAAGCCATGTTCGCAAGCTAATTCTGGACATAGATATTACTTTATCATGCAACGCAATAAAGAAAAATCACTTTTAAAACCTTCTTCCAAACCCAAAAGTTGTAAAAATGATTTTTTTCAAAAGCAAAAATACTAAAAATATTTGAAAATCTCGACTCAGAGCCAAAATTTTCGTGAATTAATTATTTTCTGATAAACAGAGAATATAAGATTTGTTTCAGTTTAACTTTTTCAAAATAGAAGCCGACAACGACGATAAAATGAGTTTATTCTCCACTTTTTTCCCTGTGAGCAAATCCACATATTGTCCGTTCAGGGAAAAAATTTGTTTCTTGTCTTCCAAATTAAAGAAAACCAAAATTTCAGTCGTCATGTCGAAACGTTTATAAACCAGTGTTTTATTTCTTGCCAAAACAAACTCCAATTCTCCATCTGAAAATACGGAATTATTATTTCGTATGGCTACAAGTTTTTTATAGAATTCAAATTGTTCACTGTCAAACTTTACCGGATCATACACGGCTTTTAAGGGAAGAATATTATTCCTGTTTTCCGGATGAAAATTAAACTCTTTCCACCACAAGGGCTTTCGACAGTATGGATCATCAGCGCCCCACATACCCATTTCTTCACCATTCCAAATTTGTGGTGCTCCAATTGTTGTAAACAGATGAACCAAATATAATTTTAAACGTTGATAAGTAATTTTGTCGGGCTTCCCGGTTTTGTAAAACGGATCGTCATTAATCGTTGCGTGATACTTATACCGATTGGTATTATAAAAATCGGTCAGCAAACGGGGTGTATCGTGGGTTGAAGAAACATTCATCATGGCATACAAGTTAGACTTTTTCAACCGATTCCACTGGAAAAGCAGGCTGTCTCTGAATTGTGCAGCATCAATTTCAGCATCTGTTTTGGCAAAGAAGTAACGTGCCGGACAATAAACCTGATAAAACATGACAGCATCAAAAATATCGCCTTGCGTATAGGGTGCAGGATTCATCATTTTATCGGGCCATTTTTCCCACCAGATTTCTCCCACCAGATAAGCATCGGGATTGATAGAACGAACCCATGCACGATATTCCCGCCAAAAATCAAGTCCAATCTGCTCGGCCACATCCAGCCGAAAGCCATCTACGCCTTTCGTAATATCACCATTGGGGGACAGCCAGCGTTTGGTAACCTCAAAAATATGTTTTTTGGCATTTTCATCTAAATTTCCTTCATATGGAACACCATTAATGCGTTTGGTTTTCAAATTAGTTTTCCTGATTTCCGGCATATAGGCATTCCCGTACCAGCCTTCGTAGGCAAATTCATTTTCGGGTGTCTTCGGGTCGTCAAAACGGGTAATATTGTACCAATTTTTGAAGGGAGAAGCAGCCTGATTTTTCAAAATATCCCGCCAAGCCCAAAACAAAGTTCCGGTATGATTCCATGAATAATCGACTATTATTTTCATTCCGCGACGGTGGACTTCTTCTATCAGTTGCAAAAATAGTTTATCGGCTGATGTCCATTGCCATGAAGTTGGATCAGCCGGATTTTCGCCGGAAATAATTCTTAAGTCGCCTTCTGGATCAGGTCCAAAATTGACATCAACGTGATGATAATTACGTGCATCATATTTATGAAGTGAAGGAGCATCATTTATCGGATTCAGATAAATCGCATTGATTCCCAGCTTCTGCAAATAATCGAGTTTTTCTAAAACTCCTTTCAAATCTCCTCCATACCGACGGTATTGAAGCAGTTCGCTAAAAGATTTATCTGAATTTTTCATCCAACTGTCCCGCTCAAACCAGTCCCCTGTCCACGACGAAATTTTCCAGCCGGCAGGTGGAACAATATTCATATCGGCAACTGTCATAAATTCGGGCCGAGGGTCGTTGAATATATCGCCGTTGTAAAAACGCTCGACAAAAATTTGATACCAAACAGCATGTTTTGCCCATGCCGGAGGTTCTTTGAAAGGGGTTGCAGCGAAAGTAAAATTGCAAGAAAGCAACCAAAAAATACTTACAAAAATAAAATTTTGTTTTTTCATGGAAATGAAAATTTAAGTTGTCTGAAACACATAAATCGAATAAGTTTATCAGTCTATTGGACGCTTTTTCGATATTTAATAAATTTTATTTTTCAAAGGTAAAATCTTTCATTCAGATGTTTCATATAAAAGTAAATAAAATGTTTTATTCTTTTTTGCAATCGTTTGCATGAAAAAATCTTTTATTTTTAAAAATGTAATATATGTTTGAGAAACTAAACCTTTATATTTGCATTTTAGTCGAAATGTTTAAATGCTAAAACCATGAAAAAATTTCTTTTTACTTTTTTAATTTTATTTTTCTATTTGGTAGGCTGGGGGCAAATTATTACTACCAACCCCACTTTTATTACCAAAGATTATGTTGGAGAAATAGAAATCATCTATGATGCTACGCAAGGCACTGCCGGTCTGAAAAATTATACTGGCGACGTATATGCCCACACTGGTGTGATTACCTCCGCAAGTACTTCTCCCAGTGATTGGAAACATGCACCCACTTGGCTCGACAATTCTCCCAAATATAAACTTACTTCGTTGGGCAGCAACAAATGGAAACTGTTGATAACGCCTAATATGACAGGATATTATAACTTGAATGCCGGAGAAGTAGTACAAAAACTGGCTTTTGTTTTTCGTAATGCCACCTGTACTTTACAGGGAAAAGATGTGGGCGGTGCCGATATTTTTGTTCCTGTTTACGATAGCGGACTGAATGTGGCATTTACCTCTCCCGTCTCTAATCAGTTTATTTCTGTCGGAACCGTTATAAATTTTACGGTCAGTTCGTCGGTAAGTGCCGAGCTGAAATTGATGCTTAACAACAACATTCTTACTTCCCAATCTTCGGCTACCTCCCTTACTTATTCTTATTCTTTTACCAATACAGGAGACTATACATTTGTTGCTTCTGCCAAAGTCGGCAATAACACGGTATATGATACCTTGCAGGTCTGCGTACCCGAACCGGTTGCTAATCAGGCTCGTCCGGCAAACACCAAACCGGGAATCAATTACATTGACAACACAACTGTCACGTTGGTTCTTCATGCACCCAATAAAAACAATGTTTTTCTTATTGGCGAATTTAACGACTGGTCGCAATTGAATGCCTATCAACTGAAAAAAGATGGCGAATACTGGTGGATCACCTTAACCGGACTTACTCCGGGTAAAATATATGCTTATCAATATCTGGTTGATGGAACAATTCGCAGCAGCGATCCGTATACCGAACTGGTACTCGACCCGTGGAACGACAAATGGATCAATGAGTACCGTACTATTTATCCCAATCTAAAACCATACCCCGAAGGTAAAACAGAAGGGTTGGTTGCAACTTTTCAAACTGCTAAACCTGACTATAATTGGGAAATTACCAATTTTTCCATGCCCGCAAAGGAAAATCTGGTAATTTATGAAATGCTGCTGCGCGATTTCACTACAGAAAAATCGCTTCAAGCTGCCATCGGCAAACTAGATTATCTGAAAAATCTTGGAATCACGGCTGTGGAATTAATGCCTATCCATGAATTTGATGGAAACAACAGCTGGGGCTATAATCCCAATCATTATTTTGCTCCGGATAAAGCTTACGGAACACCCGAGATGTACAAAAAATTTATTGACGAATGCCACAAAAGAGGTATGGCCGTCATTCTCGACATGGTTTTCAATCAGGCTTCAGGAATTTGTCCGTTTGCACTGCTTTATTGGGACAGTACAAACAATCGCCCTGCTGCCAACAATCCATGGATGAATCCCGTTGCACCTCATCAATTCAGTGTATTAAACGATTTCAATCACAGTTATTCCGGCACCAAAGAGTATTTTAAACGAGTATTGCAGTATTGGATTACGGAATACAAGGTGGATGGTTACAGAATGGATTTAACAAAGGGATTTACACAAAACTCGGGCACGGAATCGACATGGGATCAAACCCGTATCAACAATCTGAAGGATTATTATTATGCCGTAACCGACGTAAAACCCGATGCTCTATTTATTCTCGAACATTTTGTGGGAGGAAGCGAGGAAGATTATCTGGCAGCACAAGGTATGTATTTGTGGCGAAATTTGAATAACGCTTATTCGCAGGCTGCAATGGGGTTCCAGAGCAGTAGCGATTTTTCCGGCATGAGTACTTCACCTCGCAGATGGGTGGGCTATGCCGAAAGTCACGATGAAGAAAGAAATTTTTACAAAGCCAAAGCATTTGGGA
>JAAYUQ010000052.1 GCA_012517575.1 Bacteroidales bacterium | reverse complement strand
GGAAATTACCCATTGTGTATGGCGGACTGTTGGGATGTTATTATGCCTATTCATGGAATGCAAGCCGGTATAATTCTTATCATACTGCATACTTGGATATTATAGATACAGACCCGACAACAAACAGTTTTTTGGATATTTTGCCCGAAGGATATACCCTTGAGTCAATAGGCGGAACCAGCAGATATTCTACTATCTTAAAAACCGGGCAAGATCAGTTTCGTAGGCAAAGGGATTTGAGCGTAATTGTTTCGGTGGCTTTTTATGCGCTTACACTAGTAGATGCTTTTGTAGATGCTCAGTTGTACGGCTTCGACATTAGTCCCGATTTATCGCTTCAAATTAAACCAATATATTTAAAAAATAGCGTCGATACTTCTGGAAGTTTCGGCATGCAATGCAGTTTTAAACTTAAATAATTAATTTTAAACCCTTACAAAAAGGATTAGGAATGAATTTTAGAATTTCTCTTTTACTTGTTATTTCTATTTTAATGGGTTTTCAAGGTATTTCTTCTCAAAACTCAAATGATAGCAGTTTTTCTAAAATTGACAGCATGATTGGATTGCCCGACGATTATGGTTCAACTTTGGATCACTTACTTCATCTTTGGGCATTACAGCAAATGGATACTACCGAATGCAACTCGGGTGAACCTCCCTTGCCGGTTTCCGATTCGATATACAAGCACCGTTTATCACAAATACCCTGTTTAATTGAACTCCCCTACAACAGCACTGTTCGTTCCTTCATAGAACTCTATACCGTCAGGAAACGTACCCAAATGGAATATATGTTGGGCATTAGCAACTATTATTTCCCTATTTTTGAACAGGCTTTGGATGCTAACAAGTTGCCGCTTGAGTTGAAATTTTTGCCAATTATTGAATCCGCTTTGCATCCTACAGCCATTTCAAGAGTCGGAGCTGCAGGCTTGTGGCAATTCATGATTCCGACCGGACGAATGTATGGATTGGAAATCAACACTTTGGTCGACGAACGACTGGATCCTCGAAAGGCTTCCAATGCTGCAGCGCAGTTTCTGAAAGATTTATATGCCATTTACGGAGATTGGAATCTGGTCATTGCAGCTTACAATTGTGGCCCCGGTAATGTTAACAAAGCCATCCGAAGAGCCGGCGGAAGAACCGACTATTGGGCAATTTATCCTTATTTGCCTTTGGAAACGCGAGGTTATGTTCCCATTTACATAGCTGCCACCTACACTTTTCATTATTTTCAGGATCACAATCTTTGCCCGGCAATAGTGAAAATTCCCGCCCTGACCGATACTTTTATGATTAAACAAAGAATTCATTTGGAACAAATTTCGGCTGTGCTCAATATCCCCATCGAGGAGTTGCGCTGGTTGAATCCCCAATATAAAAGAGATATTATTCCCGGAGACTTGAAACCTTATGCCCTAACTTTGCCGGTTAATTATTCCAGCATTTTTATGCAAAAACTCAATGAAATAGCTTGTTATAAAGCCGAAGAATTGATCAACAACCGTAGAAACGAAATTGAATCTTTCCGATCAACTTCTTCTGCTAAATTGGGAAGTTCTAAAAATGTTACCTACCATAAGGTAAAAAAAGGCGAAACATTGGGAGGCATTGCCGCCAAATATCATACTACGGTAACCAACTTGAGAAAATGGAACAACATCAAAGGCAGTAAAATAAAAATTGGTCAACGTCTGAAAATTATCCGATAACATTCAACATGGAAAAGGTATATTATTCCATATCGGAAGTGGCAGAAATGCTGAAGATCACTCCTTCCAATCTGCGTTTTTGGGAGAAGGAGTTTACTCAGCTTAAACCAAAGCGAAGCAATAAGGGAACGCGCACTTATACCAAAGAAGACATCGAAATTATTAAGATGATTCACTTGCTGGTCAATGAGCAAAAACTTACGCTGGAAGGTGCAAAACGCAAACTTTCGCAGAAAAAGGAAACTGTTTCTAAACAGCAGGAGCTGGTGGAACGTTTACAAAATGTGAGAAACGAATTGCTGATGATTAGTCGTGCTCTGGATGAATAATTAATTTTTAAAATAAAAATTGAAATGAAGAAATCGAATTTTTATTTGGGTTTAATAGCTGCATTAATTTTAATGTCAGTATCTGTTTCTGCCGAAAAGAAACCGAAAAATGTAATTGTGATGATTGGCGATGGTATGGGTTTAGCACAAATGTATTCGGCGATGACCGCCAACAATAATCACCTTCAGCTCGAACGATGTACTTACACCGGGTTTTCAAAAACTTATTCTTCCGATCATTATACCACCGATTCCGGCGCTGGAGGAACAGCCATAGCCTGTGGTGTGAAAACAAAGAATGGCATGATTGGCATGACGCCCGATTCTGTAAAAATAGAATCTATTCTCGAACTTTCGGAACGCAATCAGTTGTCTACCGGAATAGTTGTCACTTGTGCAGTAACCCATGCAACACCTGCCAGTTTTATCGCACATCAAGTTAATCGTGATATGTACGAAGAAATTGCAACCGATTTTCTTAAAACAGATATTGATGTTTTCATTGGCGGCGGATTGAAGTATTTCAATAATCGAAAAGACCAAGTAAATCTGGTAGAAAAACTGAAAAATAAAAATTATCAAGTGGCTTATTCACTCGACGAAGCTTTAAATGTTAAATCGGGAAAATTGGCCGGATTGTTTTATGAAGACCATTGTCCTGCCATGCCCAAACGTGGCGATATGCTTCCAAAGTCGGTAATGGCTGCTATTGATATTTTGGATAACAATAAAAAAGGATTTTTCTTGATGGTGGAAGGCTCACAAATCGATTGGGCTGCGCATGACAATGACAAGAAACAGATTGTAAAGGAAATGTTGGACTTCGATGAAACCATTGGAAAGGTTTTGGATTTTGCTCAGAGAAATGGCAATACGCTGGTCATTATTACCGCTGACCATGAAACGGGCGGGATGACCATTTTAAATGGAAAATTCGGTTCAGACGACATGGATGCCTATTTTTCTACCAAAAACCATTCCGGCGTTCCAGTACCGATTTATGCTTTTGGGCCCGGAGCCGAACAGTTTACCGGTATTATGGAAAATACTGCGTTTAAAGGCAAAATCGAAAAGTTACTCGATTTTAAAAAATAATTTTTGTAAAAAGGACTCTGTTTTAACAGTTTATTTTTCATTATCTGAATCTGAAAATTTCATTCATTTTAATAGAAAAACAATATAATGATAACCATCGAACAACTTAAAGACGTTACAGAACGCACTGAAGCGTTGAGGAGGTATCTTTGACGTCGACAGTAAGCAAATTCAAATAGAAGAAGAGGACCTGCGTACACAGGAACCCAATTTTTGGGACGACCCGAAAAAGGCTGAAGCCCAAATGCGGAAATTAAAAGAATTGAAAAACTGGGTAACCGGATACCAGGAAGTGAAGACTGCAGCAGATGAACTGGAGTTGGCTTACGATTTCTTCCGCGAAGGTGTGATTGAAGAGCAGGAATTGGACGAAACGTATCGGCGAGCATTAGAACTGATTGAGCAACTTGAAATGAACAATATGCTTTCTCACGAGGAAGATCAGTTAGGCGCTGTGTTAAAAATTGTAGCCGGAGCCGGCGGTACCGAAGCTCAGGATTGGGCGGAGATGTTGCTGCGAATGTATCAGCGATGGGCAGAAAGAAAAGGGTATAAATGGGAAATTACCAACTTTCAGCCTGGCGACGAAGCAGGCATCAAATCCGTAACTATACAGATAGAAGGTGAAAGAGCCTATGGTTATCTGAAAAGCGAAAATGGCGTTCACCGTTTGGTGCGGGTTTCTCCATTCAATGCTCAGGGTAAGAGAATGACTTCCTTTACTTCGGTTTTTGTTGTTCCTCTGATTGATGACTCCATCGAGATCGAGATTAATCCTGCCAATCTTTCGTGGGATACGTTTCGCTCGTCGGGAGCAGGCGGACAAAATGTAAACAAGGTAGAAACCGGCGTAAGGTTGCATTACACGTTTAAACATCCCGTTACAGGTGAACAGAGCGAAATTGTCATTGAAAACACCGAAAGCCGCTCCCAATTTGATAACAAGGACAATGCACTGCGTTTACTCAAGTCGCAACTTTACGAACTTGAACTTCAGAAACGCCGCGCTGAACAGGAAAAGGTTGAATCGACCAAAAAGAAAATTGAATGGGGTTCGCAGATTCGCAGTTATGTTTTCGACGACAGAAGGGTGAAAGATCATCGAACCAATTATCAGACTTCTAATGTGCAGGCAGTGATTGATGGCGATATTGATGAATTTATAAAAGCTTACCTGATGGAATTTCCCGACTAATAGAACATATTTTTAAAGAGGGCTCGCGTTAGAGCCCTTTTTTATTGAGTGTCTGATGTTTTTGAAAAACTGTTACGTTCTTCAATGGGATAATTCAATTGTCGCTTTTTTCTCTTTTACTCTCTCACTTGGCCATCACCTTTGATTATCCATTTATAGGTACAAAGTTCGTTTAATGCCATTGGCCCTCGGGCGTGCATTTTTTGCGTGCTAATGCCAATTTCTGCTCCCAATCCAAACTGAGCGCCATCGGTGAAAGCCGTAGAAACATTGGTATAAACGCAGGCTGCATCGATCATTGCATCGAATAAGGCAATATTTCCTTCATTTTCGCTGACAATACACTCACTGTGTTTTGAACCGTAACGGTTGATATGTTCAATGGCTTCCTGAATCGATTCAACAGATTTTACGGCCATTTTGTAATCAAGAAATTCGGTGCCGAAGCTTTCTGCAGTGGCTTTTTGAAGAAGATGCACGGGATATTTGCCTACAAGAAAAGTATAGGCTTTGGCATCTGCATAAATAATAACATTTTTCTCGGCCAGCTTTTCACAAAGAGTAGGGAGGTCGTTCAATCGCTTTTCGTGAATAATCAGACAATCGAGCGCATTGCACACGCTTACACGTCGGGTTTTGGCATTGAAAATAATTTTGCTTCCCTTTTTCGTATCGCCAAATTCATCAAAATAGGTATGACAAATGCCGGCTCCTGTTTCTATGACTGGAATTTTAGAATGTGTCCGCACAAAGTCGATAAGCCCTTTACCGCCACGTGGAATAATCAAATCTACATAACCGACAGCGTTCAGCAAGTCAGCTGTAGCTTCGTGGCCGGCCTGCAATAAGGTAATAATATCAGGATTCAGGCCGAAACGTTTTAAAACATCACGAATTACTCCAACAATAGCCACATTTGAACGATATGCATCGCTGCCACCTTTCAGTACGCAGACATTTCCCGATTTCAGACATAGTGAAAATACATCAAAAGTCACATTGGGACGGGCTTCGTAAACAATGCCAATGACTCCAAACGGAACCGTAACTTTTGAAATTTTCATACCATTTGGGCGAACAGTTTCCAGTAATGTTTTTCCCAATGGAGAAGCAAGACCAGCAACATTTCGAATATCTGCTGCGATGTTATCAAGCCGCTGTTCATTAAGCAAAAGGCGATCGTACATTGGATTTGACTTGTCCATAGCAGCCAGATCTTCTGCATTTGCCTTCAGAATATTGGGCGAAGAGATGGTAATTTCATCAGCCAAAGCAAGTAAAATTCCAGAAATGGTTTTATCGTTGATCAGCTGAAGTGTTCTTGAAGCATTTACTACAGCCTCTTTCCAGTCGGAAGAATGAATGGTTGCATTCATTATCGTAGATTTTTTATAAGTTGGAAACTAAAAATTAACTTTAAGATTGTAAAATGAACGTTTATAGCGTTTACATTCTAAAATCGAAACGTTCACTGCGGGTATTTTCGTAAATTTCCCTGTCGAAAGTGTAATATCTGGCCGGTTTATGAGAAACTCCGCTTTGCAATTCATCCGTTTGAATCAGATAGGGCATTTTGTTGACCTTTCGCCTGAAATTGCGTTTATCGTAAATGGTGTCAAAAATGGCTTCATAAACTTTTTGCAGTTGAGTCAGGGTAAATTTTTCGGGCAAAAGTTCGAATATCAAAGGTTCATGCAGTAAATCGTAACGTAATTTTTTTAAAGCTTCACCAAAAATATCGTTGTGATCGAACATCAATTCCCTTATTTCATAAGCATTTTCCCATTTGGCTTCTTCAAGCAGCTTGGTGTTGTCCACATCTTTAATATTCACGAGCGAGTAAAATCCAACCGTCAAAACCCTGTCGTCCTGCAAGCGCGGTTTTACCCATTCGTAATCTCTTTCGCGTCGCTTGAGGCGACCCGGATCGCTAAAAACCATAAACTGTTTCATGAAAATGTTTTCAAGTCCGGTTTGTTCCTTTAGAATTCGGGAAGCAGTTTCATCGATTTGCTCTTTTCTGCGGACGTGGTTGCCAGGCAACTTCCATTCAATGATGACATCTCCTTCAAAAGGAACATATTCCCTTCGTACCAGTACTTTCAGCAAATTATCTTCGTAACCGAAAATAACGCAATCTACTGAAATACTTGGCAAGGTTTCAAATTCGGGATTCTCTAAAACGTTTTCAGATTCTGACATGATAAAAAATCAATGAAATTTTTAATCGGACAAAGTTAAGAAAAAAAGATATTTTTCACTAAAAATTTCTTTCACAAAAAATTGAAAATCACTGTTTCAAAAAATAATTGAGTACTTAGTGTAAAAAAAACACATTTTTATTTGGAGAATAAAATTTTAGCCTTTATATTTGTCGCTGAAAAAAAGTTATAGCTACATCAAATCTGTTTCATCATTTTATTAAAACTATGTATATCATGAAAAACAAAAGGTTAAGTACATTTTCCATCCTTTTATTCTTCATTCCGATTTTTTCGAGCATCAGCGCTCAGGAATCTCTCAGTCGTCGTATTGAAGATTTGCTTTCCAACATGTCTATTGAGGAAAAAGTTGGGCAAATGGCTCAGATAACTTTGGACGCTATTGGGAACGGAGCTACTGTTTTTGAAAGCAAAATACCTTTTGCCATCGACACGGCACGATTGCGTAAAGCCATAGTAGATTATCATGTGGGTTCTGTAATTAATACCACCAACAATTATGCTCTAAGTCCTGCACAATGGAATAGCGTTGTCGCCAAAATTCAGGAAGCTGCAATGACCAAAACTACTTACGGAATACCGGTAATATATGGAATAGATGCTATTCACGGCGTAAACTACACTTCCGGAGCGACCCTTTTTCCGCAACAAATAGCCATTGCTGCAACTTTTGAACCTCAGAATGCCTACAATATGGCAAAAGTTACAGCTTATGAAACACGTGCTTCCGGCATCCCGTGGAATTTTTCACCTGTGCTCGATTTGGGGGCAGATCCTCGTTTCTCCCGTCAATATGAAGGATTTGGAGAAGATCCTTATTTGGCTTCCATAATGGGAAGGCAAACAATAAAAGGTTATGAAGGAATTACAGACAGCATTTGGCATAGAGAAAAAATAGCTGCCTGTGCTAAACATTTTTTGGGTTATTCGGTTCCTTTTTCGGGGAAAGATCGTACACCCGCCTATATTCCCGATCATATTCTCAGAGAATATCATTTACCTTCATTTAAAGCTGCCATCGATGAAGGAGTAGAGTCAGTCATGATCAATTCCGGTATTATTAATGGAGTGTCGGTACACGCCAACTACAATATTATTACCAAATTGCTCAAAGAAGAACTGGGATTTCAGGGCGTCGTGGTAAGCGACTGGATGGACATTATCAATCTCGAAAAGAGGGATAAAATTGCAAAAAACAACAAGGAAGCCATTGCTTTGGCTGTCAATGCCGGTATCGATATGTCGATGATTCCTTACGATTACGAGAATTTTTGTAAAGATTTGATTGCTTTGGTTAAAGAAGGAAAAGTTAAGGAAAGTCGGATAGACGATGCGGTACGTCGAATTTTAAGATTAAAATTCAAACTCGGTTTATTTGAAAATCCCATAACGAAATGGAGCGATTATCCCGATTTTGGTTCAAATAAACATGCAGAATTGGCTTACAAAGCTGCTGCTGATGCCATTACATTACTGAAAAATACAAACAATGTTCTCCCCCTCAACAAAAACGCAAAAATATTGGTAACTGGTCCCAATGCCAACAGCATGAGAAGTTTAAACGGCGGATGGAGTTATTCCTGGCAGGGTGAAAAAACCGAGAAGTTTGCCAATCGTTATAACACAATACTGGAAGCTATTCAGAACAAAATAGGAGATAAAAATGTTGTTTATGTGCCCGGAGTAAGTTATGTGGAGACAGGTCAATATTTTGAAGAGAAAGAAAACGATTTACAAAAAGCAGTTGCTGCTGCACGCAAGGTCGATGCCATTGTGCTTTGTCTGGGAGAAAATTCTTATGCGGAAAAACCGGGAGATTTAAACGATTTGAATTTAAGCCAACTGCAAATAAAATTGGCCAAATCGCTTGCTGAGGTGAACAAACCCATTATTTTGGTGTTAAACGAAGGTCGTCCGCGTTGCTTCAGTGCAATTGAATCAAAAATGCATGGTATTATTCAAACTTATCTTCCGGGCAATTACGGAGGCGACGCATTGGCCGATATTCTTTTTGGAGAGGTCAATCCTTCAGGGAAGCTTCCTTACACTTATCCGGCTTATCCGAATTCCATTGTGAACTATTATCATAAATTCTCTGAAGAACAAAAGCCTTCTGAAGGAGCTTATAAATACGAATCGGATTATAATCCTCAGTATGAGTTTGGATATGGTCTAAGTTATACTACATTTGTGTACAGTAATTTAAAAATTTCATCTTCGGTTCTTCGTCCTAATGAAGTATTGGAAGTCAGTGTGGATGTTACCAATACCGGGACAAGAGAAGGAAAGGAAACGGTACTAATGTTTACCAGCGATGTAATAGCCTGTATTACACCCGATATGAAAAGACTGCGACGATTCGAAAAAATCAATTTGAAACCTAATGAAACGAAAACGGTTAAATTCACATTGTCGAGTGATGACTTGGCTTTTGTCAACACAGATAATCAATGGACTATAGAGCCGGGTGAATTTGAAATAAAAATAGGCAATCTCAAAAAATCAATAAATTATCAATCAACAAATTAACCAACTAATTTATCAATCAATGGAAAATACAAAGAAAAATTCCGAAAGAAAAATCGTGTTTCGGTTTGCAACGCGATTTTTAAGAAGATTGTTTCCTCTACTGGTGAGCATTGTTGTCCCACTGACATTGTCGGCGCAAAAAACAACAATTACGGGAGTTGTCGTCGACAGCAACAACGAGCCGGTTATAGGAGCAAGTGTTTTGGTCAAGGGTACTTCTACGGGGACAGTTACCAATTACGAAGGGAAGTTCACCATAGAGGCATCAAGCAATGATGTGCTGGTATTTAGCTATATTGGAATGGTTCCACAGGAAATCAAAGTGGGGAATTCAAGAAACATTAATGTGGTACTCAAGGAAGACATTAAAATTCTTTAAGAAGTTGTAGTGGTCGGTTACGGAACGCAAAAGAAGAAAGACTTAACTACTGCCGTATCTACAGTTTCTGCAGAAGATTTTGATGTTCGACCCATTGTTTCGGCAGGGCAAGCTATTCAGGGAAAAGCTGCCGGGGTTCAGGTAATTCAACCCAATGGAGCACCCGGAGGAGAAACGGTGATAAGAGTACGTGGAACAACCTCTTTTAATGGGAATAGTGATCCATTATACGTTGTAGATGGAGTGCCGGTGGACAACATTAATTTCCTTTCACCCAATGATATTGAAAATATCAATATACTCAAAGACGCTTCTTCGGCAGCTATTTATGGATCTCGTGCAGCAAATGGAGTTGTCATTATTACTACAAAACAAGGCAAGTCGGGTGAATCCAAAATTGCTTTTAACGCTCAATTGACTGCCAAAAATGTTACTCATAAGATACAATCTCTTAATGCTGCCGATTATATAGATTTAATGGAAGAAATTCGTCCGGGCTCTTCTTCTCAAATGAGTTCCGATGATATAACTAATTGGTATGATGAAGTTTATCGCACCGGTTTACAGCAAAGTTACCAGCTTTCTTTCTCAAATAGTACCGAAAAAACGAGTTATTTTCTTTCTGCCGGCTATCTTGATGAGAAAGGTATTTTCCCAGCGTCTTTTTTTAGACGTTACTCTTTCAGAGCTAATATGACAAATGAGATAAGAAAATGGCTGAGTATTGGTTCCAATATATCGTATTCAGATAATTCCAACAATGGCATAACTACCGGTGCGGGTTCAAATCGCGGCGGAGTAGTTTTGGCTTTGATCAATCTTCCAACAAGTTTACCGGTGATCAATCCTGAAACTGGATATTATACTCGGAATTTTTATGGTCAGAACATAACCAATCCCGTAGAAGCTATGGAAAACGGTAAAGACGATATTACCCGTGAAAATCGTTTAATTGCTTCCGGCAATGCAATGTTAACCTTTATGAAGGGAATGACTTTGAAATCAACTTTCACGCTGGACAGAAGACATGGACTGCAGACAGGTTTCAGCCCGGTGGTACATGTTGCGGGCATTGATGAATATGGAAATGCATGGGACAACAGAAATATGAATACAGTTCTGACGTGGGATAATATTTTCAATTATCAGAAATCGTTCGATAAGAATAATATTGAATTGATGATGGGTTCGTCTTGGACTGATTCAAAGTACTCCAACAGTTGGATCAATGGTTCAAATTTTAGAAACAACGAAATAAAAACGCTTAATGTTGCCAATAAAATAGCGTGGGATAATACGGGAACCGGGGGCTCTACTTGGGGAATTATGTCTTACTTCGGGCGCATTTCTTACAATTATGACAGTAAATATTTGTTTACAGCCAATTTCAGGGCCGATGGTTCTTCTCGTTTGCATCCTGATCATCGTTGGGGATATTTTCCTTCTTTTTCAGCTGCATGGCGCTTGTCGTCGGAAGAATTTATGCAGGGACTCAATTGGCTCGACGACCTCAAGATACGTGGTGGTTGGGGGCAAACGGGTAACCAAAGCGGACTGGGCGATTATGCTTATTTGCAGAGATATTCAGTTACTCGTCAACAATGGTGGATAACCGGACAGGAAAATGTTTTACCAATTATTACTGCCAGTAATCTGCGGACAACAGATTTGACTTGGGAAACTACTACTCAGTCAAATGTAGGTATTGATTTTACGGCATTTAAGAGCAGGTTGAATATTATTATGGATTATTATTACAAAAAGACCACCAATATGTTGCTCAACATTACTTTGCCTTCGGGAGCTAACGTAACGAGTATTCAACGTAATGGTGGATTAATGCGTAATACCGGTTTTGAACTTTCCGTAAACTCAATTAATATCACAAACAAAAATTTTAAATGGACATCTGATTTGGAATTTTCTCTCAATCGGAATAAACTGGTGAAGCTTGATTTAACAAAGATTTATTATGACGCTGCTACTTCCGACGCATTTCATGGAATTCAGATTGTAAGAAATGAAGAAGGGCGTCCTCTCGGAGGTTTTTATGGCTATATCAGCGATGGAGTTGATTCAGAAACTGGAGAGCTGATTTACAGGGATATAAACCAAGACAATAAAATAACAGCCTCTGATCGTACATATATTGGCGATCCCAATCCTGATTTTATCTATGGTTTTACCAATACATTTTCATGGAAAGGGTTCAGTCTTAGTATTTTTCTGCAAGGAACTTATGGAAATGACATTTTCAATGCTTCAAGAATAGAAACGGAAGGAATGTACGATTTGAAGAATCAATCGACGCGGGTTTTGGATCGTTGGAGACGTCCGGGTATGATTACCACTATTCCCAAAGCCAATTTCAATCTTCAACCTTCATCTTATTTTGTAGAAGATGGAAGTTATTTAAGATTGAAAGATTTGACATTGTCCTATAATGTTACGGCTCCATTTTTGAAAAAAACCGGAATCTCCCGCTTACAACCTTATATAACTGCTTCCAATTTGTTGACTTTTACAAATTATTTGGGTATGGATCCCGAAGTCAATGAGTGGGGCAATTCAAACGCAGTTCAGGGAATAGATTGGGGAACATATCCTCAAGCAAAATCCTTTGTTTTTGGTTTTAATATCGAATTCTAAAAAATTTATTACTATGAAAATAATAAAATATATACTGATTTCCGCTGTGGTATTTGTTGCAGCTTCATGTTCACTCGATTATAATCCCATTGATACCTATTCTGATATTACCGAAGGAATTGATACAACATCGGCTTCCAGTCAAGTAATTTTAAAGGATAGGGCAGCTGTTATAAATCAACGACAGGTACTTTATCAGCGATTAAAAGACGGTCAGGAACATTGGTATCTTGATATGTTGTTGTTGGCAGAATCTCATTCCGATAATGCTTACGCCGGCTCACCCAATGCGGAAACAACACCTTTTGAAATAAATTCCATTGAAGGTTCAAATCCGAATTTAAAACGCGACTGGAATGGACACATGGATAATATAGCTCAAGCCAATCGGCTTATTCAAGGCATTGATGAGTTGAAAGATCCTTCCTTGACAGAAGCAGAAGCTAAACAATTTCGTGCTGAAGGACTTATTTTTCGCTCACTGGTTTATTTCGACATGGTGAGAATTTGGGGGAGAGTGCCACTTATAACTACTGTAGGAAAAGACATAACTGCTGATAATATTGAAGAAGTTTACCCTGCATATTTTCCCCAGCAAAGTGAAGAAATTGATGTTTATAAACAAATTGAAAAAGACTTGCTCGAAGCTGAAAAATATGCTCCAAAAAATAATCCAACTGATAAAACTTTACTCACAAAATCGGTAGCAAGAGCACTTTTGGCAAAAGTATATGCCGAAAAACCATTGCGTGATTACAATAAAGTTATCGCTTATGCTGATTCTGTTGCAGCCGATGGTTTTGAGTTGGTTCCCGACTTCAGTGATTTGTGGGGTGTACAACTTCAAAATCCTTCTGCACCTCCCGGAGAAAACAATTTTGCCGTTGATGCAAAAAAAAGAAACACCTCAGAAGCCATTCTTGAAATTCAGTATCCTGTTGGATCAGGGAATTGGGTAACATGGATGTTTGGTCGTTCGCTTGACAACTGGAATTTTTGGTTCGATTGGGCTAAATGGATAACTCCATCTCGTGATTTGATCAATGCTTTTCAGACTGCCGGCGATACAAAACGTTATAACGAAAGTGTAGTTTGGTATTCTTGCAGTTGGAATATTTATTATCCTTCCAGTAATTATCCATTTATGTACAAAACTCGTTCGGCTTATAACAGCATTATTAAAATTCGTTATGCTGATATTCTGTTGCTCAAAGCTGAAGCATTGATTCAAACAGGAGACTTGAGCGGTGCCGCTTCAATTATTAATGATAAAATTCGTAAACGCGCAGGGCTTGCTGCATTACCTGCTTCCATAACAAACGACAAAAATGCCCTGTTGAATGCTTACCTAAATGAACGCCGTCTTGAGTTAGCTTTCGAAGGACAACGTTGGTTTGATTTGGTTCGATTGGATAAAGTGGAAGAAGTTTTGAATACACTTCCATCTCGAGACTCTGGTCGTCCGGCTCTCCGTTATCCTTACGATAAATTTTCATATAAACTTCCTATTCCTCAGGATATTATAGACCAGAATCCAAATTTGGTACAAAATCCGGGTTATTAATAATTAAAATTTTATACAAATGAAAAATATAATCAAACTGACAATATTCGGACTGCTGGGATTGTTCGCTACGTCTTGCCAGCAAGAAGAACTGAGAGTGCATTATCCTGCCTCCAAACCCATTTTCGACAGCATTAGTGTACCGGAAACCAATATTGTTTATGGCGATTCCATTACGTTAAATGTAGGCGTTTCTGATCCGCTGACTCCTCTATCCACTCTCGAAATAAAAGTGGTTGTAAACGACGAGCTGATTGCTTCAGAAACTATCAGAACAAAAGGGAATCAGGCAACTTATCATCAACGTTATGGTATTCCGTTTGTAGCGCGTATGCCCGATAATGCAGAAGTGGAAATCCACTTGTCATCCATCAACGTGGAAGGAACCACAACTGATACAGTGTATGTAAATACCATAGCCAAACGTCCTGTTATTACAGATCTTTATTTGGTAGTACCACTTAAATCGCCCATCAAAATGAAGTTGACTGATGCTCAAAATTATATTTATACAGCTGATAATTTAACTTTGGAAAACACAGTTTCGTTCCGCCTGGCCACAAAGTTAAAATATGGCATTAGTATAGATTGGACAGGTCTGGTATTCGGCAAAGTAGGAGATGGAATAGGATTGATCGATGCAAATGGAAGTCCCATTACCCTGTCGGATGCAACTTTGATAGGATACAAGAAGATTACGGTTGATTTGTTCAATTTCACGGTGAAAGGAGAAGGAGATAAGCTGCTACCCGCTACTGCTATGGATATAAGTACTTTCGGAACTGTTTCACTTTCTTCGACCGACAACCTGAATGTTACTACCAAAGAAGACTGGAAAACCAAGAAAATGTATTTGGGAAAAGGCACTGAGATGACCATCAGCGGAATCCAAACAACAAATCTTGCCAATAACCTGGCTCCGGATTTCTTTGAAGTAACAGGCACGAATACGGCAAAATTCCTGGGCGAAACCGGCATTTATACTGTTTATTATTTGCCCAGACTCAATTTTGTATTTGTTGAACAGCCCGATGCCGTATATCCGGATGCAATGTGGCTCTGTGGAGTAGGTTTTGGGCCGGCACGTACGCCTTATGTTAAAACATCGTCATGGAATTGGAATTCGCCGCTCGAATATCAATTCTGCCGGAAAGTTTCCGATGGTGTTTATCAGGCTACATTCTATGCACTTCATCAAATTGACGATACTGCAACAGAGCCATGGAGATTGAAATTCAATGTGAAATTCTTCCACCAAAGAATGTGGGGTGGAGAAGAAGATGCTCGTACCTATACATTAAATGTGAATGGTTTGCTCTTTGCTCCAACCGAAAGCGATCAGGGAAATTTTGCCGGGACTGATACGTTTAAGGATAAACCCGGTATTTACCGACTTACCATAGACGTGAACAACAAGACGGCTGACTTTGTAAAAATAAGCGATTAATTATTCAACATCCATCCCGCAGCAATATTTTGTGGGATGGATAATTTTCTTAACGATGAACAAAAAAAGTGTATTTGTAATTTTATTTTCCTTCATAATTCTTGTTTCATTTACCCAATGTAAAGATTCAGGCAATGAACCTGCACCCACACCTACCCCTCAGGATTCGGTGGGCGATGTTGGCGTATGGTTGACCACCGGCAATGAATCCTGTTTGCTAAAAAAAATGACACCGATTAATTTTTCCAGAGATTTTGCCGATTTTACCATTGTTGTCGACACAACAACAACTTATCAATATATTGATGGTTTTGGTGCAGCGTTGACAGGATCTTCAGCACATTTAATACATCAAATGAGTGCCCAAAACAGAAAGAAACTTTTGGACGATTTGTTTGACCCCGAAAAGGGAATTGGTATCAATTACTTGCGAATTACCATTGGTTCTTCCGATTTTTCTATTGGAACCTACAGTTATTGCGACAGCCCCGATATTAATAAATTTGATATTCCCGAAATTGACCGAAATGAACTTTTACCGGTATTGAAAGAAATTCTTGAAATTAATCCCACAATGAAAATTCTGGCCAGTCCGTGGAGTGCACCGGCATGGATGAAAAGTAATAACAGCATGTATGGAGGAAGCTTAAGAGGAGAAGAAGTTTACAATGATTTTGCCGAATATTTCGTACGTTATGTTCAGGTTTTTGAGCAGGAAGGCATTCATATTGATGCGCTCACCATTCAAAACGAGCCTATGCATGAAACCGGAGGCTATCCCACCATGAAAATGCTTTGGCAGGAACAAAATAAAATTATTCGTGATTATTTGGGTCCCAAGTTTATTGCAAACGGCATTCAAACCAAAATTATTATTTGGGATCACAATTTCGACATGTCCTATTACCCTATTAATATTCTAAATGACCCTGTTACCCGACAATATGTAAATGGTACTGGCTGGCATGGATATGGTGGTAATGCTTCGGCTATCGAGCAGGTAACGTCATTGTATCCGGATAAGGAAACGTATTTTACCGAAATTTCGGGTGGAGGTTGGAACACAGATACCCGCATGGGAAACATGTTTTATTATATGAAAGATTTCCTTATGGCTACCGTCAACCGTGGTTCAAAAAACTTTTTGATGTGGAACCTGGCTTTAAATCCTCAACATGGACCAACTACCACAACTTGGGGTGGTTGTCAAAATTGCAGAGGAGTAGTTACCATTAACGAAAATGAAACCTATATCCGTAATGAGGAATATTATTTGCTTGGACATTTTGCAAAATTTGTACGTTTGGGAGCAGTGCGTGTAAACAGTTCCTGTTACAATTTGCCTTCGGGTATGACCATATCTTCCTTTATGAATTCCGATGGCAGCAAAGTAGTGGTGATATTGAACAGAAGCGGTTCTCTCCAAAAATACAATATACGCTGTGGAAATCGAAAATTCTACTATCAACAAGTAGATGAATCAGTTGTATCATTTAAATTCTGAAATTATTAGAAAAATTATTTTTCCGTTAAATAAAAAGTTTATCCATGAAATTAAGAACTCAAATTTTATTAATGACCTTAGCCATTGTTACCGGCTCCTTTTCGGCAGAAAAAGTCGTTGTTTGGTCATCGCTGCCCGATACCAAAGCTTTATTGGTAAAAAAGAACATTAAGTTGAATACAAAACCGCTACAAATCAAAAACAAAGTTGAAATTTTTCCTGAACAAACTTGTCAATCGGTGGAAGGAGTTGGAGCTGCACTTACCCATTCTTCGGCTTATGTTTTCCATCACAATCTGACAGCCGAAAGACGGGATTCGTTGTTCAGGGTGCTTTTCACGCCTGAAGGTATCGGCATCAATTATACGCGGCTTTGCATAGGTGCTTCTGATTTTGCTTTTAATCTTTTCAGCTACAGCGAAACAGAAGATTTTTCGTTGAGTAATTTTAACATTCAGGAAGATGAAAAAGATGTGATTCCCATGTTGAAGGAAATTTTAGCCATCAATCCAAATTTGCAGATATTGGCTTCACCCTGGAGCCCTCCCGGATGGATGAAAACATCCGGCAGTATGGTTGGCGGCAAATTGCGTCCCGATTGCTACGATGTTTATGCCGAATATTTAATCAAGTACATTGAAGCTTATCGCCAACATGGTATTACTATTCATGCCCTTACGGTTCAAAATGAGCCTG
>JAAYUQ010000051.1 GCA_012517575.1 Bacteroidales bacterium | reverse complement strand
AGGTTTAAATGCAGTATTCGGTCATAATAATATAAAAGATTATGATAAATTGTCAGGAATTACTAAAACAACGAATAATAAAATTGATTATATTGTTTTTGCAATTAGAAATCCTTCTAGTTCACTTTATGGATTTTCATATGGATCAGGATATGGAGGGGTAATACCTGACGTTCCATTACTTTTGTCAGATAGCCAAAAATATTATATTGAAAATTCAATGATGATAGGAGTTGGGCATTATAATTTGAAATATGAACCATATATAATGGTTCATGAATTTGCTCATGCTTTATTAGGCCCAAATTCCTTTCATAGTTCAGGAGGGAATCATTTTGGATCAAGTTATATAAATACATTTATCGGCTTTCAACATGGGTATGGTTTGTTTGGTGGAGGGTTGAGATCTTGTAATGGATATGAACGTTGGAGATTAAATTGGAAGCATTCCACAAATTCTATATATAAAATATCGGCTTCTGGCATAAATGGAGAAATAAATGAAAAATTTAGTGGAACTAAGGCCTACTATTTAAGAGATTTTTTTACTTATGGTGATGCAATAAGGATTAAACTACCATATAAAGATAGTGAACTATCTTCAAATCAGTATATTTGGTTCGAAAATCATCAAATCGGGAAAAATCAACTAATTGATATAGATGTTTTTCAATATAGTACCTTTCCAGGATTAACATGTGTTCCTAAAGGAAAGCCAGGGATATATTCTTATGTACAGGTGGGGAAAGATATATTAGAGAGTACAAATTATACTTTAATTTATCCTGGTAATGAAACTGATAATTTGAGAATGATTAATGCAGAAGGTAATTATAATATGACATATAATGGCGTTTATAATGATTGTGCAGGATGGGGAGAGAGAGTAGAATTTCTATATAATGATGAAAATGCTATATCAGGTAATAATGATCAAACAGAAGTATTTAATTATAATATTAATAATTCAACATTACAAAAATTTTCTGATTTTTCTTATATGGGTTCTAAATTTAAAGATGGCTCACATTATAATCGTTTTCCGTCAATAGGTGATGAATTAGATTGTTTTAATGATAGTAGTACAATGAATATTAGTTCAAATCCAACCCCTATAAATATGGTTACTTACTATTCAAAATATTATAAACCTACTAGTACATCGGTATACTATGAAAAATTGGATGATAATAGAGATACGCGAAAGAAATATTTGACAGGTCTAAATATAACAATGACTAAATCGGGAAGTAATCAATTTGGAGATATTTTTAAATTAGATGTCCGTTGGGATGATTATGACATTAAACGAGATATAAATTGGACAGGTGATATTGTTTTAAAAGAACATTTAAATCTGCTATCCGATAAACAAATTATTCTTGAACAAAATCTTACACCAAATCAAATATATAAAGATTCTGTGTCAAATTTTTTTGCTAAAACCACATTCTTTACTTGTGAGTCTAATTCTGCTTTTAATATGAAACCAAATTCAAAGTTAATTTTAAAAGATAAGAGTTCACTTATAATAAATAGCAATGCTGATTTTACAATGGAAAACGGGAGTTTACTCAATGTTGAATCCGGTTCAACATTACAAATTAAGACTGGCGCAAACTTTAAGCTAATTGGAAGTGCTAAAATAGTAATTAAATCAGGTGGTTATATTTGTATTGAATCTGGAGCTAATATTAATCTTCAGGACTATACAAGTTTAATAGTATTGGAAGAAGGCGCAAATTATGGTGCAAATCCTGCTTTATTTCCATCTCCTTCTTGTTCATCATCAATAACTAAAACTGGAAATGGAACAATTGTAGATTATAGTCAAGATGTTTATATTCAAAATGAAACTTTATCTGTTAATAGATATATTGGAGGCAAAAATATCTTTGTAGGAAATCACGTAACAACTTCTAAAACATTTGGAGATGTTTTAATCAATAATGGGGCAAATATAATTTTTGATTGTAAAGAAATTCTTTTTGATGCAGGATTTGAATGTGCAAACGGAAGCTCGTATGAAGTAAAGAATCATTGACAAATCAAATAGTATTTATCTAACCGCCTAAAAAGCAAAAAAACCACTACAAATTTAGGGCTCATTTCGAAAAGTCATGCAGTGGCTTTTATCGTTTCTTCTTAGGGCAGAGCGGAAACAGTACATTGTTTTTTGCTCGGTTAGACGATTGAAGTGCGTTTTGAAGAAAAAAACAATGAACTGTGAAGAGTTTAAATTTTAGCTTTGTGTCTATACAAGAATATTGAGTAATTTCGGCTGGCTGTATAGAAAAGAGAAGGAACAAAAATAGACTTGCATTGACTAACAGAAAATTAATACGACATGAATAAATGACGACTGTAGAACGACAGAACGGCCAGCTGCCAACACACGCCTAGGCGACAATAGCCGAATTTGTGCAATTTTGAAGGTTTATCTCCCGCTTTAACTTTTTGTAATGCGACAGTGAATACACCCGCTATTCGGCTACTGCGCTTAGCCTCGGTCGTTAAAAAGGCTTAAGTTCAACATTGCAATGCGATTGACTATGCAGAAGAAAAAGGATTGTTAAATGTGATTTTAATTTAGCTGCTTATTGCAAGATACAAACGTTTGGCAACCCCTCGAAGCGAGGATTTGCAATTCGAAGCAAAATTACATTTCATTGTTCTGCCTTTCAGGCAGTGTGTAAAGTGAGAGTATCTTTTCCCGTAGAATTAATTCTATGGTTATGAAAATTTGGCTTTTCAAGCCGGAATATTACCCTACGCTGGCGCAGGTATCTACCTGTGCCGTTACTCGGTAGAGTAAAAAAGGAAATAAGAATAATAAAATTTGAAAAATATAAGTTTGTAACCTACGCTAAATGTAGAAAAAAGGATTGTTGGGCATAGTTATTCTTGGATAATTATTTATTGCCTTTCAGGCAAAGCACAAGTGAATACTTGCGCCAGCAAAGGTAAATTTGTTAAAATGAACAGAAAATATAAATTTCATTTATCCTCAAACCGTTCCACCATACCAAAATTTGCCAACTTTCTATTTTTCCAGAAAATCCTTTTCGCTGAAAACGGTAGCCGTAAAAATGTAAATATCGGCTGTTTTCCAGCCATCCCAACCCAAACCTGCCTTGTCGGCCGAACAGTGTCCGAGAAATTCTTCTTTGCTCCAGCCAGTTTCGGTAGCTACTTGAGGCAAAAATACGCCCCTGTGAAAGTTCTTCTCAATCAGAATTCCATGTTTCCCCAATTCGATTTCGGAAATATCGTTGATTTTTTTTAGGGGTGACAAAGCCGAAATTTCAATATCGATAAAAGGAAGTTCGGATGCTTCGACCGGCATAAATCGTGGATCGTGGGAAGCTGCAGCTATCGTCATTTCCTGAACGGTTTTGTACAAAGGTTTTTCGGCGGTCAAAATGCCGATACAACCTCTTAAAGCGCCTCTTTTGTGCAATGTAACAAAGGCTCCGCAATTTTTTTTAACGGTTTCCGACAATGTTGCCGTATCCACTTCCGAAACTCTGCCGGTGCGGCAATGCTCTTCAAGCGTTTTTCTCGAAATTTTCAGCAGATCCTTTTTGTCTTTTTCGGTGAGATAAAAATCTTCGGCTGCATGTTTACTTTCGGCAACTGCTATAGCCCAATAACCCACAACCCTGTCCCGCTCGCCATAATACTTCACATCACCCGAATTGCAGTAATCCACCGCATGAAACTTAAGCGATTTGTTTGAAGAAGTCATATAAAGCAGCGTCAATACTGAGGTCCAACCGCACAAACTGGTCTGAAGATTGGAAATATGTTTTCTTTCATTTTCAGCCAAAGTTTCCAACAATTTTTCGGGACGATTGCTGCAAATGGCATCTTTGGTGAGGGCATCAACATATTTGGCATCCTGATAGGCGGGATAATGAGAAAAGTCGGAACTGATCACAAACAAATTCTCCTCGTTGAAATAAGGTTTTAATACCGACGCTATTTGCCTACAAACTGACGGATGAGCCGTCCCGATAAGGATAGGAACAATAACATAATTTTTTCTTAAAACATGGTGCAAAAAAGGAAGCTGAACTTCCAGACAATGTTCGTTGAGATGAGGAGTAGGGTCGTCAGTGAACCATTCGGGAAAATTTATCACCAGTTTTCGCCCGAAATCAGTGTCCACTTTTTCTTCCCCATAAGGCATCAGAAAATTGCCGGCACAGTAGACGGAAGCTTTGTCAAAATACTTGTAATGAGATGAACCGATTAGAAAGATTCTTTTGTATGTCCTGTTTCGATCTATTTGGTTGAAAGCAGAAGCGGCGATTTTTCCCGAAAAAACATAACCGGCATGGGGACAAATAATAGCCCTTACTCGCTCAAGCTGTTTGGGCACTGCATTTTTGAAAAAAATGTCCACTTCCTTTTCCAGCTCGTCTGCTTTTGCCGGATAAAACTTGCCTGCTACTGCGGGCTTTCTGTCGATGGTTTCGTTAAATTTTTCCATACTATCAAGTCAAGGTTAAGTGATTGATTTACTATGAAAAACAATTCTTCTTTAAAAAAGTTCAAAGAACATTCAAATATAAAAAATCATTCTAAAAAAACCAAATGCCTGTATTTTTTCTGATTTTTATATGCAAGAAAACTATAAAAAGAAGTCAGGATTCGACACTTCTGATGAAAAAAACGGGCACAAACATTTTCATGTCTATACCCGTAGCAATTATCTCGATCGGACTTCTCTCCTCATAAACAAATAATAACTGATGGCAAACAAAACAATGGTTCCGGCCACCAATCCGGTTACCTGCGGCCACACCATTAATAAACTCTGTCCCAAAGGCAAGGGAGTTGGAATAGCTCCTTCCACTTGCGCCATTGTCAAAGCTCCCAAACTTCTTACCGAAGGCATTAACAGCGTTACGGTGGCATCACTAAACAACTGACTTGGGTTTAAGCGCATCAGATTTAAAACAAAATTTTGAAAATTTACTGCCTGCTGTTCGGAATATATTTGTTGTGGCGCTATCCCTTTGGCTATAAGCTGAATAATCATATTGTAAAAAATACTAAAAAAAATCCACACAGCTATGCCTGCCAAAGCCGAAGTAGCGGACTGCCGGAAAATAATAGAAAAAAATATAGACAAATTGAGCCAAAAGGCAACATATACAATGCTCAGCAAAACAAAAAAAATTACCCGCCATAACTCGTCCACTGTAGGCGGAATACCAAGAAAAATCAAACCTGCGCCAACCACCAGCAATCCCAACGTTACAAAAAGGAAGCTCACCACGCTGAGCGCAGCCAAAAATTTGGCATTAATAATATAATCCCGATAAATAGGCTGGCTCAAAATTCTACTCAACGTGCCTCTATTCATTTCGGAATTAATGGCATCGAAACCCAAACTTAGACCAAGCAAAGGCCCGAGAAAGCTGATAAATACGGTGAAAGAAGGCAATGTCCCATCCGAAAGGGTGAAAAGTTTGAGAAAAAAGAATATATCTTCGCTGCTTTTTGCTCCCGCCGATTTGGGAAACTGAGTTAGGGCCGTATAAACCGAAGCCAAACAAGTAAGCGCTATCAATGCTACCAGTATAATAAATCTCCAACTACGCACCTGATCGGAAATTTCTTTCGATACCATTACCCAAAAAGGATGTTGAACTTTGTTCCTGTTCAAACTCATCGAATAAGGGCTTTTTTTTGCGTTATTGTTGAACCGCTTTTGGCTGATTGCTGTGATATTAACATTCATCATTGTTCAGTTCCTCCTTCAAAAAAGCAATTATAAATTTCTTCCAAATTATGACCGGATTCTCCAAACACTTGATTGGATAAAGCTTCGATATCTCCGACTGCCTGTAATTTTCCGCTGTTAAAAATCGCTACTCTGTCGCAAACTTCTTCAACTTGATGAAGGTTGTGTGAAGAGAAAAGAACTGTCAGCCCGTGCTCATCCCGCAATTTGAGGATTAAGTTCAGAAAAGACTTTACACCTTGTGGATCAATTCCAGAAGTTGGCTCGTCGAGAATGGCAATTTCCGGATTTTTAATCAAAACATCAGCCAACCCAAGTCGTTGACGCATTCCACGCGAATATTGTCCGGCATTTTTTTGGGCTGCATCTTCCAGTCCCACCAGTTGCAACAGCTCCAAAGCGCGTGTTTTGGCTTCGTCTTCGGGAATACTGTTGAGTCGGGCAGTGTATATCAGATTGAATACTCCGTCTCTATTGTCATAAAATCCAACATCTTCGGGCAAATAACCAACGCGCCTTTTTACTCCCAACGGCTGACGTTCAGGGTCAATTCCACAAACACGAACAGAGCCTTCAGTCGGTTCGGTCAATCCCAGCATCATAAGAATAGTGGTTGATTTTCCTGCTCCATTCGGGCCTAGGAAACCAAAAATTTCTCCTTTTCGCACCGTCAGATTAATATGGTCAACAGCAGTAAATAATCGATATTTTTTTGTAAGATCAACCAGTTCGATGATCGGTTCAGACATACTTTACCTCCTTCCATATTTTCTGAACAGATATACCACTCCTCCTATGGCTGCCAAAATAATTACCGTACCAATTAATCCCCAAACAATGGGCGTTTGTACCATAACTCGGAAGGAAATAGTGGAACTTGTTTCAGGCGTTTTGGCTTCCATATTGACTACATAATCACCGGGTATGGCTTTTTTGTCGGCTTTGATGATGGCATAAACTGTTGTTTCTTTTCCCGGCGAAAGTTTTGCAATACTCAAAGGCTGAAAAGTTACTTCCCAATTGGATGGGTTTTCCGACTTCATTTGAATGTCATTCAACTCTGAAGAACCAGTATTTTTAACGACCAGTTGAATTTTCTTCTCACCACCGGCATTCACTTTTGTACTCAGAAGTCCGGTTGGAGTTGTCAAAGTCATTTGATAAGTACCGGTAATAACCACTTCCAGTACAAGATCGGCAGAAGTAGAACTGGTAACCGCACGAATAGGAATTTTATAGGTACCGGCTTCCACTTCTTCAGGTGCTTTTATATCTATATTAATATCTTTTGTAGTATTGGCATCCAACTCTACGGAAGTTACCTGATTGTAATCCGATTTGAAAGTAATTGTCCAACCTCGTGGAACATCAGCGAGTAGAGCATACATTTGTTTTTCGGCAGTGCGATTTTTGAGTGTAGCCCTGAATGAAAAAGTGGAAGAAGCATTTCCCTGCCTGTTTAACTGATCGGTAGTGAATTCAGTTTCGCTGGAACCTTTTTCCGTGACATTGATTCTGAGATTCAAAACAGAATTTCCTGCAGAAATTCGGAAAGCATAGGTTCCTTTATTCACCTGATAAGGGACTTCAACATTTAAAGTCAAACTTTTCCTGTCGTTAGGTAACACAGCAATCCGATTGATATTGTATGGCCCTGATTTCAGAGAATAGTTCCAAGAACGAGGTATGCCCCACAACCTTAATTCTCCGTCAAAAAGATGATGACTGTTGTTTATCACGTCGATAGAATACTCGACAGACTGACCCGGGGAAACAGAAATTTTTGTGTAGGGAGTGTAAAGCAAAACACTATCGGAAGTGCTGGCTGAAAGAGAAGAAAAAGAAAGAAAAGTAAAAATAATTGTGCTTAAAAGACTAAAAAATTTTGTTTGATTCAACATAAAAATTCCTCCACTTCTTTTGATGATTCTTTATTAAAATTTTGTCCAATAACGGGCACAATTTTAATAATTTTCCTTATTTTTATTTTCTAAACTTTCTAAAAAAATAAAAATATTTAAGTTGAAAGTAAAAACGAAGAGTTTGCGTTACAATTATTTGTATGTCAAATAATTGTAACGCATCTTCATAACTTGTTAACTTAAAAAAGATTCAAAAAAGATGATTGTTTCTGTTTTTGAAGGCATATTCGCTGGGCGAAATGCCATAAAATTCCTTAAAGGAATTGGAAAAATGCGAAAGGTTGGAAAAACCAACCGAATAGGCGATTTCGGAAATGTTGGCTTTTTGTTGGGTCAAAAGTTCTGCAGCCTGTTTGATTCGTATGGTTTTTATAAAGTCGCTGGGTGATTGTGTTGTCAGTTCCTTAATGCGCCGATAAAGCTGAACTCTGCTCATCCCTATCCGATCGGCCAAAAATTCGACATTCAAATCGGAATTTGAAATATTCTCCTTGATGATTTTTACTATTTTCTCCAAAAACACTTGATCAAATGAAGGAAGCGGCTCGGGAGAAATTAGCTCTTTCATTTCCTTTTTTTCCAAAGGTTTTATTTCCAAACGATTTCTGTTTTCGATCAGGTTTAAAATTTGCTTTGTAAGCAGTTCCACATTGAAAGGCTTGATAATATAAGCATCAGCTCCAATATCCAGGCCTTCAGCTTTATCGCTATCGGTAGTTTTTGCCGTGAGCAGTATCACCGGTATATGGTTGATATTGAGATTCGTCTTTATTTTTCTACACAAAGTGATGCCATCCATTTCGGGCATCATAATGTCACTTATCACCACGTCCACATGATTTTCAAATACCATTTTCAGTGCTTCTTTTCCATTGGTTGCTTCTTTAATTTTGAAGGTGGACGACAGCTCGTCTCTCAGATAATTGCGAATTTCATCGTCATCTTCCACAATCAAAACCTGAAATTTGGTTTTAGATTTAATTTTCGTAACGTTTGAATTTCCATCATTATCGAAAAATATTACCGATTTTTCGTTAATTTTTTCCTGGTTGACATCTATTTGATCGGTGCGAATTACTATTTCTTGGGCAGATAAATGTTTGTTTCCTAACTGAAGTTGAACAACAAACTCACTTCCTATGCCGTTTTCTCTGTTTCGGACAAAAATATTTCCGTGCATTAAATTGATTAAAGAACGTGAAAGATGAAGACCGACGCCAGTTCCTGTGTTTTTTTGATTGGAAACAATGTTGTCGCACTGATAAAACCGGTCAAAAATTCGTTCCTTATCTTCTTCTCTTACACCAATTCCTGAATCGGCGACCAGAATCTCAAAATAATTTTTTAAAATCGACTCATTTTTTGTGTTGTAAAAGGTTTTTAAAGTAATGGTGATGCTTCCATTGGCGGGCGTAAATTTAAAAGCATTGGACAATAAGTTCATCATTACTTTATCAAAATTACTTGTATCGATCCAAACGTTTAACTTTTCTTCTTCATGAATAAATTTAAAATCGATGTGGTTCTTTTTTGCATTGTATTCAAACGTTTTCATCAAATCTTCTATAAATGCAACAATTTCCACTTCCTGAAATTTCATGGTCATTTGTCCATTATCGATTTTTCTAACATCCATCATTTGATTGATAAGCCGTAATATTCGATTAGCATTTCGATACATGATTTGATAAATATTGCGCTTTTTCGAATCGGGTTCATTGGTCATGAGTTTTTCCAAAGGACTGATAATAAGGCTCATTGGTGTTCTGATATCATGTGAGATATTGGTAAAATACTGAAATTTTGCTTCATTGATTTCTTCCTGATGCCTTTGTCGTAATAGTTCATGCCGATAATTTATCCGATCTCGAATATACCTGAAAATACCGTACAGAATCAGAAGAAACACAACCACATAAAGTGTAATTGCCTGCCACGAGAGATACCATGGTGGAGAAATAATGATGGTCAATTCCTTTACCGGAGAAAAAGTATCATGAACAAAAGCAGAAACTTTCAATTTGTAAGTTCCATAATTAATGTTGGTAAAGTGGATTCTATTCACCCCCGGTTCAGTATAGAGCCAGTCGTTGTTGTTTAATCCCTCCATTTTATAACGGTAAGAAATCTGTTCGGGAATTCCAAAGTTGAAAGTTGAAAACTCGAGATTAAAAATGTTGTCTTTATAGTCTAAGTGTAGTGTATCCAAATCAGAAATGAAACGAAATGCTCTTTTTGTTTTATCTGTATTATCGCAAAAAACAGTTCTGTCTCCTATGTTCAAAGCGATCAGATAAATTTGTAACTTTTCTCGTTTTTCCTTGATTTGCAACGGATTGAAATAGGTAATTCCACTTATGCCACCGAAATAAATATCATTGGTAATGCTTTTGAAAAAAACGCCTCTATAAAATTCGTTTCCCTGTAAACCATCAGAATTATAGTAATTAATAAAAGTATTTTCTTTACGGTTGAATTTCGACAAACCATTATGCGTACTAATCCAAAGATTTTTTTGAGCATCTTCCACAATGCCGCAAATCACATTATTGGGCAATCCGTTTTCAACAATATATTTTGTAAATTTATTGTTTGTCTTGTTCATTACATACAATCCTTCCGTCGTGCCAATCCACATGTTTTCGTTTTCATCCTGTGTTATGGCATAAATCACCGCATTTTCGAGCATGGGAGATTCATGGTTGAGTATTTTTAAATTTTTCAGATCAATAATAGAAAAACCCTTATAAGTTCCTATCCAAATTCTTTGATCCTTATCCATAAATAGAGAACTGATCCAGTCATTCGAAATTACATCGCTACCAAAATGTTTTATATATTTACGCGTAGAAGGGTCAAAAACAAATAGTCCTCCGCCATGCGTTCCAATCCAGAGGTGATTGTCCTGATCCTTAATCATGCAGTTAATTTTAATTGCCAGATTGTTATACTGAAACGAAGAAGGAATATTATTGAAATAAGTACTCCTTCCGGTATTTTTGTCGAAACAAGCCAGTCCTTGCGAAAAGGAACCCAGCCACATTTCTCCATTGTCTATCTCAACAATAGAAGAAACGATATTGGGAACACTTGGAGGAATATAATGAATAGACTTTTTATGGTTATTTTCAAGTTTATACATTCCGTCGTTATCGGTACCTACCCAAAGTGCCTTGCTCTTGTCCTCATAAATGGCAGCAATACTGTTGGAACCAATTAAATTTTGACTGAAAGATTTATGACCAATATAATTAAACGCATAAGGGTTGTTTCTGACCAGAAAGATACCTTTTTGAAAAAGTCCAAACCACAAATTTCCTGCTTTGTCCTGAAGAATGGAATGCACCTTCGTCTTGGAAAAATCAAAAGGAGCCGATTTGATTTCCATATCTTCCAACAGATTTTTCTGATAATTATATGACTTCAGCCCTTGTCCATCTGTACCCACAAGTAAACGGTTACTTTTATCGAAAAAAATGGTTTTCACAGGTTGGTTGTTATTTCCATTAGCATCCCTTATCGAAACAAACGAAAAATCATTTTTATTGAATTTGTAAAGTCCACCTGAAAGAGTTCCTACAAAAATGTTTTTGTTGCTGTCTTCAGTAATGGCCGAAATTTGATTGCTTCCAATATTATTACTTTGGACGTTAAATACATACATTTTGTCTTGTTGGGGATCGTACAGATTCAGTCCGTAGTTTTCGCTGCCAATCCAGAATTTTCCGGAACTATCTTGAAAAATGAAAGTTAAATATTGATTGAGAAGTCTTGAATTAATCTGAGTTACACTTTTAAAAATATGATCTTGGTCTTTGGAATTATTCAAAACACCTTCGCCGGAAGTACTTATCCAGATATTTCCATCTTTACTTTCAATAATGGAAGTGATGTGCGTGCTTAGGCTTTGATTGTTTTCCGACAAAAGTTTAATTTCTTCAAACTGATTGGTTTGGCGATTGAATTGCTGTAGTCCGTTGATGCAGCCAACCCAGAAACGATTTTTTGAATCTTCAAATAAACATCTGACGTAATTATTTTTTAGTGAAGTAGAATCTTTCGGCTCATTCTTGTAAACCGTAAACTTAATGCCATCATATTTATTCAGCCCATCCTCGGTGGCAATCCAAAGATAATTTCGCTTATCCTGATAAATATGATTGATTAGACTGTTTGATATGTCTTTATCGGTAGAATAAAAAATACCGATTTGACTTTGTATACCAAAAGTTGACATACAAAAAACAAGGAGAGTGAGAAATTTTTTCATGATATTGCGTTGAAATAAGCATAACAAAATTAATAAAAATCTGCAGATAATTTGATTTGTCTGTCAATTATTATTTTTGTCAAAAAAACCACACGAATACTGATACAACGCGTCCGTTTAAACCTCGGAAAAAGTAAAATAAAAAAGGAAATAACCATTAATTTCAACAAAGCGAAACGATTCGTCAACCAAATTTTAATTTTTCTGAAGTTTATAAAAATTCAATTAGGTCTCCATGTTTATCAAATTTCTTTTGTCCCAACTTTTTATTCTAATAATTATTTCAAAAGGTTCTAAAATTGAATTTAATCTGATGAGTCATATACCGACTGGTAACGAATTTTGAGTTTGTATATTCTGAAAGGTAAAATTAGAGAAGCCTATATTTTTTTTCATTTAAATCGTATTCAAATATAGGCTGTTATCTCCTGACTTCGACAATGCGTCACCCTAAAAATTTTCCCAAAATTTTTTGTCAAAAAGAGGTTCGATTAATTTGTGCTTTGGAGTTATGAACATTGTTCTGGTTATAATTTCTCCACTCTTTGGCAATTTAATTTTTAGGGT
>JAAYUQ010000050.1 GCA_012517575.1 Bacteroidales bacterium | reverse complement strand
CTTCGGCCAGTGAAATTTTTTCAGGCGCCATTCAGGACAATGATCGAGGTATTATTGTAGGAAGACGATCCTTTGGGAAAGGATTGGTACAACAACAGTTCACTCTCTCCGACGGCTCTGCAGTACGATTGACCGTTGCACGTTATTTTACACCTTCCGGACGTAGTATTCAAAAACCTTACGAATTGGGGAAAGCTGATGAATATGAAAAGGATTTTCTCAATCGGTTGATGCATGGAGATGCAGGCAATAAGGACAGCATTCAACATGCCGATTCATTGAAATACAAAACGGTTGGCGGCCGAGTTGTTTACGGTGGCGGCGGAATAATGCCCGATATTTTTGTTCCACTCGATACCACCGAATTTACTCCTTATCTGAACAAAGTGGTTAATTACGGATATATTTATCAGTATGCTTTTCAGTATACCGATAAAAACCGGCCGCAGCTAAAACAAATTAAAAGCTGGACAGAAATGGATTCCTATCTCGACAAACAGCCTTTGCTGAACGAATTTGTAAAATTTGCAGCACAAAAAGGAATTCCGGTCAACACACGAGAAATTAATATCTCCAAAAAAATTATTGTTACACAAATAAAAGGATATATTTCGCGAAATATCTTAGGCGACGAAGGTTTTTATCCTTTATTTTATAAAAACGATAAAACTATTAAAAAAGCACTTGAAGCGCTAAGCAAAAAATAAGTGCATATTTGCTATAATTTTTACAAAACAATAGAGCCGTTGAATGAGATGGCTCTATTGTTTTTTTGGAACCTTTGCTGGAGCATTCATTTCTAAAGCATCAAAATTAATACTTATTTGAATCTTCAATCGAAAAAAATACAACCCATTGACTTTCAATCAGCCATTACTGAAAAGTCAAATTTATAACCCTGTCCGCAAAGTTATTCATCTTGCAAAGTTGATACGAAATAAAACGAGAAAGGTAAATTCAATAATTTTCAGTAACTTTGCATCGAAATAAAAAAATATTTTCACCCACAATCGGAATATGGGAATATCACGATTGAAAATTTACAAATGAAATTTAGGAAATATGGGAAATATTGTTGCCATAGTAGGGCGTCCAAATGTTGGAAAATCGACCCTTTTTAACCGGCTTACACAAACACGAAGAGCCATTGTGAATGAAACTGCCGGAACGACCCGCGACCGTCAGTACGGCAAAAGCGAATGGTCTGGCCACGAATTTTCGGTTATCGACACCGGTGGTTGGGTCAACAACTCTTCCGATACTTTTGAACAGGAAATCAAACGTCAGGTTCAACTGGCCATTAACGAAGCCGATGTTATTCTTTTTCTGGTTGATGTCCAGTGTGGCATCACCGATTTGGACTTTGAAGTAGCTCAACTGCTCAAAAAAACAAACAAACCGGTTATACTGGTTACCAATAAATCAGATACTTTCGAATGGCAGTATCAGGCCGCCGAATTTTACAAACTGGGCATGGGTGATCCTTTTCTGGTTTCTTCCATTAACGGGCTTGGTACGGGCGACTTGCTCGACAAACTGGTAAGTTTTTTGAAACCGCAAGTGGAGGAAGACACTGAAGAAAATCTGCCAAGATTTGCCATTGTAGGAAGACCTAATGCAGGAAAATCATCTCTGGTTAACTCATTTTTGGACGAGGAAAGAAACATTGTTACAGAAATTCCGGGCACTACGCGAGATTCTATTTACACAAGATTTAATAAATTCGGATTCGATTTTTACCTCGTCGATACGGCCGGTATTCGCAAAAAAGCCAAAGTTGAAGAAGATTTGGAATATTATTCTATTGTGCGTTCCATTCGAGCCATTGAGAACAGCGATGTTTGTATCCTGATGATTGATGCAACCAGAGGTTTGGAAAGTCAGGATCTCAATATTTTCTCCATTACCCAGAAAAACAAAAAAGGCATTGTGGTTTGCGTGAACAAATGGGATTTGATAGAAAATAAAGATCCCAATTCAACGAAAAAATTGGAAGCGTACATTAGAGAAAGGATGTCCCCCTTTACTGATTTTCCGATTATTTTTATCTCGGCACTTACCCGTCAGAGAATTTTTAAGGTACTCGAATCGGCAGTTAAAGTATATGAAAACAAGAACAAAAAAATTTCTACTGCTCGTCTCAACGAATACTTACTCCCTTTGATTCAGAATTTTCCGCCTCCTGCGCTGAAAGGAAAATACATTAAGATAAAATATGTTACGCAATTGCCTGACACGCAAGTTCCCACATTTATCTTTTTTGCCAATCTGCCTCAATACATCAAGGAACCTTATCGGCGATTTCTGGAGAATAAAATTAGATCTCAGTGGAATTTCACTGGAACTCCCATACAGCTGTTTTTCAGAAAAAAATAAAATTTATTGCGATTTAAAAACCACTATAAACCACATTGATTTTCATCGGCGAGGAACTGTTTTTACCGCTTTTAATCGTTACTCCACTCAGCAAAATTTGATGTTTCACACTGGTGTATGATCCACTGCTGTTATAACTCACCGTAACTGGAACCAGCATAAGGTTCATAGTTTCGGGAAGCTGAGTACCATTGGTTTCAGCTTTTCTTATTTCGTTCGAAATCAGTCCTGAGAGGTTAAACGTGTAATAATAATCATAGCTGTCGGTATCCGTATTCTTTGTATAGGAATATTGAGCTACCAGCGCACAAGTATCGGATGGTAATTCGTTGTTTTTGAAAAATCTGTCCAAAGCCGATTCTTTTATCAGCATCATATATTGCACCAACGGAACAGCGATGGTTGCTTCGTCCTGTTCGGTAACCTCAACATTTAATAACGCATTGTTCACGGAAAGATATTTGTTATTGACGGATGTTTTCATTTTCTGTGCTATCTTGTTGACAGGCAATGTAATTCGTGTATTGATATTGGCTGGCGATGCAACATAATTCACTTCTTCTCGCGACTGCACGACTTCATTTCTGTCCGGGTGCTGAATACGATTAACCTGGCGAACTTCAGCATTCGCAGGAAAAGTAATGACATTATTGACTGTAACTGTTGAGTCAGAGCCATCTGAAGCCTTACGAATGTAAGTATAATGATAGTAATAATACAAATCTATCTGACTGACATATAGTATTGATGCGCTGCCAAAAGTCGTAGTAATATACATTCCCTTAAACTTCTGAAGAAAATCTTTTTGACTGTTATAGGTGCGATTTTCCGGGAAAAACCATTGAACAAAATTATCGGAAAGTTTGAAACGCACCAGTGTTGTATCTGAACGCGAACCGGAAGTATCACTGGGGGTAATGATTCGTTTCCCCAGCAGTATGGATTGGTCGGTATAATCATCCGGATTTATGTTGGAAGGATAATGTTCAGAATAAGAAAAAGTAGCCTTATTCATTTGAAAAATTTTTATTTCCATAGGAGAATATTCATCTCCAAACCAAGTGAGGTAGCGCAGGGCAATAGCTGCCGAATCGGGAACGGAACCATCAGGAAAAGTAAATCCGACAGGGCAGTTTACCTGTGCCAAAATATCTGCACGGGTCGAACCGTACTTGCTGTCGTAAAAATTTCCCAGCAAAAAAGAATCCTGACGGGTATAAATATAATCAACAAAAACATTTTCAGTTTTCAAATGAAACGTATCTGCGCTAACACTGACCATATCCTGTGAAGGCTGTATGCTGACGCCCATGTCGGTCAATCCATCCGTACACGAAAAAAAAGTCAGAATAAAAAGAAACAGAAAAAATTTGTTGAAATGCATATTGATTGAATGATTATCGATATTGTAAGACTTTAAAAGAGCTGATTGTAAAAATCAATGTACTGGTCGGAATAATCTTCAGCCGGCTGATAGGGTAAAAACTTTATTTTCTTGTCGGCAACATATTTCAGAACCGATTCATTGACTTTTGGACTTGACTGAATAATTCCATCGGAATAATCGGCAGCAAGTTTAATCAATGAACTATAATCGATAGGAGGATTTTTTATGGAAGCCAAATGTTTTTTCTGAATACCATCCATTAAAATTTTATCCATAAATTTCTCATCGAGAGGCTTTTTAAATTCATCGTCAAAAATAGAATAGACTACTTTTGAATGCTTGAAAAAAGGATCGTCATTGTAGGATTTTTTTACATACAAAGGCACCAAAGCCGTTATCCAGCCTTCACAATGAATTACATCGGGAGACCAGCGCAGTTTTTTAACTGTTTCCATCACTCCGCGAGCAAAAAATATAGCCCGTTCATCATTATCGTCATATTCTTCATTGTTTTCATTGGCTACGGTATTTTTCCGGTGAAAATAATCTTCATTGTCGATAAAATAAACCTGCATTCGGGCAGCAGGAATAGAGGCTACTTTAATGATCAGCGGATGGTCGGTATCATCAATGATGATATTCATCCCTGAAAGTCTGATTACTTCGTGAAGTTGATTTCTTCGTTCATTAATGGATCCGAATTTGGGCATAAAAATTCGCACTTCCAAACCTTTTTCCTGTACTGCCTGAGGAAGATATCTTCCCATATTAGCCATTTCAGATTCAGGCAAATACGGAAAAATTTCCTGGGAAATATACAATACCTTTGTAGCTTTTTTCATTTTTTCCCTTTAATAGTGAGAGTCTTTTGAACTTGCAAAGATATTAAAAAAAAACGGGATACCCGCAAGTTTCGGCGTTTAAAAAACTTTCGGCAACGGCTTGTAATGGAAGTTGAAATGAATAATTATAGCTTTACAGGTATAAATTTTTAATATCTGTATTTTTATACAGAAAATCTTGTATGTATTTTCAATAAATTGACTTATTTTGTATTCTTTTAAAAATGAGCACCATCATCTAATTTTTTCCTTTTCGTGGTATATGAAGAAGTGTTTTGGCGTGGGATGAGGAAAAATTAAGAAGCAATCATGTATATCCAAATAAGTTTTCGTAATTTTGTAAGCCAATTTTGATAGTCCAAAAAAATGAAACTGTCAAATTCTCAAAAAATTAGGTCAGACAGAGTGGTGAATTTTATAGCTTACGATTCAACTGCTTTAAGGTTTGCGTCAAATGACTTCTGTTCGGCTTATTAAAAAAATGGTAAAAACGTATGAAAGTTATATCAACAAAAAAAGAGCTTCAAAGTGAAATGGAGCAAATCACAAAAGCAGGAAAAACTGTCGGATTTGTTCCAACCATGGGAGCATTGCACGATGGTCATTTGTCTTTGATCCATCGTAGCACAGCCGAAAATGATGTTACCGCAGTAAGCATTTTTGTCAATCCTACTCAATTTAACAACCCGTCGGATTTGGAAAAATATCCCCGTGATTTGCAGCACGATTTGTCGTTACTCGAAAAAAACCACTGCGACCTTGTTTTTACACCTGCTGTTGACGAAATGTACGACAAAAACGAAACTGAAAGCGTTTTTGAGTTCGATTTTGGAGGATTGGACAAGGTTATGGAAGGAAAATTCAGACCGGGTCATTTTAATGGAGTGGTGCAGGTAGTGAGTAAATTATTTAATTTGGTGCAACCCGACAGAGCCTATTTTGGTGAAAAAGATTTTCAACAATTGGCCATCATTCGCCGGATGGTCGAATTAATGAATTTCAATATCGAAATTGTGGGATGTCCTATTGTTCGTGAAAAGGATGGTTTGGCCATGAGTAGTCGCAATTTGCGCCTCGACAAGGAAGAACGCCAAAAAGCCGTTGAAATCTCCAAAACTTTATTTGAAAGCAAAAAACTGGTTTCAAATTTTTCACCCGAGCAGGTACAAAATTGGGTAATAGCCCGACTGAATTCCCTTCCGGGTTTGAAAGTTGAATACTTTGAAATCGTTCATCAAAAAACATTGCAACCCATGCATTCGTGGTCTGAACCTGCCATTGGCTGCGTAGCTGTTTTTTGCGGCGATGTGAGACTTATTGACAATATTAAATATAATGATGCCCAATAAGCTGCGCATTTGTAGCTTTATTCCTTTAACACAAAGAATTACATAATATGCAAATAGAAATTCTAAAATCAAAAATTCACAGAGTTTCGGTAACAGATGCCAATTTAAACTATATAGGTAGTATCACGCTCGATCAAAACTTGATGGATGCTGCTAATATTATTCCATTCGAAAAAGTAAGTGTGGTCAACAACAATAATGGCGAAAGAATTGAAACTTACGTCATACCGGGAGAAAGAGGCTCAGGCATGGTTTGCTTGAATGGTGCGGCTGCACGAAAAGTTCAAATTGGTGACGTGGTTATCATCATGGCTTTTGCTACCATGGACTATGAAGAAGCCAAAAAGTATACACCTGTTGTTATTTATCCTGATACGGAAACCAATCAATTGAAGAAATAACGATCGGCTGAGACGATGAAAGTGGTTGTGCTGAAATACAATGCCGGAAATATTCGATCGGTACTTTTTGCGTTGGAACGACTCGGAATAGAAGCTGTTGTTACTGATAAGACAGAAGAAATCCTATCCGCAGACAGAGTGATTTTTCCCGGTGTAGGAGAAGCTTCTACAGCCATGAACTATCTGAAGCAAAATCAACTCGACCTGCTTATTCCATCACTGAAACAACCAGTTTTGGGCATCTGTCTCGGCATGCAACTTATGTGCTCCTTTTCCGAAGAAAACAACACAACTTGTCTGGGAATTTTTGACGAAAAAGTTAAACATTTTCCCACAAACGAAAATTTTAAAGTGCCGCAAATGGGATGGAATAATATTTTTCAATTGTCGGGTCCTTTATTTGACGGAATAAAAGAAAATTCGTTTGTGTATTTTGTTCACAGTTACTATGTTGAACTGTCATCAAATACCACTGCTGTTGCCAATTACATTTTCAACTTCAGTGCTTCCCTGCAAAAAAACAATTTTTTTGCCGTTCAGTTCCATCCGGAAAAATCGGGAGAAATTGGTCAAAAAATGCTGGAAAATTTTTTAAACATTTGCTGAACGGAATTTTTTGATAGAACATCGAATGACTTTTGAAATACTTTATACCGATTCGAGAAGCAAAGCAAGAGCAGGGAAAATAACCACTGATCACGGGACAATAGAAACACCGATTTTTATGCCCGTTGGAACGGCCGGTACAGTTAAAACGGTTAACTTTCGTGAATTGGAAAATGATATTCATGCACAAATCATTTTAGGGAATACCTATCATTTGTATTTGCGACCGGGGACAGACATTCTTGAAAGTGCAGGTGGACTGCATAAATTTATTGGCTGGAATCGACCCATATTGACTGACAGCGGAGGCTTTCAGGTTTTTTCGCTTACCGGTATCCGTAAATTGAAAGAAGAAGGCGTTTTGTTTCAGTCGCACATCGACGGGAGCAAACATTTTTTTACGCCAGAAATTACGGTGGACATCCAGCGAACCATTGGAGCGGATATCATCATGGCTTTGGATGAATGTACACCAGGAACAGCCGATTTTCAGTATGCCAAAAAATCTATGGAACTTACGCATCGCTGGCTGCTGAGAGGCATAGAACATTTCGATACTGTTTTGCCCAAATATGGATATTCCCAAACATTTTTCCCCATTGTGCAAGGATGCGTCTATCCCGATTTGAGAAGAGAATCGGCAAAGTTTATTGCTGATCAGAACCGCGACGGAAACGCCATTGGTGGATTGGCTGTGGGCGAACCTACGGAAAAAATGTATGAGATGATCGAAATTGTGAACGAAATTCTTCCCGAAAACAAACCCCGATATTTAATGGGCGTCGGGACACCACAAAATATTTTGGAAAGTATTGAGCGTGGCGTAGACATGTTCGATTGTGTGATGCCAACGCGCAATGGTCGAAATGGAATGCTCTTTACTTCACAAGGCGTTATCAACATAAAAAACGCCAAATGGAAAAATGATTTTTCGCCGCTGGATGAAACAGGAACTTCTTTTGTCGATAAGGCATATTCCAAAGCTTATGTGCGACATTTGTTTGCCGCCAACGAATTATTGGGGCTTCAAATTGCTTCCATTCATAATCTGGCTTTTTACCTTTGGCTTATGAACGAAGCCCGAATACATATTCAACAAGGAGATTTCTCGCTATGGAAAAAGGGAATGATTGAACAACTGGGAAGAAGGCGCTGAAAAAAACTTCTGCCCCAAATTTTTTAGCATGAAAGCTTTAAAAAACAAATTGAAAATAGACTATCAAAGTTTTGGATTAAAAAGGATTGATACCTACATTATAAACAAGTTTTTGGGAACTTACTTTTTTTGTATCGTATTAATTTTGAGTATTTCCGTTGTATTCGATCTGACCGAGAAACTGGATAATTTCTTTGAAACCAACGCTCCACTCAAAGCTATCGTTTTCGATTATTACCTGAATTTCATTCCTTATTACATGAACATGTTCAGTCCCTTGTTCACGTTCATAGCCGTGATTTTTTTCACTTCAAAAATGGCCAACAACACCGAAATTATTGCCATTCTTTCCAGTGGTGTGAGCTTTAAAAGATTGATGCTCCCCTATTTTATTTCTGCAACGCTCATTGCCATTTTGTTTTTTTTACTGGGTGGATATGTTATTCCAAATTCGAGTAAGAAAATGCTGGATTTTGAAAATCAGTATGTCAAAAAATTTAAGCCGAGTAATGCCCGAAATGTGCAAATGGAAGTGGAAAAAGGCGTAATTATGTACATAGAAAGATACGAGGTTGAAAATAACATCGGATACCATTTTTCGCTGGAAAAATTTGACGGGAAAAAGCTGGTTTCCCGACTCACGGCTGAAACAGTTTCTTGGGATTCGGCCTACAACTGGAAAATCAACAATTATTTAAGACGCGATTTTATCGGTATGCGTGAAAAAATTACGAAGGGTATTTCTATGGATACAATTATCAAGGTTCAACCCAAAGAACTATTTATTACTTCGGAAGAATCTGCTCAGATGAACAATGCCGAACTCAGACAATATTTGCACCGGCAACGTGCACGTGGCGTTGGAAACATTCAGGCTTTCGAAAATGAATACTACCGCCGTTATGCCATGCCCTTTGCTGCCTTTATCATGACTTTAATAGGTGTTTCGCTTTCTTCCCGAAAAGTTCGAGGAGGCATGGGACTAAATTTAGGAATAGGACTGGCGCTCAGCTCAATATATATTTTATTTTCTACCTTGTCAACCACCTTTTCCGTCAACGGAACGCTTTCTCCATTTATGGCGGTATGGCTGCCTAATATTGTATTTTTACTGATCGGGGTATACCTTTACTACACTGCGCCAAAATAAAAATTAAAAGTTTTTATTGAATAACTATCAAGGAATAAGAAAATAAGAAAATTACAAAAAAAATAATTTATTCCGTTCTTAATTTTTCTCTCTTTCGGAATATTGTTTTTCGTAATATTTTTGATAATCACCATTGATAATGTTGTCCAGCCATTCCTGATTTTCCAAGTACCAATCCACAGTTTTTTCAAGTCCTTCTTCGAAAGTAATGGAAGGCTGCCAGCCCAATTCACGCTGTAATTTTGACGAGTCGATGGCATAACGCAAATCGTGTCCTGCCCTGTCTTTCACAAAAGTAATCAACTTTGCCGATTCGCCCGGTTCTCGTCCCAATTTTCTGTCCATGATTTCACACAATTTCTCAATCAAACGAATGTTCGTCCATTCATTGTGTCCGCCAATGTTGTAAGTTTCTCCAATTTTCCCTTGATGAAAAATAACATCGATGGCTGCCGCATGATCTTCTACCCACAGCCAGTCTCTGATATTTTCTCCCTTTCCGTAAACGGGAAGCGGCTTGTTGTAACGAATGTTGTTGATGCAAAGAGGGATTAGCTTTTCCGGAAAATGATGCGAACCATAATTATTGGAACAATTGGAAATCAGTACCGGTAAACCATAAGTGTGATAATAAGCCCTGACTAAATGGTCGGAACTTGCTTTGGAAGCCGAATAGGGACTTCGGGGATCATAGGGTGTTTTTTCTGTGAAATAGCCTTCTTTACCCAATGAGCCATAAACTTCGTCGGTAGAAATATGATAAAATCTTTTACCTTCCATTTTCTCCTTCCAAGCTTCTTTGGCTGCATTCAAAAGGTTGGCCGTGCCAAACACATTGGTACGGATAAAAGCCAGCGGATCGCTGATAGAGCGGTCAACATGTGATTCGGCAGCTAAATGGATGACGCCGTCAAAATCATATTTCTCAAATAAATGAGAAATAAATTCTTCATCCGTAATATCGCCTTTCACAAAAGTATAATTTGGAGCATCCGCCACGTCTTTTAAATTTTCAAGATTTCCGGCGTATGTTAACGCATCTAAATTTACAATGTGATAATCGGGATATTTATTGACAAAAAGGCGCACTACATGAGAACCAATAAAACCAGCGCCTCCGGTAATCAGTATAGTTTTTTCCATCGTTTTTTTGAATGAATTGAGCTTTACAAAGATAATTCGATTTTTTACATTTAACAAAATGTTGAAAACTTTTTTGTGTAATCATGCCTTATTAAAAATACTTTCTATTATATTTGCATCATGGAAAAATTAAGTCGGTATATAGAAATTTTGCTGGTTCAGCATGATTATGTTATTGTGCCGGGACTAGGAGGATTCATCATACAACCTCAGTCGGCTACAATTTTATCCGACAGGATTACGCCTCCTCTTGCTGGTATTGCTTTTAACCCGTTGTTAAATTCCAATGACGGCTTGCTGGCTTATGAAATCTCAGAAAGAGAACACATCAGCTATCGTGCTGCTATGGAAATTCTTGAAAGCGAAGTCGAATCAATTTTATCCCGACTTCAGCAGGGAAAAAGGGTTGACATGGGAAATATTGGCAGTTTGCAAAAAAACTCAAACGGAAATTTGATTTTTTCACCTGCACCTCGTGCAGATTTTCTTCCTGCAAATTTGGGTATGACCGAAGTTAAACTTTGGGAAAGGCGCAATACCAAAACTGACGAACGCAAAAAAGTTACCATTACTTTACCATCTGTATCTTCGTTTCGATATGCAGCGGCTTGTGCTTTGATTTTCGGCATGTTGCTGGTTTCGCCTCGTATGGCTGATACCAAACACAACCATTATGCTAATCTGATTCCTCTGGAAATAAGTTCACCACTTCAATCTCAAATTGCAGTTTCAAAAAATGCATCGATAAGTAATTTGGCGACAACTTACAATGAAAAACAGAATCAGGACAGTCTTTCATCTGCAAAAAAGGAGAACATTGAGCATTCTCTCAACAACCAAAACAATTTATATCACGTCATTGCAGCCACATTTTACACACGCAATTCTGCCGAAAAATTCTGTGTCCAACTTCACGAGTTGAAATATACGGAAGCTCATGTACTTTCACCGGCAAAAAATTTTAAGGTGGCTGTTCGGTCATTCCGCCGTTATCAGGAAGCTGTGGAATTTATGGAACAGCTCCGTAAATCTGATGCTTTGTTCGACTCTGCCTGGGTATATTGTAAATAATTGATTTTTTATTGATAAAATTATTTCGGTTATCAAATAAAAATGATAACTTTGTGCCGCTTTTCGAGAAAAGGCAATTAGGTATTAACAATAAAAAATTTTAAAAATGCCCGTAAAAATCAGATTACAGCGACATGGACACAAAGGATATGCTTTTTATCATATCGTAATTGCTGACAGTCGTACGCCACGAGATGGCAGATTTATCGAAAGAATTGGTTCTTATAACCCCAACACAGATCCAAGTTCAGTGGATTTGAAATTTGACAGAGCTCTGTATTGGCTACAGGTTGGAGCACAACCTACAGACACTGTACGCAACATTCTTTCAAGGGAAGGCGTATTAATGAAAAAGCACTTGTTGGAAGGTGTGAAAAAAGGAGCTTTTGACGAAGCAGAAGCTGAACGTCGTTTCGAAGCATGGAAGACGTCAAAAGAAGCCAAATTGAACAAGACTAAAGAACAGCTTGCTGCTGAAAGAGAAACTGCAGAAAAAGCTCGTCTGTCAGCGGAAATTGAAGCAAACAAAGCCAAAGCTGCTGAATTGGCCAAGAAAAAAGCTGCTGAAGAAGCAAAAGCTAAAGTTGACGAAGTTTCTTCGGAAGAAGTAAATGACCCAACGCCTTCAACTGAACAATAAAATTGAACGATAAATTTTATTATCAATAAAAAAGCCTGAAATTTCTTTCGGGCTTTTTTATTGATAATATATTTGTTGAAACCAACGGAAAAAATTCACACCAAAATTTTTTGAGAAAACTTATCGTAAAACGGAACTACCGGCACAATATCCTGAGTCAAACAAAAATCAAAATCTTTTTCCAAATGATGCGAAAAAAGTCGGCTTGCATGTTCGCTTTGTCGCAGAAATGCGTTGACATCGGACTCTGCATGCCGCCACAAAACAGATGCCGCCACAGCCGAATCTCCACAGACCTGAAACTTTTCGCTGCAAGTCAACCGAGTAACAAGCAATCCTGCAAATATAGTATCTTCCAAACTGAATAAATTATTCCAGCCGGCACAGACCACAAGTACATCCTTGCCTGCATTCTTACAATAATCAACAACAGCGCTGATGTTGCAAAAAGCCCCGATAATAACGTTGTTTTTGCCTGCTGCCAACTCGATGGCTCGAGTTCCGTTGGTTGTAGTAAAAACAATTTCTTTCCCTTTCACTTTATCGGAAAAATAGTCGAAGGGAGAATTTCCTGCATCAGCAAAATCGCACTTTTCCACATTCCGCTCTGCTCCAACAAAATAACCACGATTTTTTAACTCTATAGCTTTTTCGAGCGAAGCAACCGGAATAATTGCAGCTGCACCTTCCATTAAGGCTTTACAAATAGTGGTGGAAGCCCTGAATACATCAACTATTACGGCTATTTTTGATTTTTCCGACACGTAAAAAGGATATAAAGCCGGAGAAAAACATACTTCAACTGTCATAAAAAATTTAACTGTTTATCTTTCCAATAAATATTTCATAGCGTAAAGCAAAAATTGTCATTCTCTTAATTTGCTATGCTCAGTTCATCAATTAATCGTTGTGCGCCACCAACTTTGTCCATCACATAAAGCACATACCTGACATCTACGCTGATGGTACGTTGCAATTCGGGTTCAAAAACTATATCGCCACTCATGGCTTCCCAGTTTCCGTCAAAAGCCAATCCAATTAATTCTCCCTTCCCATTGAAGACGGGGCTACCCGAATTCCCACCGGTAATATCGTTATTGCTGATAAAATTCACATGCATGTCTTTCGTCTGGGGATCAATATATTTACCAAAATCTTTTTCCATAATTGACTTTTTCAACTTGTCGGCGACAACAAATTCGGGGTCAGTTGGATTTTCTTTTTCCAAAATTCCTTTGGTGGTAGTGTAATAATGATAATCCACAGCATCGGCAGGCTGATAACCGCCTACTTTTCCATAAGTCAATCGCATGGTAAAGTTAGCATCCGGATACAGCTTTTTTCCTTGCTCTTCGGCCATTTCCCTTAGCCCGGAAAAGTAGATGCGTTCTGCTTCTTTAACTTTTTCCGAGGTTTGTCCATAAACGCCTGAATTAATTTCTTCATACGTGTTTCTTACTTCGTTGGCAAAAATCAATGCAGGGTCATTGGCAACTTTTATTTTCTTTTTCTGTAAATTTTTCTTCAATTTGTCTAAAGAACTGAAGGCAGAATTTTGAAAAATTGAAGCTACATAAAGTTCTGTGTTTCCCTTGTATTTTTTTTGAATTTCCTGATAAAAAGCTGGAAGAGCATCTGCATCTACCGATTTTTTATAAACATCAAGCATGGCGACAAAAACGGCTTGATCAACTTCAGGACGGTAATCTTTATAAATTTCTTCAATTTCCCTGAGCAGAGAATCTTTTGGTAAATTCTGCGAAATAAGCTGACTTGTTTTCTGGGCTATTCTGGGTAATTCTACACCATTCATCAGCGATTCGCGCAGATAGTTGAGCGCTCGGGCATAAGGATACAGCGTAGCATAGCCATCTTCCAGCGTTTTCAATGCTTCCTTATATTTTTTCTCTTTTGCCGGATTAGATTTTGCCCATTCCAAAAATGCAGCTTCTTGCTCCTTTTTTCGTTCCACGACATTTAGACGCTGAATGGCTTTATTCATACCGATGCTGTTTTTCCAATAGTTGGAACTTGAAGCATATTTATTGGCATAAGCTATATTGATTGCCTCATCCTTGCGCATAAACGACCGCCATATCGTTTGTTTTACGCCTCTTACATCGATACGTGCCTGATTCCCGGTTTCCATTCTGAATTTTACGCCAAAAGAAGTTAAATAGCGACTGGTAGAGCCTGGATTCCCTAAAATCATGGTAAAATCGTTGGGTTGATAACCTTTGTTTGAAATGGCAGCGAAACGTTTTGGAACATAAGGAACGT
>JAAYUQ010000049.1 GCA_012517575.1 Bacteroidales bacterium | reverse complement strand
GATGGAAATATTAAATTATTCGAGCAACTGATCACTATTTATCCGGATAATCCCATGTTAATTGTGACGACTCTAAATGATAGTATGCGGGTGCTTCACCGGGAAGAATTGAATATTGAAAATATAACGGATGCTCATTTTCAACTGCCGTTCCCTGATACGGATTTGACCATGAATCCTAACTTATTACTGGATCCAGTTGAATTTGATTTGAGTTCAATAAGTTATTAATCTTAAACTAAAAATCAATATGAAAAACAATAAGAAAAAAAGATACAGTCAAATACTGATAAGTAGCCTCATTTTGTTTGTTGGAATTTTATCACCAGCGTGTGATGATAATCCGGACAAATATGTTATGACGGATGGTGTGCCTGAAGTTTATTATGTGAGGGTTCCTAATCCTGAATCGGCTGATTCACTATTAGTTGGGGCTTATATGAATAATACCATTGTGTTGATAGGTGAAAATCTTACCAGTATTAAAGAAATGTGGTTTAATGATAAGAAAGCGGTATTAAATTCAAGTTTTATCACGTACAACTCGTTGTTTGTGAATGTTCCGAATGAAATTCCGTCAGTTGTAACCAACAAAATTTACATGATTACAAAAAATAACGATACCATTACATACGATTTTTCGGTTCTGGTACCTGCACCCGTTGTTTCAAGTATTTCGTGCGAATATGCACATGATGGTGATGCCGCAACTCTTTACGGAGATTACTTTATTGACGATCCAAATGCCCCGTTAACCATAAGCATGCCCGGCAATATTCCGGTTACGGAAATTACGAGCATCGAAAAGACTAAAATAGTTTTCAAAATTCCCAATGGTTCTCAAAAAGGTTATATTAACGTGAAGTCAATTTATGGAACCGGACGATCGAAATTTCAATTCAGAGACGACAGAGGTATTATTCTCGATTGGGATACAAAAGATGCGTCAGGTGGATGGCGTTCAGGTAAAATTAAAAACAGTAATCCTGAAGGAATAAATGGAAATTACGTTTATTTTTCTGGTACGTTGAAAGGCGATTTATCAACATGGGACGAAGACAATTTTTCATTCAATTTGTGGGGAATAGCTAATGGTCGTCCTGAAGGAGATTTGTTTGACATTCCTGTAGATCAGGCACAGCTTAAATTTGAGGTAAATGTTACTCAACCATGGTCTGCATGCGCTTTACAAATGATTTTTACTCCGTGGTCAACCAAAGACACCAATGGTTATATTGCAGACGGACAAACCCCACGAGGTTTGTGGAGACCTTGGGAATCAATTGGATCTTATCAAACTGATGGTTGGATAACGGTATCCTTCCCACTCAAAGACTTTAAATATGACCATACAGGAAAAGCCCTTCAAGTTGCCGGAACCGGAAATTATGGTGGTTTAACTTTCTTTGTGTATCACGGAGGAATTGCCGGCACGGACTGTACACCATATATTTGTATTGACAACATCAGAGTGGTTCCAATTGAATAATTATTAATCCATAAATTTTGAAAATTATGCAAACAAATAATAATAAATGGTTTTCGCACCTAATTATATTAATATTGATTATCAGCGGAGGAATATATACCGGATGCGAAAATGAAGAAGAAATAGACAGTTCTATAATTTTAAAAGCATTTGGACCATCTCCTGCCTTAAGAGGTGGTGAACTCAGGTTTATAGGCAGTAATTTGGATAAAGTTACAGCGGTAGTTTTTCAGGGTCTGACACCTGGAGAAACAGTAGAAGTTAGTGAAATTGAAGTTGTGAACGAAAAAGAAATTAGGGTTACCATTCCTCAGAATGCTGGAACGGGTAAAGTAACCTTAAAAACCCCACAAGGAGATATTCAAACATTAACTCCTCTCACTTTTTCAGAACCTATATCCATAAGCAGTGTTACTCCCACTACTTTAAGAGCTGGTCAAATACTCACTGTAAAAGGCGATTACTTAAATTTGATTAAAAAAGTGATTTTTGTTGACAATGTTGAGGTGGAAGCAGAAGATTTTGTATCTCAGAGCAGAGAACAACTGCAAGTAAAAGTTCCGGCGGAAGCTCAAACAGGAAAAATCATTTTGTCGAATGGAGAAGAAATACCTATTGAAATTTACTCTAACGAAATAATCAATATTATTTTACCTACATTCACCAATTTTACTCCTGTAACTGTAAAGCCGGGGAAGAACATCGATATTACGGGAACGAATCTGGACCTGGTAGCTGGTGTTAAGTTTGGCGGAAATAAAATAGTCAATGAGCTTATTTTAAATGCCGATTCCACACAAATCACAGTAACCGTACCATTGGAGGCTCAAGATGATACCATAAAATTGATTACCAAGTCGGGTCTTGAGGTGAAAGGAAACAAGAAACTGATTACCGTAATGCCTTCCAATCTTACAGTTAGTCCAACAACAGTCAAAAATGGAAATACGTTGACTATTAAAGGTAAAGATTTGGATTTGGTTGAAAGTATAAAATTTGGTGACATTGTTGGGCAAATAAACTCAAAATCAGAAACAGAAATTTCGGTAACCGTACCGGAAACTGCAATTTCTACAGTTGCTACACTTGTTACTTTCTCAACCAAAACAATTGATACACCGGAATTTAGTTATGTAAAACCAAAAATTATAGCTTTATCTCCAAGCACATTAATGGCAGGAAGTGAATTAACTGTTACAGGAACTGATTTGGACTTGATCAGAAAAGTGATATTTCCATCTGCTACTAAAGTCGTAAGTGTTGAACCAAGTTCATCTACTTCATTTGTGGTCAACGTTCCAACTGATGCTACAAGTGGCATTGTTAAATTTGTTACAGTGAATGGAACAGAAATTTCGTCTCCAAGTGAACTCACGGTAACCGAAGCCGATATTCCTGTTATAACCAGCATCCCTGCAAGTGTAAAACCAGGACAACTGTTGATTATACAAGGGACAAAATTGAATTTGGTAGAATCAGTTATTTTTCAGGATAATGTGAAAGCAACTCTATTTGGACTTCGTTCGGCAACATTATTGGAAGTTTTTGTACCTGAAAATGCTGCAAAAGGTGCTGTAACTTTAAAATTAATTACTTTTGCTGGTAAAGAAGTTAGTGTTCCAATAACAATAAGCGGAACTGATCCAATAACTGATCCAAGCTATGTGTTCTTTGATTTTGACGGCAAAAATTCATGGTGGGGAAGTTATGGAAAGGTAGAAAATGACCCTTCACTGTCGTTAAGTGGAAATTATTTCCGAATCAATCAGGATTTGCCATCAGGCTGGGTTGATTTCTTCTGGAGAAATTCACAGAACGATATGAAAGTTTCTGGAGTTACAGTCAATGAATGGGCTGTGAAAATGGATGTAAATGTTTTGGGTGGAACAACAATGGCATTTAAGTTCCGCTTAAAAGGAACAGATGGCGATTTCTGGGCTATTATTCCTGGAATGGAAAATAGAGGAGGTTGGTACACTGTAACTATTCCTTTAACAGATTTCAAGGATGATAACGGATACGGAACAAACACCTTACCAAACGTTCAAAACATTACACAAGATTTCGGACTGGCAACGGCAGGAGATGCAGGATTTGTGAATATGTGCATCGATAATGTTCGTTTTGAAAAAATAAAGTAAAAAAAAATAATCACTGGAAAGAGGATGTCAAATAATAATAAACTTTCATTTCTTAGACATCCTCTTTTTTATTGCATCTTCGGAATATTTATTTATCATAAAAAAATGGTCTGTAGAAATTTTGCTGTCATACATTGTAATTTTATTATTCTATTAGTCTTAATATTTTTTTATTCCTGTAAAAACTCAAATGACAGTATTTCTGAAATTTCTGCTCCTATATTTATTTCGTCCACTCCTGAAAATGGTGAAACAAATGTTTCAATCTATACTAAGGAAATTGTTCTGATTTTTGATGTTAATGTAACATTAAAAACTCCTTATAATATTACCTTAAATGGAAATACATTAACTGATATTCGGCCGGGAATTCAAAAAGATTTACAGATTATTTTACCGGAATTGAAAGAAGGGACAATTTACGAGTTAATAATTCCTGCAAATACGATCAAAGGACCAACAGGAATTTATTTACCGACAGAAATAAAATTAACTTTTAGTACATATACGCCACCTAAAAGAATTTTTTCTCCTGAAGCACAAAATGTTATGAACTTTTTAAAGCAAACTTACGGATCGAAAACCATTTCAGGCACAATGGCAAATGTCAATTGGAATACCGAAGAAGCCGATTGGGTTTATGCACAAACAGGCAAATATCCAGCATTGAATTGTTTTGATTTTATCCATTTTGTTTTTTCACCATCCAACTGGATTGATTATAGCAATACAAGTGTAGTGGAAAATTGGTGGAAAGCTGGAGGACTTGTAGCTGCCATGTGGCATTGGAATGTGCCTGCAAACAGCGGCGTAGCAGATCAATACGCTTTTTATTATGGAAGTAAATCGGATCATACACTTTTCGATGTTAGTAAAATCTCCGACGAAAATTCAGCCGAGTACAAATTGATGATAAAAAATATCGATACAATTTCAAGTTATCTCAACACATTGAAATCTAAAAATATCCCGGTAATTTGGCGTCCTTTACATGAAGCTGCTGGCGGATGGTTTTGGTGGAGAGCTAAAGGAGCTGCTCCGTTTAAATTACTTTGGAAATTAATGTTCGATAGAATGACTAACTATCATCATTTGGATAACCTGATCTGGGTGTGGACTTCCGAAGGGAATGATGCCGACTGGTATCCGGGGGATGAATACGTTGATATTGTAGGACGGGATTTGTATCCGACAACCAATATTCACGATTCGCAATGGACGGAATTCAATAAAGTGAAAGCTATCGTTTCAAGCAGAAAAATGATTGCACTTTCGGAATGTGGCGCTATTCCCGATCCTGCTTTGATGTTTCAAAAAGGTGATACTTGGCTTTGGTTTATGCCATGGTATGGTAATTATACGCGAGATGATTCTCAAAATGGTGCTGCCTATTGGCGAACCGTAATGAATAATTCTCACGTTATAACTCGTGATCAAATGCCTGACTTAAAATAATTTTAAATATGAAAAAATATCGCTTTCTAATAGTTGTGATAATGCTCTCATTTATCTGTATCAATGGTTTTTCACAACAATCAGATATAAAAACCATAAATCTGAGTGAGAGAATAAAAACATTAACTCCCGAAACCCAAAATCTTCTCAAAAATCTGAAAGTCATTTCAGGAAAAGGATTCATGTTTGGCCATCAGGACGATCCATTGTATGGAATTGGTTGGGAAGGAGATGACGGACGTTCGGATGTGAAAAGTGTTGTTGGCGACTATCCGGCCGTGATGGGGTTCGATTTGGGAAGAATTGAGCTCGGAAACGAAAAAAATATCGACAATGTATCATTTGAGAAAATCCGTCAGGAAATTATTCGTCAATACCAACGTGGCGGAATGATTACAATGAGTTGGCATATGAATAATCCGCTGACAAATGGTGACGCATGGGACGTAAAAAAAGGAGAAAATGCTGTTGCCAGCGTTCTTCCCGATGGACAAAATCACGATAAATTTTTGCATTGGCTGCAACGGGCTGCTGATTTTTTCAATTCGTTGAAAACGGAAGACGGGACAAAAATACCGATCGTTTTCCGTCCGTGGCATGAACATACCGGAAGTTGGTTCTGGTGGGGAAAAGACCTTTGTTCTCCGGAGGAATATCAGCAACTTTGGAAAATGACTGTCGATTTTATGCAAGAAAAAGGAGTGAATAATTTGCTTTATGCCTATTCTCCCGATATTCAAGGGCCCGGACAGATTTATATGGAACGTTATCCGGGCGACGAATATGTCGATATTTTGGGACTCGACGGTTATCACCGCAACAACGAAGCAGGAATCGAATCCTTTCAAAATTCATTAAATACAATTCTTTCATTTATGACCGATGAGGGGAAAAAGCGAAATAAACCCATTGCTTTGACTGAAACCGGACTGGAAGCCATTCCAATTGCCAATTGGTGGACCGGCGTTTTACTGCCCATAGTGGGAAAATATCCAATAAGTTATGTCATGGTTTGGCGAAATGCAAGGGAAAGAGAAAATCATTATTATGCACCTTATCCCGGTCAAAAATCAGCCGCAGATTTTATCAAGTTTTATCATTATCCGAAAACATTTTTTTGTAAAGACATTCCGAATTTATACAAATAAATTGAAGCAAAAAGTTATGAACCCATTTCAAGAACAAGTAAAAAAATTGTTTGAAAATCAACAAGAATTGATTTCCAAAGTAAATATGCCCATTAAAGAGAGCAACGGCTGGTTTCAACGCTATCAAAATCCGATTTTAACGGCAGCACACATTCCAATAGCTTGGCGTTACGATTTGAATGAAAAGACCAATCCTTTTCTGCTGGAAAGAATTGGGATGAATGCCGTAATGAATTCAGGCGCTATCAAATGGCACGATAAATATCTGTTGGTAACAAGAGTGGAAGGTGTGGACAGGAAATCATTTTTTGCCGTTGCCGAAAGTCCTAACGGAATTGATAATTTCAAATTTTGGGAAGAACCGATTACCATGCCCGAAACTGATGAACCGGCAACAAACAATTACGATATGCGCCTTACAGCTCACGAAGATGGTTGGATCTACGGCATTTTTTGTGCAGAAAGAAAAGACAAAAATAATCCCGATTTGTCTGCAGCTACTGCAAGTGCAGGAATTGCCCGTACTAAAGATTTGAAGAATTGGGAACGTCTTCCCGACTTAAAGTCGAAAAGTCAACAACGAAATGTCGTCCTGCATCCCGAATTTGTAAATGGGAAATATGCACTTTACACGCGGCCACAGGACAATTTTATTGATGCCGGATCGGGAGGAGGAATTGGATGGGCATTGGTTGATAACATAGAAAAAGCCATCATAACCGAAGAAAAAATAATTGACCGGCGTTATTATCACACCATCAAGGAAATGAAAAACGGAGAAGGACCGGCTCCGATAAAAACATCGAAAGGTTGGTTACACTTGGCTCACGGGGTGAGAGGTTGCGCTGCCGGCTTGCGTTATGTTTTGTATTTATACATGACGTCGCTCGACGATCCATCAGAATTGATTGCTTCACCGGGGGGATATTTTATGGCACCTCAGGGAGAAGAACGCATTGGCGATGTCTCCAATGTATTATTCAGTAATGGCTGGATTGCCGATGACGACAGAAGAGTGTTCATTTATTATGCATCGTCCGATACACGCATGCATGTGGCAACTACTACCATCGACAGGCTTGTGGATTATTGCTTGAATACGCCTGCTGATGGGTTGCGTTCATCCTTATCAGTAGAAAAAATAAAAACATTGATTGCCAAAAATAAAGCAATCGGATACTGAGAAAATCTCTAAATTGATTAATAAAAATCAAAAAAAATCTCTACAATTTAAAAAGTACAAAAAAAAATAGAACGTTCAAATCACTTGTGTATTTTTATTGGGTCTTTCCATCAAAAATATTTAAAATCGTAATATGTATGAAAAAATTTAATTCAATTTTCTTTTTTATTATCAGTTTTCTTATTATTCCATCTATTTATGCGCAAAAATTTGAAGGTCTGGCAAAAACACCACCACTGGGCTGGAATAGTTGGAATAAATTTGGTTGCAATGTCAGCGAAAAGTTAATCATGGAAACTGCTGATGCTATGGTAGTATCGGGTATGAAAGATGCTGGATATCAATATGTGGTCATTGACGATTGCTGGCAAATTGCTCGTGACTCATTAGGTTTCATTGTAGCTGATCCTCAAAGATTTCCTTCAGGAATAAAAGCTTTGGCAGATTATATTCATTCCAAAGGACTTAAACTTGGAATATATTCTTGTGCTGGCGACAAAACATGTGCCGGGCGTCCCGGAAGTCGCGGACACGAATACCAAGATGCCTTAATGTATGCAAAATGGGGAGTAGATTACCTGAAATATGACTGGTGTTCAACAGAAAATTTAAATGCATTGGGTGCTTACACCACCATGAGCAGAGCGATTAGAGAAGCCGGACGACCAATTGTTCTAAGTATTTGTGAATGTGGAAGTAATCAACCATGGTTATGGGGAAAAGAAGTCGGACATCTATGGCGAACTACAGGCGATATTTATAATTGTTTTGACTGCATTCAGGATTATGGTTCATGGAAATCATGGGGAGCCATGCAAATTCTGGATATGCAGGAAGGGCTTCGTCAATATGCCGGACCTGATCATTGGAACGATCCCGATATGTTGGAAGTTGGGAACGGAATGTCAAATAATGAGGAACGTGCGCACTTTTCCATGTGGGCAATGCTGGCTGCTCCTCTGATGGCCGGCAATGATCTTCGAAACATGAACTCACAAACTTTAAGCGTGTTGACAAATAAAGAAGTCATTGCCATCAATCAAGATTCACTTGGTATTCAAGGATTTCGTTATGCTGTTAATGATAGTGTGGAAACTTGGATAAAACCACTCGTAAATAATGAATGGGCAATATTTTATCTGAACAGGAGTAAAAGTCCAAAAAACATTTTAGTTGATTGGAAAAAATTCAGTGTAAAAGATGATTTATCAGGTAAAACTCTTGACACGACAGATAAAAATTTATTCGTTATCAGGGATTTATGGCAGAAAAAAGAAATTGGAGACACAAAAAAGAACCTCAGTATCACTATACCACCGCATGATGTTTTATGTCTTCGAATCAAACAAAAACAGACAAAACCATCTATATAGGCAATTTTTTTCAAATCCAAATTCTTAAAACAAGTGTTTTGAATATTTAGAATATTCACTATGACTTTTGTCATAGAAAATATTTTATATTCAATAAATTAAATTATTTTCATTTAAATTACATGAAATTTTAAAAGAATGAAAACATTCAATATTTCCTTGTGTTTTTTTACAATTTCTATTTTAATTAGTTGCGCCAAATCAAATTCAGAACCTGCTCCCGAAAAACATTGGGCAACTGCCACAGAAATGAATCAGCGACTGGGACGCGGGATAAACATCGGCAACACTTTCGAAGCCGATCAGTCGTGGCAATCGCCTT
>JAAYUQ010000048.1 GCA_012517575.1 Bacteroidales bacterium | reverse complement strand
GTTTGACAGCAGCTTCGGGTGGACCTTTAATTCAACATTCTTTAGTTGCCATGTTGCAATTGGCAAAACGAGGAGTGCTTAGCCCCGAAAAAATTGTCGATAAAATGTGTCATGCTCCGGCAGAACTATTTAAAATCGAAAAACGCGGCTTTATTCGTCCCGGATATTATGCCGATTTAACGCTTGTCAATCCAAATATTTCATGGAATGTTTCTTCGGAAAATATTCTTTACAAATGTGGTTGGTCGCCTTTTGAAGGAATGCTTTTCGACACTCGGGTAGAAAAAACATGGGTCAATGGCAATAAAGTTTATGATCAAGGTAAATTTGATGCAAATGTTCGAGGTAAAAGATTGCTTTTTGATGTTTAATTTGTTGTCAATATCTATTGGTTGATGAAAAAGATTATTTCTGTGTATCGAATGCAAATTCAATATTAAAGTGAAAAAGTTTAATAAAACCTATCTTGTTTTTTCTTTGTTGTTACTTGCTGTAGCCGGAATTGCTTTAATCGTTCAGCATCAGGGTTCCTCGAAATATATTTTTAATGAGGGGAAAGCGCATGGAACTTATTATCATGCCACTTATTTGCAACCACAAGGGATTGATTTACAAAAAAAATTGGAGGAAAGTATGCATCGAATCGACTTGTCGATGTCGACTTTCCAGCCTCAATCCATTATTTCCCGCATCAATAGAAATGATGAAACTGTGCGAACCGATATTTATTTTGAAACTGTGTTTCGTACGGCGCAAGAAGTATCAGCAAAAACAAATGGCGCCTTTGATATTACTGTTGCACCTTTGGTAAATGCTTGGGGCTTCGGCTTTGGAAGCGAGAGCAGGAAACAATGTCCAAATATTGATTCCATAATGCTTTTTATTGGTTACAAAAAAATTAGCCTGAAACAACACCAACTTGTCAAAGCCGATAAACGTATCATGTTGGACGCCAGTGCTATTGCCAAAGGATTTTCTTCGGATATGGCAGCCAAGGTTTTGGAAGAAAATGGTTGTAAAAATTACCTTGTCGAAATTGGTGGAGAAATTGTATGTAAAGGAAAAAATCCAAAAGGAGAAAAATGGAAAATCGGTATAGATAAACCCATCGACGATTCAACCAATGTGGTTAACCAAATACAAACGATTATTTCCCTATCGGATAAGGCAATGGCCACTTCTGGAAATTATCGGCAATTTTATTATCGAAACGGGAAAAAATTCTCCCATACCATCGATCCACGAACCGGTTATCCGGTAAACAACAATGTATTGAGCGCTACAGTGGTTGCTCCATCGTGTATGATGGCCGATGCTTATGCCACTGCTTTTATGGTGCTCGGCGTTGATAGCAGTTTATTGGTGTGTAAATCCTTGCCTGAAGTGGATTGTTATCTGATTTATAGCGATAAAAATGGGAAGAACAGGGTAATATTTACAGAAGGTTTCAAAAAATATCTAACAGAATAAACTGAATAAAGGCGAAAAAGATTTATTTTTATATTTCCAACGAAATAACTAACTTTGCAACATATTAGCTTCTTATGAAAAAGATTTTTTCAATTTTCTTTGTTCTGATTCTGTTTTTATCTTCATGCAGCGAATATCAGAAATTGCTGAAAAGTACCGATGCTGAACTGAAATACAACAAGGCAGTCGAATATTTCGATAAAGGTGATTTTGTGCGTGCTGCCACTTTATTTGATGATATTTCGGTTTATTATCGTGGTACGGACCGTTCAGAGGAAATTTTGAACTATTTGGCTCAGTCTTATATTGGCCAAGATGATTATTATTCGGCCATCAATTATTTTCAAACTTATCTGAAGTCTTATCCCAAAGGAAAATATGCCGAAGATGCGAAGTTTATGATTGGTTATTGTTATTATAAGGATTCGCCTGATGCTCGATTGGATCAAACGGCTACAAATCAGGCAATTAATGCTTTTCAGGAATTTCTCGACATGTATCCTGAAAGTAAATTGGTACCCGATGCCAACAGAATGGTGGATGAGTTGTTGAATAAACTGGCTTACAAATATTACCTGAATGCACGTTTGTATTACAATTTGGGAAATTACATGGGAAATAATTATTTGTCGGCAGTGATTACGGCTCAAAATGCCTTAAAAAAATTTCCTTCAACATCTTACAGGGACGATCTTTCCTTTTTGATTCTGCAGTCAAAATTTGCACAGGCAGAACAAAGTGTAGTTTCCAAAAGGGAAGAACGCTATCAGGATACCATTGATGAATATTACAGTTACATCAATGAATTTCCCGACGGTAAATATAAAAAACAGGCTGACAAAATTTTTAATGATTCAAAAAAAGCTATCAACATAAAATAATATCATTCAACCTATGGATATAAAAAAAATGAACGTACCATCAAGCACTATTACACGTGATATAAACGTGATTGCTGATAAAGTTGGGAATATATACGAGGCAGTCGTCATTATTGCCAAACGCGCCAACCAAATTAGCGTAGAAATAAAATCTGAATTGGATAAAAAGCTTCAGGAATTTTCGGCTATGGGCGACAACGTGGAAGAAGTTTTCGAAAATCGCGAACAAATAGAAATTTCCCGTTATTATGAAAAACTTCCAAAACCAACTTTGATAGCCATTGAAGAATTTATGGAAGATAAAATTTATTATCGTAATCCCATTAAGGACAAGCTAAAATAAATTGAAAGCTTGTCTTTCAAAGTTATCAAAAGAACAGTTCTCTCTACAATGCAGAATTGTTCTTTTTTTTTAAAAAAAAATTCATGATTGAGTAGCAAAATTCATTTTTAAACTACTCTAAGAATTTTCTTTCCTTTCATTTTTCCCTTCTGTGCAAAAAAATTGAAAATTATCTTGTAAATTTGCAGAATATAATACATTCAACTTATTAAAGATTGACATGTTGCAGGGTAAAAAAATCATTTTGGGTATTACGGGTGGAATTGCAGCTTACAAGACTGCCACAATAGTCCGTTTGCTGGTAAAAAAGGGAGCCGAAGTTAGAGTTATTATGTCGGCTTCGGCAAAAGAATTTATTACTCCTTTGACGCTGGCTGCACTTTCCAAAAATCCGGTGCTGACCGATTTTTTCGATCCAACCAATGGTCAGTGGAATAGTCATGTAGAGTTGGGATTGTGGGCCGACGCATATTTAATTGCACCGGCAACTGCCAATTCTCTGGCTAAAATGGCTTCAGGCATTGCTGACAATCTGCTTTTAACTACTTATCTTTCAGCTAAATGTCCTGTTTTTTTAGCTCCAGCTATGGATTTAGATATGTTTGCGCACGCTGCTACCCAGCGCAATTTGCAAATTCTTCGTTCGTATGGAAATTTAATTATAGAGCCGTCGTTCGGTGAACTGGCAAGTGGGCTGGAAGGGAAGGGGAGAATGGAAGAACCCGAAAGTATTGTTCAGTATCTTGCCGATTACTTCACACCCAAACAACTGTCAGGTAAAAAAATACTGATTACGGCCGGTCCAACGTACGAAAAAATCGATCCGGTACGTTTTATAGGAAATTATTCTTCAGGAAAAATGGGTTTTGCTTTGGCCGAAGCCTGTGCTGCTCACGGAGCGGAAGTTTGTCTGATTGCTGGTCACGTTCAATTGGCTTTACAACACAAAAATATCCAACTTATTAAAGTTACATCCGCCCAGGAAATGTATGAAACTGCTATGATAAAATTTTCTGAAATGGATGGCGCTATATTAAGTGCTGCTGTGGCTGATTATACACCGGTTGAAACTGCTGAAGAAAAAATTAAACGTAGAAGCGACCGGTTGACAATAGAACTAAAACCGACTCCTGATATCGCAGCTGCACTGGGAAAAATAAAAACCGAAAGGCAGTTTTTAATTGGTTTTGCACTCGAAACCGGCAATGAAATAGAAAATGCACAATTGAAACTGAAAAATAAAAATCTGGATTTCATTGTGCTCAATTCCCTTCGTGACGAAAAAGCCGGTTTTGGTTATGATACCAATAAAATTACGATTTTGCATAGTACCGGAGAAATTGTTTCCTTTGATTTAAAGCCAAAAAAAGATGTGGCGGAAGATATTATTAATGAGTTGGTAAAAACTTTGAATCGATGAAAAAAAAAATTGCAAGTCTGGTTTTTATATTACTTTGTTTCTCCTATCATGCTTATTCACAGGAATTAAACTGTAATATTACCATTAATTCCGACCAGGTGCAAGGAACAAACAAATCTGTTTTTAACACTTTGCAAAAATCGGTTTCCGAATTTGTGAATAACCGCAAGTGGACAGAAATGAGTTTTTTAACCAACGAACGCATTGAATGCACCATGACCATTATTGTAAAATCGGTTGAAGGAGATAATTTTACAGCTGAAATTCAGGTGCAGTCGCGTCGTCCAGTTTATAATTCGAACTATAATACTACACTTTTTAATTTCAAAGACAACGATTTTACGTTCACTTACAAGGAATTTGAGCCGTTGGAATGGAACGAGTCAACTATCAGTTCCAATCTTACTGCAGTGTTGGCTTATTATGCCTATATCATTATTGGTTACGACATGGATTCATTTTCACGATTAGGTGGCACACCTTTTTTTCAGGCTGCCGAAAATATAGTCAATTCTGCTCAGGGGAGCAATTTACCCGGTTGGAAAGCTTTTGAAAGCAGCAGAAATCGGTATGCACTGGTGAATAACTTGACGGACGAAGCATTTAAAAACTTTCGCAATTTTTTCTATGAATATCATCGTCTCGGGTTGGACGAAATGTCCAATAATCCCGTAAATGCTCGTGCCCGCATTGCTCAGGGAATTCCTGTATTGCGCGAAACCAATCGCGCGCGCCCATCAGCTATAGTGATTTCTACTTTTCTGGACGCAAAAAGCGATGAACTGATCAATATATTTTCTAAAGGAACTGACAAGGAAAAAGCGTTGGTAGTAGAAATATTATCGGATGTAAACCCCACACAGACACAAAAATACGAACAGATTTTAAATAAAAAATAAAACTTTTTTCTTCATTCAATCGACTATCGCATATTTATGCTTAAGACGCTTCATATCAGCAATTATGCATTGATTTCGGAAATTAATATCGGTTTTTCTGCCGGTTTCTCAGTTATTACCGGCGAAACCGGCGCAGGAAAGTCCATCATCATCGGTGCTCTTTCCTTAATACTCGGACAGCGGGCTGAAAGTCGTTTTATCAAGGAAGGAGAAGAAAAAGCTGTTGTAGAAGCCGAATTTGATATTCGGGATTACCATTTGGAACATTTTTTCGAAAAAAATGAATTGGATTATCAACCGGAACAGTGCATTATACGTCGGGAAATAACTGCTTCCGGCAAATCGAGAGCTTTTATCAACGATACCCCAGTAAGTTTACAAGTTTTACGCGAGATTAGCGCCAAACTGATCGACATACATTCACAACATGAAAATTTACTGCTTTCTGACGATCAGTATCAGTTGCAGGTGGTGGATAACATGGCACAAAACACTTCAATTCTCAAACAATATCAACAGCATTTTACTCAATGGAAAAACCTTCAGACGCAGCTTTATCATTTGCAAAAAACGGCCGATAAACAACTATCTGAGCTTGATTATATGAAATTTCAGTTTCAACAATTGGAAGCAGCTCAATTGTCGGAAAACGAACAAAATGAACTGGAAATGGAACTGGAAACATTGAGCCATACGGAAGAAATAAAACAGGAATTGCAAAAAGCCGGTTTTTTGCTAACAGATGAACAAATGAGTCTTGCATTGCTTAAAGAAGCAATTGATGCAGTCGGACGAATAAAAAACTACATTTCTGAAGATGAAAATTGGCATGAACGTTTAGAATCAGTTTATATAGAATTAAAAGATATTGCTCAAGAAATAATAAATTTTGAGGAAAGAATTGATTTTCAACCTGAAAGATTACAATGGATTGAGCAAAGATTGAATGAGATTTATTCATTGGAAAAGAAATTTAAACTGAATTCCATTTCCGAATTATTGTTGCTGAAAGAAAAATTAAAAGCAGAATTGCAGCACATCGAATCGTACGATGAAGAAATTGATACCTTGCAGAAAAAAATTGCCAAGTCGTATGAAAATGTTCAACTGCAAGCCGAACTTTTAACAAAAAGTCGTTCTAATGCTATTGAACCAATAGAAAATTTTTTAAAAGAACAGCTTTCCAGGCTGGGAATGCCTAACATTCGGTTTAAAATTGAAATTACGGAAGATGGTGAATTTTCGGAAACCGGAAAAGATATGGTTCAATTTCTTTTTTCCGCCAATAAGAATCAATCGTTGCAGCCCGTCGCACAAATTGCTTCAGGAGGAGAAGTTTCCCGTTTGATGCTGTCCATTAAATCGTTAATGGCTCATCGAGCAGGGTTGCCTACCATTATTTTCGACGAAATCGACACCGGTGTTTCCGGTGAAATTGCTCACCGAATGGCGGAAATTATGAAAGACATGAGTAAAAGCATCCAGGTGATTGCGATCACACATTTGCCTCAAATAGCTGCCAAAGGAAACCGACATTACCGAGTGTTTAAAGACGATTCCGGTGAAACTACGCTAACCCATATTAGTGAACTCGGTAAGGAAGAACGAATTTTGGAAATTGCGCAAATGCTGAGTGGAGAAAATGTTACAGAAGTTGCATTGGGAAATGCGAAAGAATTGTTGAAAAACGAATAAGAAAACGAAAAAATTGGATTTCGGTTTCAAAATTAATTGCAAAAACAACTTATTACTAAATAATTATGATACAATCCATGACAGGTTTTGGCAAAGCCACCTGTGAATATGAAGGGAAAAAAATTGTCGTAGAAATCAAATCGCTCAACAGCAAGCAACTGGATCTTTCCTTGAAAATTGCTCCTGCCTATCGTAATAAAGAACTTGACATCAGAACTGAAATTCTTCAAAAACTCGAACGCGGCAAAATTGATGTAGCTATTTACATAGATAACTCCGGTAAAGATGCAGCTGCACAAATCAATCAGTCTGCTTTTTTATCTTACTTGCAGCAGGTCAAAACCTTGTCCAAAAACCTTGAATTGCCAGAGCCAACCAATTGGTTTGATCTATTGCTCCGGTTACCGGATGTGCTGAAAACCGAAAACATTGAATTGGAAGAAAATGAATGGCAAGCATTGAAAGAAATCATTTATAAAGCTGTTGAACAGGTTGTTTCATTCCGCATTCAGGAAGGAAAATCGTTGGAAAATGTTTTTTTGACAAAAATCAGCAATATTGGTGATTTATTGGAAAAAGTTTCGCCTTACGAAACCGAAAGAATAGAAAAAATACGTTCCAGACTCGAAGATAATTTGCAAGCATTGTCGGATAAAGTAAATTATGATCAAAACAGATTGGAACAAGAATTGATTTATTACATCGAGAAACTCGATATCAATGAAGAAAAAGTTCGTCTAAAAAATCATCTGAATTATTTTCTCGAAACAATGAAGCTGGAGCCATCTCCGGGTAAGAAATTGGGCTTCATTGCTCAGGAAATTGGACGTGAAATCAATACGCTCGGAGCCAAAGCCAATCACAGTGAAATTCAAAAAATTGTGGTTAAAATGAAAGACGAACTCGAACAAATTAAGGAACAAGTATTAAATGTCCTTTAAATGAAATCTTTTCTATTTGTACATTACATTAAAACTCCAATCTTTTAATGTCCGGAAAATTAATTATTTTATCTGCTCCTTCGGGTACAGGTAAAAGTACACTGGTTCAATATTTACTTACACGCCCTTTTGATCTGGAATTTTCGGTATCAGCTACCAGTCGTCCACCACGGGGAAACGAACAAAACGGAAAAGAGTATTATTTTCTTTCTAAGGAAGAATTTCAGAAAAAAATAGCCCAAAATGAATTTTTAGAATACGAAGAAGTCTATCCGGGATGTTATTATGGAACTTTGCGAAGTGAAATTGATCGTATTTCTGCCAAAGGGAAAAATATCATTTTCGATGTGGATGTACTTGGAGGACTGAATATTAAGAAACAGTATAATGGTAGAGCACTGGCTATATTTATTGCTCCGCCAAGTTTGGAAGAATTAAAAAAACGTTTGATGATTCGCGGTACCGATTCGCCTGAGATGATTGCCAAGCGCTTGGAAAAAGCTGAATTTGAAATGAGTTTTGCACCGCAATTTGATGTTGTAATTGTGAATGATGATTTGGAAAAAGCCAAAAAGGCAACAGAAGAAGTGATTTTCAACTTTTTGGAAAAATAAGTTTTCTTACAAAATTATGAGAAAAAAAGTTGGATTATATTTTGGTTCTTTCAACCCTTTTCATCTCGGACATCAGAAGTTAGCCGAGTTTCTTCTTGACCGTCAAGTATTTGATGAAGTGTGGTTTGTCGTTTCGCCGCGGAATCCTCTGAAACGGGAAAATGATTTGCTGGATGAAGATGTTCGCTTGGAAATGGTAAAAATGGCCATAAAGGACAAACCGAAATTAAAAGTTTCCAATCTTGAATTTTCTCTGCCAAAACCGTCTTATACCATCGACAGTCTTCATGCTTTTTCTTCCAAATATCCGGAAAACGATTTTTCACTGCTCATCGGTAGCGACAATGCAAAAGTTTTTGACCAGTGGAAAAGTTTTCAACAGATTCTCAATGAATATCCAGTGTTGGTTTATCCGCGTTCAGGTTTCAACAAAGAAGGAATTGCCAAAACCTATCCTCAAATGAAATGGTTGGAAACTCCTCTCTACGATATTTCTTCCACAGAAATTCGCCGTTCCATTCAACAAGGGAAAGAAGTTAAGCAATGGCTTCATCCTACTGTTTATCAATATATTGTAGATAAAAATCTCTATCGGTAATCAAACCAGATACGGATTGAATTTCTTTTCTTTTCCGATAGTTGTAGGTTGCCCATGACCACTGTAAACTATTGTTTCATCAGGCAAAACCATCAACTTTTCCCAAATGGAACGAATCAGCAAATCATGATCACCTTTTTCGAAATGGGTAGCGCCAATGGTTCCGCTGAAGAGTACATCTCCCGTAAATACAACTTCATCCTTTGCAGAATAAAAAGCCATACTTCCTGGTGAATGACCCGGAACGTGTAATGCTTTCAAAGTAGTATCACCAAATTTTATTTCTTGATTATCAATAATATAAGAACCAATTGCTGGAGGTTCTTCGCGTAAGTCAATACCAAATAATCGAGCATTTTCGAGCATAGTAGTGATAAAAAATTCATCTTCTTTGCAAGCTTCAGGTGAAATGTGATAAATGTCGTAAATAAATCGATTGCCAAATTGATGATCGATATGCAAATGAGTATTGAGCAAATGTTTTAAAACTAGCTTGTGTTGATCTATATAATTTTTTACAGCTTGTTTTTCGCTGTTGGTCAGGCAACCGGCATCAATTATGACGGATTCGCCCGTAGCATCCGAAACAATATAGGTGTTTTCTCTGAAAGGATTGAAAATAAAGGTTTGTATGTTCATTTTTAATGTTTTGTAAAAGTTTGTTTGCCCGAAAAGAAAATTTTTTATTACACCACAGGCAAATAAATAATTTTTTTGTCTTTAAAATATTCTTCTTCAAAATAATCGGAAATCCTTACTACTTCAATCATTTTTTTGAAAGGTCGAATTTCCTGATCCAAGTTTCCACCTTTTAAGGAGATAATACCATTGGGTAAGGCATTAATAGCAGATTTTTGGACATTTTTTTTTGTCATTTTCAGCAAATCTCCAAGTGGCATGACAGCACGACTCAGAATAAAATCGAATTGTCCTTTTTCTTCTTCAGCTCGCAAATGCTTGAATTCGGCATTTTTCAACTCTATAGCTTCAGCAATCGATGAAGCAACTTTAATTTTTTTCCCAATGGAATCAATCATTACAAATTTTACCTCAGGAAAAAGTATGGCAAGCGGAATACCGGGAAATCCACCACCTGTACCCACATCCAAAATCCTTGTACCCGGCTTGAAGTGAATATATTGAGCTATAGCTAACGAATGAAGAATATGATGTTCGTAAAGATTTTCAATATCTTTTCGTGAAATCACGTTGATTTTTTGATTCCAATCCACATAAAGTGGATAAAGCGCTTCAAATTGCGACTTCTGATTGGTTGACAAGTCGGGAAAATATTTATTGATTAATTCCATATACGTATTTTTTTCACGACAAAGTTAAACGTTTTTATAAAGAAATAAAATTTCACTTGTTATTTCTTATTTAATTTACTTATAATCAATAATTTATAAAAAATTGATAGTAGTTGTTTCTATCAGAAAATAAAAAGTACTCCCTTTTCAGTTCTTTTTTATTAACTTTGCAGTCCGTTTTAATGAATTTGTATTGTTTAATAAGTTAATTATCAATCATATAATTATTTACAAATTTCAAAACTATAAACAGAAAACACATGAAAGCATTTGTTTTTCCGGGTCAGGGAGCTCAATTTGTAGGCATGGGCAAAGATTTATACGAACAGTCGGCACTGGCGAGGGAATATTTTGAAAAGGCTAACGAAATACTTGGATTTCGTATTACCGATTTAATGTTTGAAGGAACACCAGAAGATTTACGACAGACGAAAGTTACACAACCCGCTGTTTTTCTCCATTCAGTAATTTCGGCTTTTGTTTTGGGAAATGAATTTAATCCCGATATGGTGGCTGGGCATTCGCTGGGTGAATTTTCAGCATTGGTGGCAGCTCGTGCGTTGACTTTTGAAGATGGATTGGTTTTGGTTTCCAAACGTGCTATGGCCATGCAAAAGGCTTGTGAAATTGAAGCATCTACAATGGCTGCCATTATTGGTCTGGATGACGAAATTGTCGAAGAGGTTTGTGATTCTATTAAAGACACTATTGTGGTGCCTGCCAATTACAACTGTCCAGGACAAATCGTTATTTCGGGAACTTTGCAAGGTGTAGATAAAGCTTGTGAGATGCTAAAAGAAAGAGGCGCTAAACGAGCACTGAAACTTAGTGTGGGAGGCGCTTTTCATTCTCCTTTAATGGAACCTGCAAGATTGGAATTAAGCGAAGCTATCAATCAAGCCGTTTTCTCTGTTCCAGTTTGTCCTGTTTATCAAAACGTAAATGCTTATCCACAAACCGATCCTGTTAATATCAAACAAAATTTGATTGCTCAACTCACTGCTCCGGTAAGATGGACTCAAACCATTAAAAACATGATTACTGATGGCGCAGATGAATTTATTGAATTGGGACCGGGAGATGTACTCAAAGGTTTAATCAAAAAAATTAATCCGAATGTGTTGGTTCGATAGTAATTTTTAAAGTAATTTGAATTTATTGAAAAAGGTGTATCCCATAAAGGTTTACATCTTTTTTTATTAATTTTTTTTAAATCATCATGCTGAAAAATTGGAAAAGAAAAGAACCAAAAACCAAAGTTGTGAACCAAGATTCTTTAAAAAATATTTTCTTACACGGATTTTTTGTATTTTTGTTGAATTCAAAAAAAATTTCTATTCGTTTATTTCTTTAAAATAAAATGTTTTTATTAACTTATTAATTAACAGCATATTAAATGTATAGAACTCATAATTGTGGTGAACTACGCTTATCTCATGTCGGACAGGAAATTACTTTAGCAGGCTGGGTTCAGCGAATTCGTAAAATGGGAGGGATGGTTTTTATTGATCTTCGCGATCGTTATGGAATTACTCAGCTGGTATTCAATCAGGAAATTAACTCCGATTTATGGGAAAAAGCAAACAAACTGAGTCGTGAATATGTGGTGCAAGTTACCGGTAAAGTTTCTGAAAGAAGCAATAAAAATCCCAATTTAAGTACGGGCGATATAGAAATTTTAGTTTCAAAACTTACTGTCTTAAACGAATCGAAAATACCTCCTTTTACAATTGAAGATGCTACAGATGGCGGAGATGATTTACGAATGAAATACCGATATCTCGATTTGCGCAGAAACGTTGTCAGAAAGAATTTGGAACTTCGACATCAAATGACAATTGAAACACGTCAATATTTGGATAACTTGGGTTTTCTTGAAGTGGAAACTCCTGTGTTGATTGCTTCTACACCGGAAGGTGCACGCGATTTTGTGGTCCCTTCCAGAATGAATCCCGGAGAATTTTATGCTCTTCCCCAATCTCCACAATTGTTTAAGCAACTTTTAATGGTAGGCGGATTCGATCGCTATTTCCAAATTGTCAAATGTTTTCGTGATGAAGATCTTCGTGCTGACCGTCAACCCGAATTCACACAAATTGATTGTGAAATGTCCTTTGTGGAACAGGAAGATGTTCTTCAAACTTTTGAAGGATTGGTCAAACATTTGTTCAAAACCATAAAAAATATAGATTTTACCGAACCATTTCCACGCATGCAATGGAGCGAAGCAATGAAACGTTTTGGCTCCGATAAACCCGATATTCGCTTTGGAATGGAATTTGTCGAACTCAAAGAAATAGTTACGGGATACAATTTTTCGGTTTTCGATAATGCCGAATATGTTGGAGGAATATGCGCTCCAGCGTGTGCGTCCTACACTCGCAAACAGATTGATGAATTGACAGAATTTGTAAAACGGCCGCAAATTGGCGCTAAAGGATTGATTTACATACGTTATGAGAATGATGGTTCTTTCAAATCATCTATTGACAAGTTTTTTTCTGCTGACGATTTGAAAAAAATTTCTACGTTATTCTCCGCCAATGCCGGCGATTTAATTCTCATTATGGCCGGTAATAAATTAAAAACCCAAAAAGCTCTTTGCGAACTGAGGTTAGAAATGGGAGGGAGGTTAGGTCTTCGTAAAAAAGACGAATTTGCACCTCTTTGGGTTGTTGATTTTCCTTTGTTTGAATGGAATGAGGAGCTAAATCGCTATCAAGCTATGCATCACCCGTTTACATCTCCTAAGCCAGAAGATATTCCTTTGTTGGATACCAAACCCGGTGATGTTAGAGCCAATGCTTACGATATGGTGGTAAATGGCGTTGAACTGGGTGGTGGTTCTATACGTATTCACAATAGCAGCTTGCAGAATAAAATGTTTGAATTGTTGGGATTTACCCCGGAAAAAGCACAAAGTCAGTTTGGTTTCTTGATGAATGCCTTTCAGTATGGAGCGCCACCGCATGGAGGATTGGCATTTGGTCTCGACCGCTTTGTTTCCTTGCTGGCCGGACTTGATTCTATTAGAGATTGTATTGCTTTTCCTAAAAATAATGCCGGAAGAGATGTCATGATAAATGCGCCATCACCACTGGACCCGTCACAACTCGAAGAATTACATTTAACGATTAAACTTTAAAAAAAATTTTTATGAATGAAGAACAAACAAAGAATTTTGCTGAATCAATTGTAAAAGCTCTGGTAGATCTAAGTTTGGGAAAAGAACCAAATATTTTTTCAAAATCTCCATTCAGAAAATTGTCTGACCATAAAAATTTTTCCTTTATCAGAGATGCTTACATCGATTATTTGAAAGAATTTGATGGAAAAATTGATTCGGAAGAAGATATGAAACGTTTATTCGATTTTCGTTTAAAAATTTTGAATTATTTCAACGATGAGAAATAGGAAGTTTGTAAGAGAGGTCGAAATAATTTCAATATAAATTTCCTATATTCTATTTGACATAATATAAATTATAGGAAAATTGAATAAAACCAAAATTGTTCATATTGAGTGATAAAAAAAAGACCACCATCGAAATGGTGGCCGGAGCGTCAGGCTCCACAAAATGTGGTACACCCAACACACTGCTAAAATACAAAATACTTTTAATAAAATAATTTTTTTTCATAAAATCCTTTTGAGCTTTTTTGAGAGGAACTATTGATATTAAATTCTTTCTCTTTAGAATGATAAATATCTATGTTTAAACACATAAGCATCAAAAAATATTCTGAAAAATCTAATAATTTCTATTTTCAAAAGATTAACTTTTCTATTGTAAAAATATTAATTTCCCCTCTCCTACTATATTTATAAAATTATTTTTTTAAAATACTGATAAACTGATTATTATAAATAATTGAAGGGCTAACTAACTCTGAATTTCCATTTTAACTAAAATAATTTAGATATAAATTAAAAAAAAGTTATATTTGCCTTTAGAAAAGCTATTTCAACAATAAAACGAACGAATTTTTTAAACATAAACATCATGAAATATTTTGCTCCTTCTGAACTTCTTATCAATGATGATGGAAGTATTTTTCATTTGCATTTAAAACCGGAACATTTGGCTGATAAAATCATTTTAGTTGGAGACCCCGGACGTGTGGAAAAAGT
>JAAYUQ010000004.1 GCA_012517575.1 Bacteroidales bacterium | reverse complement strand
TGGGCTTTTGGTTTCTTACAATCGCAATGGGGATGGGCAGATCGTGCGTATATTGAAGATGCTATTCATAATTTTCGTTCCCGTAATCTTCCCGTAGATGCTTTTATTTACGATTTTGAATGGTACACCACTTTCCCCGATTATTTTGTGAAAGAAAACGGGATCAAAGACTTTTCCGATTTTTCTTTCAACGACAAGTTATTTCCCGAGCCGCAAAAGCAAATTGCTGATTACAAAAATCAAGGCATCAAATTTATAGGCATCCGTAAGCCTCGATTAGGTGATTCGCTTAAATTAATAGAAGCACGGAAAAAAGGTTGGATTTTAAAATCGGACTACAACAATCGTGATTTGGATTTTAGCAATCCCGATTTAGTAAAATGGTACAAAAATCAGACTCGACCCTTATTGGAAAACGGAGTTGATGCATGGTGGAACGATGAAGGAGAATCTTACTATACCTGCTATTATTATTGGAATAAAGCGGAATTCGAGTTACACAACGAAGTGCTCCCCAATACTCGTTTTTTCTCTATTAATCGATCTTTCTCACCCGGAAATCAGCGATTTGGTTACTGTACATGGAATGGTGATATAAAATCCACATGGGAAGTTTTGCGGGAAACACCGGCTGATTTGTTAAATTACAGTCTTTCCGGTATGTTTTACGGGTCTTGCGATATCGGAGGTTTTGGTAATACGGATCCCAGTAAGGAGTTACTTGTAAGATGGTATCAGACAGCCGTTTTTTTACCAGTCATGCGTGCTCATTCCAATTTGTTTACCACACCTCGTTTCCCTTGGTTGTGGGGAGAAGATGCTGAAGATGCTATTCGTAAATCGCTAAATTTGCGCTATCGGCTTATTCCGTATTTTTACAGCTTAGCTCATGAAGCATATCAAATGAATAAACCAATTATGCGCCCGTTGATCATGGAATTCCCGAATGACACAACGCTTTTGAATTTGACTGACGAATGGCTTATGGGAAAAAACTTACTCGCTGCTCCAATTTTAAACGAAGGAGGAAAGCGAAATATTTATCTTCCTGAAGAAAAATGGTACGACTTTCAAACAAATCAATTAATTATTGGTCCTTGTAAACTGGCAGTTTCTAAAGCTCTCGACGAAATTCCTGTCTATGTAAGAGCCGGAGCCATCCTTCCTGTTGGCCCAATCATTCAGCATACCGAACAGGATACCACTTCGGTCATTGAAGTTCATATTTATCCGGGGAAAAATGGTACGTTCTGTTTAACGGAAGATGACGGCAATTCGTACGACTATGTTTCCGGAAAAGTTAGGAATATTGTTTTTGCATGGAATGATGCCACAAAAACGCTCAGTTGGAAAATTACTGGCAATTTTGAAGGAAAATACAAAAGGATTAAAGCTATTTTATTCGATATCAATCAAACTGCATTGCTTGGTAAAGAGGGGAAAATTAAATTTTAATTTTTGGGGAAAAGAAGATTTTCAAATGAACGGAGCTTTCTCAATGTTTTCTTCGAAATATTTTGATTTTTCCCGATACAAATATTTTAAAATTTCACATGTGCAAATTTCATAATTCTCTGATTATCTTTTTTCTGTTTTTCTCTATGTCGTTTGTTTGGGGCATGCCTTCCTATCAATTCAAACATTTTGATATTAATGATGGTTTGTCGCAAAATACCGTTTTGTCTATTTTTCAGGATAGACAGGGTTTTATGTGGTTTGGCACTAAAAACGGTTTGAATCGATTTGATGGCTTGACATTCAAAGTTTTTAAATTTTTCCCGAATAATGAAGTCAAAGACAATGTTTTTCGGTGTATTTTACAGGACAAGGATGAAAATTTATGGTTGGGAACCGATGAAGGAGTTTATATCTATGAGCCTAAAAGTGAAAAATTTAAGCGTTTCGATGTAAAAACTTCTTCGAATGATTCTGTAAGAGGCGTGGTCAGCGATATGATAATCGACAGCGAAGGTGACGTTTGGATTTCAGTGGAAGAAAAAGGCGTTTATTTATATCGTTATGAAAATAATTCATTGGATCATTTCCGTGTTAAAACCCCTCCGGGTGGGCTGAAAGGAATTAAACTCTGCGAAAACAAAGGAAAAGGTGTTTGGGTTTTCCCCTACTCAATGCCTTTTTTGCAAATTGATAAGAAAAACCGTAAAATCCAGCAGTTTTCTTTGAATCAGAATAACGAAATTCTTTATAATACGGGTGAAATAGGAAGTGTGCTGGCCGAACAGAATAGCCTGCTCATGGGAACTTCCTTACAGGGACTCTTACAAATTAATCTGGTAGAACGAACTTATAACAAATTATTGGCTTCGGATGAGACCGGGCAACCGATTTTTGTGCGGAATATTTTACGAAAAGGTGATGATTTGTGGGTGGCAACCGAATCGGGTGTTTATATCTACAACCTTTATTCCCGTGAAGTAATTAATTTAAGACACAACAATGCTATTCCCTATTCACTTTCCGACAATGCCGTTTATTCCCTTTATGAAGACAATGAAGGTGGCGTATGGATGGGAACTTATTTTGGCGGAGTAAATTATTTTCCGAATCGGCTAACTTATTTCGAAATTTTTTACCCACTTGAAAATGAAAATTCCATTAAAGGAAGAAGAGTTCGGGAATTTTGCGAAAATACGGACGGAAAATTGTGGATCGGAACGGAAGACAACGGATTGAATATATTCGATCCTGAGACTTCACAATTTCTTCCGATCGATAGTAAACTAAATTCCTTATACCACAATGTCCATGCACTTTTCAGGGATGGAAACACACTTTGGATCGGAACTTTTTCCAAAGGTTTGAATCGGTATGATTTGAAAACAAAATCGCTCAAAACGTATTTTAAAACCAGCCAGCCCAATTCTTTGTCGGAAAACAGCGTTTTTTCAATCTGCAAGGACAGGGAAAATACGCTTTGGATTGGAACTTTATCGGGATTGAATACGTACAATTACGAAAGCGATTCCTTTACAAGAATAAAGGAATTGGAAGGAGCTTTTGTTCAGGATATTTTTGAAGATACGGATGGGAATATTTGGATTGCCACTTTTGTAAAAGGTTTGTTTCTGTTCAATCCAAAAACCCGTACGTGGAAAAATTTCATTCATTCTTCCAATTCCGGTAGTCTCCCCTACAACAAAACCACTTCGGTGTTCGAAGACAGCAAAAGAAGAATCTGGATAACCACTGAAGGTGGAGGTTTTTGCAGGTACGACAAAAAAACTCAATCTTTCGTAACTGTCAATAGCACCAACGGTTTACCAAATGACGTCGTTTATCAGATAAAGGAAGACAATTCAGGCAACTTGTGGCTTTCCACCAATTCGGGTTTGGTTAAATATCTTCCCGAAACAAGCGTAATGGAAAATTTCACTGTAAATGACGGACTGAAAACCAATCAATTCAATTACAAATCAAGTTATAAAGCTGCGGATGGAACGCTTTACTTTGGCTCCATTGATGGTTTTGTCCGGTTTAATCCGGCTTATTTCAAGGAAAACAACATTTTGCCTCCTATTGTTTTGACTGATTTTTATTTGAATAATTCTCTGGCGAATGTTTCGGATGCCGGTTCTCCTTTGAAAGAAAGCATTTCGTATGCTCAAAAAATTCAACTTCCCTACAACAAAAATTCTTTTACGATTAAATATGCCATTTTGAATTATTCCGGGTTGCGTCCAAAAAATGTAGTGTACAAACTGGAAGGATTCGACAAACAATGGATTCCGGCCAACGGCTCTCAGTCGGTTGTATATTCCAATTTGAATCCCGGAAAATATCGGCTGATTATCTCTTTCGATACAAATTCTTCGGGAAGTGTAAAAAAGGCTACAAAAACATTGGATATTGTCGTTAAACCTCCTTTTTGGAAAACTTGGTGGGCTTATCTGCTTTACTTTCTGATTATTATTGCCGGAATTTTTGAAATGATCAATTATTTTCATCAGAGAACCAAAAGAATACATTCCCAAAAAATGCGCGATTTTGAACAGGAAAAAGAAAAAGAACTTTATGAATCGAAAATCGATTTTTTCACCAATGTAGCTCATGAAATCAGGACGCCGTTGTCTTTAATTAAAGCTCCGCTCGATCAGATTTTAAGAAATGATGAAACTGTTGCAACCGATGTGAAAGACAATCTGAAAGTAATGAGTAAAAATACCGACCGGCTTTTGGATTTGACCAATCAATTGTTGGATTTCAGAAAAACAGAAGCCGAACTATATAAATTGAAAGAAAAACGCACCAATTTGTCCGAGTTGATGAAAGAAACTTTTGATCGTTTCACACCGTTGGCAAAACAGAAAAATATTTCCTTTAACTTAAACCTGCCTGAAAAGGAAATTGTTACAAAAATTGATGCGGAAGCTTTTACAAAAATCTGCAGTAATCTGATTAACAATGCCTTGAAATATTGCGACAGTTTGGTGAACATTTCTCTTGAAATTTTGTCGGATAATCATTCCGAAAAACTCTGTTTCAAAACAGAAAATGACGGTGCCGTAATTCCAGATCGTTTTAAAGATGAGATATTTAAACCTTTTACGCGGTTAAATAAGGAAAAAGATAAAATCGTTACCGGAACAGGAATTGGTCTGGCACTGACTAAGTCGTTAACCGAATTGTTGAAAGGTGAAATCACTTATTCAGTTGAAAATGGGATGAATGTGTTTTGGGTAAAATTACCATTTAATCCCTTAATAAACAACGAATTGCTTGACGAAGAACCCGACCGGCAGGAAACTTTGAATATGAAAACAGAGGAAAAAAGCGAAAAATCGTTAAAGCGACCGTCGATTCTTTTGGTAGAGGATGATAAAGGCATGATGGATTTTCTGACAAAATGTTTGAAAAGAGACTACAGCATTCTTTCGGCTTCAGATGGCAAAGAAGCTTTGGATGTATTGAAAAATAAAAATATCGATCTTGTTGTCAGTGATGTGATGATGCCCGAAATGGATGGTTTTGAGCTGACGGCTTTTATTAAATCGCATATCGAATACAGTCATATTCCTGTAATTCTTTTAACGGCAAAAGTTAATGTTCAATCTAAAGTGCAAGGATTTGAAGTTGGAGCCGATGCATATATCGAAAAACCTTTTTCGGTGGATGTTTTACAGGCTCAAATTGCCAGTTTGTTGCAAAACAGGGAAAAATTCCGTGAAGCTTTTTTGAAGAATCCTTTCAAGGGAATCAATCATGTTGAAATGAACAAGTCGGATGAGGAATTTTTACAGAAATTGGATGATATTATTCAGGAAAACATATCGAATCCTGATTTCAACATTGAAGATTTGGCGGATCATTTCTTTATGAGCCGTGCCAGTTTTTACCGAAAAATAAAAGGTATTCTTGATTTGACGCCCAACGAATATCTACGTGTGGCAAGGCTCAAAAAAGCAGCTCAGCTTTTAAAGGAAGGCGATCACAGGATAACGGAAATATGTTACATGGTTGGATTTAACTCACCTTCCTATTTTGCCAAATGCTTTCAACAGCAATTTGGCGTTTTGCCGAAAGATTTTTCGTAAATTCTGTTATTTTGAGATGATATTTTTATTTTTCGATTCATTTTTTTCTTTTGATTATTGAATTTTAAGCTAAGTTTGCTTGACAAAGAATTTTAAAAAATTTAGCCAATGTTCAGAATAAATTTATTACTGTTAAGTTCACTATTTAGTGTTATTGCTTTTGCCCAATGGCAACCCGCTGGAGAAAAAATCAAAACCTGCTGGGCGTCTCAAATTGATGTTAATAATGTATTGCCCGAATATCCCAGACCTTTGATGGAACGGACTGAGTGGTTGAATCTCAATGGTTTATGGAATTATGCTATTCTTCCTGTAGGCAAAC
>JAAYUQ010000047.1 GCA_012517575.1 Bacteroidales bacterium | reverse complement strand
GTATTTCACACCATTGGTGTGCACGTAAGTATTTATTCCAAGGTTAGTGGTGTTACAGGAATCATTGGTAGTGATGGTGGAAACGGAAAAGAAAATGGTGTTGCAACCCATCATTTTCACGGAATCAATAATTCTTTGGTTATCGGAATTCATAAATTTGGTTGGTGGTGTAACATCCTCGTCACCTTTGCCCTGGGATTTAGAGTAGTAAATTACCGCCTGATAATTTCCATAACCCACCGCATCTCCGTCAATTTGAGCTTTTACAGAACTTGAAGACCACAACGCTGACAGGCTGAGCCAAAGGCCCAAAAACCAAATTGGTGTAATTTTTACACTTACTTTTTGTTTGTTTGTTTGTTTGTTTGTTTGTTTGTTTGTTTGTTTGTTTGTGTAAATGTCAAATTTACACTGCTTTTTCGGGATGTAATCTGTTCCATAAGCTGAAGTTTTTAAAAGGTTAATAATTAGCAGATTAATTCCTCGTACCCTTGGAATAATCTTATATTCAAATATAAGAATATTATTGCAAATGTCAATAGTATCATACAATTTAAATTCATTTCAAAAAGCATTAATCCGAGATTTCCCTGCCTTCTTCAAATTAATATGAAAAACTCGTTAGACACACTGACGAACAAAAATCCAGTCAGTACTCAAAGCGCTATGTGCTCGTAGCATAATCGTATAATAGGGCACTTATAATAATTTGGGTTTTGAAACGAAAGAGCGGACTGAACCTACCTTAGGTTATGATTTTTCGTGCAACATACTTTGATAAGTAATAGGGTTGTTTGATAAAATATTCAACCCTGATTACCTCCATTCGGGATTATATCCATTTCCAACATCGCAAAACATCATTTCCCCTGGCTATGAAACGAACCCTGGAAAAAAGAAACCATTATAAAACCTTAAGCGGGCACGTCATGCCCTTGTCTCTTTATCGATGAGAATTACTTCTGGAAGAATTTAGGCCGATCAGAAAGAATAGTGTAAGGAAAAAGTGCATCCTTAATTAAATAATCATGTACCAAGCGGGGATAGTAAGGGCAAACGTGAATTAACATCCAAATCGGTCATAGGTTTGGAAAACCTTTTAGAAAATTAACACACAAAGAATGATCCACATTTTGGAGGGTAAAACCCCGTTATCAAACGGTCCAAGGCACCTTGTCCTGAAAAGGTACTTTAAGAACATTGACATGCATTAATGTTAAGCATACTGATTTCGACCCAACTCTCAAGAGAAACCCATAGCTCCAAAAGCGTTATACTTAGGTAAGATTTATAGGAGAAAGATTCAATTCTCGTTCCATTCACGGTCAGTGCGTTAACCAAAATAGCTCATTGGATTTAGCGAATGGTAAGCAAAGCAGATCGGATTGTTTGCTGGCTGTTTTTAGTATCGTTATTATCTATCCAATATTCGAGTTAGATTATTTTTTTGTTTTCGATTTTTATTGTCTATTTTCCATTTTAGGTGGTAAAGGGTTTCGGGGCAGCTTACAAGCTACCCGATTTGCAATTTTTTGGCCAAAGGTGATTTTGGATTCTATTTCATCTTGAATATTTTCAGATAGGATCGCGTTATTTTTTATTGCTTCTATCACATCTCTATCTAAAATGTTCAACGCTTCTTTTTCTTGAAACATTATAGATGTTAAATAAAGTCGCCTAAAGTGGTTGAGTTCGGCTAATGAAATGTAACATTCTTTGGTAAAGTTGGGGTATTCAGACTGAATAAGATTGAAAACACCTTCTCTGATATCTTCCCCTTTAATCTCTTCCCCGTTCAAAATTTCCTTTTTACTAATGTGGCTTATTTTCATTTTAAGTCTCTATTAATTTCAAACATAACTTTATGGCGCTAAAACTATTGGCAGATTTTTGCCCTTTCATTTTAAACTGATATATTCATACCAAATTCAGGAAAATTTGCCACAGAAAGCAAAACCTGCTGCTGAGGCTAACCGCTGATGTCGGTTGGTGTTTTTGTTTAATGTATTTGCAAGACGCAGTATGATTAAGTTTTAGCTGTTAAAGATAGATTTACTATTTGTCAGTAAGTGCGGGGTTGTGCGTTGTGTTTTTTTAAGGGTCGGTAAATTTTTTAACTACTATTATTCATTAGGTAGAAAAGCAAGCTCTTTGGGAAGCTTTAGTCTGAACTTTAACGTGTGTGGCTTGCTAATGAATATGCTTTTAGCATGGGTTTGGGTGGCATTGTAAATATACCATCCGTAGCATTGGTTTATTGTTTGATATAGTCCCCATTCATTGCCAAATCTTCTGCTAACAATTTTGCTTGGTTAATAACAGTTTCAACTGCTTTTTCCTGCAGGTCGGGAGGATAACCAAACTTTCTTAATATGCGTCTGATGTTTCTTCTTAAGTCGGCTTGAACGGTTTCTTTAATAGTCCAGTCAATTGTGGCACTTTGCCTAACGGACTTTAAGAGTTCAACGGCTATGCGTTTTAGTGTTTCGTCGCCGAGAATGGCCACTGCACTATTGTTTACTTCCAATGCCGTGTAAAAAGCATATTCTCTGTAATCCAATCCTAGTTCTTCGCCACGTCTGTCTGCTTCTTTCATTTGCTGCGCAAATGGAATAAGTACTTTTTCCAAAAATTCTACCGTGTCAATCATTCCGTTGTGGTAATGTTTAATCGCTTCTTCCAACATTTCTGAAAATTTCTTGCTTTCAACTAAATTGATTTTTTTCCGCTTTTTAATTTCATCCTTGAGTAATTTCTTCAAAAGTTCAACAGCCAAATTTTTCTGAGGTAGGTTTTTTAGTTCGTTTAAGAAGGCTTCGTCTAAAATTTCAATGTTCGGTTTTTTCAGTCCTGCGGCATCAAAAATGTCAATGACGTTATCGGCTGTGATGGCTTCCGAAATGATTTGCTTGATGGCTGTTTCCATTTCTTCATCGGTTTTGCCACCTTCGTTTCGGTCGGATATTTTTACCAATCTTGATTTGATGGCTTGAAACAAAGCTACTTCATCACCAATGGCTATCGCCTTTTCATGGGGAACAGAAATCGCAAATGCTTTCAACAGGTTTTGGGTGTTCTCGACAAAGCTCTGTTCTCCATTTTCCTGACTGAAAATATAATCCACGATAACGGGAATGAATTTCAGTTTTTCTTCGGGTGAAAGTGTAAAAAATTTACGCCAATCAAAATGCCTTAACTGGTATTCGATGGCCTCGTAGAGTTCTAACATTTTAGCAACGGCCAGTTCCTGGTCGAGGGTGGGTTTGCCTTCGCCACCGCTGGCGGTGTATTCAGCTAAGGCGGTTTTTAGTTCTTGAGCAATGCCCAAATAATCCACCACCAAACCGCCTTCTTTGTCTTCGGTAAATACCCGGTTTACCCGAGCTATGGCTTGCATCAGGTTGTGTCCACGCATGGGTTTATCCACATACAAGGTATGCAAACAAGGAGCATCAAACCCGGTAAGCCACATATCGCGAACAATCACCATTTTTAAGGGGTCGTTTGGATTTTTCAAACGTTCACCGATGGCTTTTCTTCTTGGTTTGTTGCGAATGTGTGGTTGCATATGCAAAGGGTCGCTGCTCGAACCGGTCATAATAACCTTAATGACTCCTTTGTCATCATCGTCTGAATGCCAGTGTGGACGAAGCTTAATAATAGCATTATATAAATCTACGCAAATTCTGCGGCTCATACAAACAATCATCGCTTTGCCTTCTAAAACCGCATTGCGTTGTTCAAAATGATGAACTAAATCTTCTGCAATTTTTTGAATACGATTAGGGTTGCCAACAATGGCTTCCAGCCGTGTCCATTTAGCTTTTAGATATTGACGATTAGAGAGTTCTTCGCTTTCGGTTAGTTCTTCAAATTGTTCGTCGAGTTTTACTTTTTCGTCTTCGGCAAAATGCACTTTTGCCAGACGGCTTTCATAAAAAATGGGTACGGTTGCTTTATCGTTAACGGCTTGTTGTATGTCGTAAATGTCGATGTAATTGCCAAATACAGCCTGTGTGTTTCGGTCTCGGGTTTCAACAGGCGTGCCGGTAAAACCTATAAATGTGGCGTTAGGTAAAGCATCCCGGAGTTTTTTGGCAAAGCCATCAATAAAATCGTATTGGCTTCGATGGGCTTCGTCACATATTACTACCACATTGCGTCGTTCGGTAACGGGTTTTATTTTAGCTCCGATGTATTTTATCTGCGGCTCGCTTGCAACGTTATTGCTTACATCTACATCATCATCGGTTTCTGTCATAAACTTTTGAATGGTGGTGAATACAATGCCACCCGATGCCACACTCAGCAAGTGTCTTAGATGCTTACGGCCTTCGGCTTGCTGTGGCTCTTGTCTTAAAAGCTGCTGACAGTTGGTGAATGTCTCAAATAGTTGGTCGTCTAAATCGTTGCGGTCGGTAAGAACTACCAATGTGGGGTTTTGCATTTTGGGTTCAACGATCAGTTTACCCGAGTAGAAAACCATGCTCAAACTTTTACCGCTTCCCTGTGTGTGCCAGATGACGCCCGCCCGACGGTCACCACCGCTTCCGGCAGCGGTTACGGTGCTTTCAACCGCTTTGTTTACAGCATAATATTGATGATAAGCCGCTACTTTTTTGAATGTTTTACTATCGCTTTTTTCAAATACGATAAAATGACAGATTAAATCCAACAGCGTATATTTGTTCAACATACCCGTGAACATCACTTCCATTTGGGGTTGCAAGGTGTCGGAGGTTGTTTTTCCATCTTTGGTCTTCCAAGACATAAACCTGCCAAAATCGCTGGTAATAGTGCCGCAACGGGCATCCCAGCCATCGCTTGCTATCATCAACTCGTTATATACAAAAAGTGATGGAATGGCTTGCTTGTATGTTTGCAGTTGATTGAAGGCCGTTTTAATGGTGGCATTTTCGTCCACGGCATTTTTGAGTTCTATAACTATCAACGGCAAACCATTGATGAATAAAACGATATCGGGGCGTTTGTTTTGGTTGCCTTCCACGACGGTAAACTGATTAACAGCTAAAAACTCGTTGTTTTCGGGATGTTCAAAATCAACGATATAGACCTTTTCGCCACGAATGCCGCTTTCGGTTCTTACTTCCACATCCACGCCCTCGGTGAGGTAGCGGTGAAAGGTTTCGTTGTTGATGAGGAGGTTTGGGCTATTGGTACGCAATACTTTTTTCAGAGCATCTTCTTTGGCATCTTGCGAAAGGGTAGGATTGAGTTTGTTTATGGCATCACGCATACGAGTAACCAACACCACTTCGTTGTATTGCCTTTCGGGGTGCTCGCCATCGGGCGAAATATCTGTCCCCAACAGATAGGAGTACCCTAATCCCTGCAAGTAGGAAAGGGCAATATCTTCTATTTCGTTTTCCGTGATGCTGTTTCTCATTTTTACTTTCAGTTACATGTTAAGCATATAAAATTACATTGAATATCAGTTAGTTATGGATTGATTTTTACATTCAGTCACATAACCATCACATAAAGACCCAACATAATCTGTATAATTATTCATTGTAGAATTTATCGTTTTGCCATTTGGCAGGATTGTTCAAAATGTATTCAGATATGGTTTCATATGATTTTTCATTTCGAATGATGTGTTCGTAATAATTGCGTTGCCACAATTTACCATCAAACGGTTTCCAACCCGAATTTTTCACGCCACGGATGTATTCCACCGTTGTAATGGATTTGAATGCATTCATTATATCGCCAATGGTTTTGGTGGTAGGGGCAATCCCTTGTGGTTGCCCCTTTTGGGCGTGATTGTTTTCGGTTATTGGGTTATCCACAAGGGATATCACATGGGCGACCATGTTATTTTGGGCGACCGTGTCGTTTTGGGCGACCGTGTCGTTTTGGGCGACCATGTTATTTGGGGCGACCGTGTTATTTGGGGCGACCGTGTCGTTTTGGGCGACCATGTTATTTTGGGCGACCGTGTCGTTTTGGGCGACCATGTTATTTGGGGCGACCGTGTTATTTGGGGCAACCGTGTTATTTGGGGCAACCATGTTATTTGGGGCGACCATGTTATTTGGGGCGACCATGTTATTTGGGGCGACCATGTTATTTGGGGCAACCATGTTATTTGGGGCGACCATG
>JAAYUQ010000046.1 GCA_012517575.1 Bacteroidales bacterium | reverse complement strand
AATTGTTTTCACGGTAAAATAAGGTAATAAGGTTTCGATTTTGGGGTTTATTCAGGTTATTAAGGTTTTTTGCACGATAAGGTTGGAAGAATTTCAATACATTCATTGTTCAATTAATTATTTGTAATTCAATTAATTAAGTAGAGACGTAGCATGCTACGTCTCATGCGAGAACGTCAATTGTTTTCACGGTAAAACAAGGTAATAAGGTTTCGATTTTGGAGTTTATTCAGGTTATTAAGGTTTTTTGCACGATAAGGTTGGGAAGAATTTCAATACATTCATTTTTCAATTAATTATTTGTAATTCAATTAATTAAGTAGAGACGTAGCATGCTACGTCTCTGGCAAATACCCAAATTTGTTGAAATGAATCGGATTCAAATTTGTTACAAAACGAATAAATTTCAAATAAAAAATCGATTTAACAATGGAATAAATTTTTTTTCAAAAAATTGATGTATTTTTGTTTTTTAAAAATATATGGCACGTTTCATGTTTTCGAATCCTTTATAACTTTTTTCTATGAAAAAACTTACTCTTTTAAAATCGTTGCTGCTGAGCGTACTAATGACTGTTAGCGCTAATATGTATGCCTTAAGTGCAGGTGATATTGCTATTATTGCCGTGAACACCGATGCAACAAAAACATTTACTTTTGTGGCTTTAGCAGATATCCCTGCCAGCACCACTATCAGTTTCACTGACAATGCATGGAATGCAACCACTCCAGCATGGAGAACAGGTGAAGGTACCATTCAATGGTCGCACACAGCCAATGTAACTGCTGGTACGGTTATAACATTAACTGTAAATGCGGATCCTTATTCTGCTACCATTGGCACTGTCACCACCAACACAAATTTTAACCTTTCTGCCTCCGGAGACCAGATTTTAGCCTATCAAGGAACAACTGCTCCTACTAGCAACTCTGATGCAAATTGGCTTTTTGCTTTTTCTACGGAAAATTTTACTTGGAGAAATAATACCAATACTTCTGACGTTCCTACTGCACTTACGGGAGCAAGTGTGGCAATGACTACTTCTGCAACTGAAACAGATAATGCTTACTTTACGAACGGAAGTACAGCTCAAAGTTCAGTGACTGTTTCAGGAACAAAATCGGAATTGTTGGCATTATTTACTGATGCATCAAAATATTATAAAAATGATACTGGCGCATTAACAATTCCTACATATACGATTACTGTAAATTCTTCTCCCGCCCTTTCCGCTACTACCCTTGAATCTTTTGGAAACGTAGCCGTAGGGACTACAGCCGGACCAAAGTCTTTTACCCTGACGGGCAGCAATCTGACCGGCAATGTTACGGTAGGAGCATTAACCGGATTTATTTATTCCACAACCGAAACCGGCACTTATGCTACTTCGCTTACCCTGACTCCTTCAAGCGGGTCCATCAACCAGACAATTTATGTAAAATTTACACCGACAGCTGTACAATCCTATAATGGAAATATCTCTATCAGTGGCGGAGGCGCTACTTCCATCAATGTAGCCGCTCAGGGCAGTGGCATTCTGGCTGCTCCCACAGCTACTGCTGCTACCAATGTTTCTGCTACCGGCTTTACAGCCAACTGGAATGCCGTACCCGAGGCAACGGGATATAAATTGAACGTGTACACCAAAACTGGAACAAATGCTACCGACTTGTTTATTTCGGAATATGGAGAAGGAAGTGGTGGAAATAAAAAATACGTCGAAATTTTTAATGGAACCGGCAACGATGTGGATTTATCTAATTATGTAATAAAAAAATCCTCAAACGGCGGTGGGTGGAGTACAACCGTTTATAGTTTCCCTGCTTCAACTGTGTTAACAAATGGTTCAACATTTGTTTTAGCAAACAATTCGACAGATGTTATAGGAGCTACGGCTTATGATACTTTTTGCTCTTGGAATGGAGATGATGCCATCGGTTTATTTAAAAATGATGTTTTGATTGATATTTTCGGAGTGCCCGATTCTGATCCCGGTACCGGATGGAGTGTTGCCGGAATAACAAATGCAACGGAAGATCATATTTTAATCAGAAAACCAAGCGTCACCTCTCCAACAACTAATTGGACTGCCTCAGCAGGAACTACGGCAGATAATTCTCAATGGATTGTATCGGATTTTGTTTACAATGCAACTAATCAAACGACAAATCTCGGTTCTCACACTATGAGTGGAGGAGGCACTTCCACTCCCATTACCGGTTCTCCCTTTATCATTTCGGGTGGCAGCACCACTTCCTATACCTTAAGCGGGTTGAGTGCCAATACCACTTATTACTACACTGTAGAGGCAACTTCTGACAGCTATACTTCCACAGCTTCCAACGAAATTACGGTAATGTTGGCAGAGCATCCCTTGATTTATGCAGATCCTGAAACAATTCCTTCCTTCACCACCAATGTGGAAATGCCGGTTACCACCACCATTACTGTGAGCGGTATTTATCTAAACGCTCCTTTGACGTTATCGGTTGGAGAGGAGAGTCTGTTTTCCGTTTCGCCTGCTTCTCTGACGCCTACCAATCGTACGGTTTCACCCACAGAGGTAACCATTACCTATCATCCCACAACAGCAGGAACACATTCCGATAATTTGACCATCAGTTCCGCCGGTGCCACATCTCTTGTTATTCCACTATCCGGAACGGCTATGGCTTTACCAAAGGTCGATATTGTTTCGTTAAACGAAGACGGTACTTTCAATATGGACTGGAATACCACAGGAACACTCCACGTGTACGAAAAAATTACCGGAGGAACGGCTGCCCAAGGACTGTTTTTCAGTAAATATTTTGAAGCGGACAGTAACAACAAGTTGCTGGAGATTTTTAACGGAACGACTTCTGCTGTAGACCTGACGAATTGGAAAGTGCAGGTATTTCAAATCGGAGAAAGGGAAGTAACCATCAACTGGGACAGTACCAACGTAAAAACTTATGCTTTGACTGGTAGTTTGGCACAAAACGCTTCCTACGTGTTGTACACTAAAGACGAGGGAGCTGTTTGTTCCGGTTCTTTCGGCTCCGACTGGCATGAATTTGTATCCCCCAATCAATTGCTGTTCAATGGCAATGATCCCATTCGGTTGTTGGACAACAACAACAATATTGTAGATGTGATTGGTCAATTGAGTGGAAAAACGCCAATAAAGGAGTGGACTGCCATGACTGCCGACAGCACGGTATTGACTACGGAACGAAGGCTATTGATTAGAAACACGTCGGTAGTGAGCGGAGTCAATGCCGTCAGCAACAATACGACCTCATTTGCCACGTTGGGTACGGAATGACATCTTTATCCCATGGATTACAGTCCGGGTCAGCCCATAGCCTGCAATGCCCTCATTGAGCTGGGGTATTATGATTATGGTGGAATTTATACGACATGGCAGGAAATTACAAATGCCGTAAGCAACAAGAAAGTTACCATACCCAATGCTGCCAACCGTCCCTGCGAAGAACTGAAGGTGGAGGTGAAAAACGGAGAAACCGTAACTGCATCTTCTTACATAAATGTTCCCATCATTGTTTCAGATGCAAAGAATATCGACAATTATACCACTTTGTGCCCCACTTGCGATATGGGAATAAAATCCGGAGGAAAATTAACAGTAAATGAAGCCAATAAATCCATTCGGAACGTAACCGTATTTCCCAATGGCAAATTGGACATCAATCAGTCCGTTACAATGAGAAATTTAACCCTGAAAGCCGGCTTGGGCAGCAATTTATTTAATAATTTTCCCACTTCGATGATGAGAATCAACTTAATCACCGGTCAACTAACCATTAGTGAAAATTTCCGTTATGTCCGCACGCTGGACGATGTACAATGGTATTTTATTGCTTTTCCATATAATGTGCTTGTAAGCAGCATAACGGCTGCGGATGGTTCATTGGGAACATTGGGAACGGACTGGTTCCTGAAATATTACGATGGAGCTTCCCGTATTCAGAATCTGGGAACCATTAGTAACTGGAAAATGTATACCGGTGAAACACTTGAAGCCGGCAAAGGTTACATTATTGGTTTGGCTTCCGGCACCGAAGAAGTTATATTTCCGCTGGGACACAATTTAACTTTATCGTCTGAGCCATCTATCAATATTCCTGTTACTTATTTTGGTAAAGATGCTGCCAATGTAACAGAAAACCATAAAGGATGGAATCTGATCGGCATTCCTTTTTTCACCAAGATTAAAGGCTTGGCAGCCAACTTCAATTATTTTACTTTCTCCGATGGCGGAAGTTCCAAAACCTATACGCAGGTCGATAAGTTGTCATCATTCCTGGACGGAGAGAATGGACTGAATCCGTTTACTTCTTTTTTTGTACAGGCAGGAAACGATTTAGAGACATCGGGCGTTTCTTTCTCTACGGATGGTCGGTTATTGCTTCCGGCTTCCGTGCGTAACGAAACAACTGACAAGGTAAAAATTGTTTATCAATCACCAACTGGAGCGGACGAGACTACTTTGATTCTGGATGATGAGCAAACAGCTGCTTACGAAATTGGAGAAGATCTGGAGAAATGGGTAGGAACGGGCACTCCCAAACCACAGGTTTACACGGTAAATGGCGGCATTAATTATGCTTTCAATGCTTTGTCATACGCTGAAGCTCAAAATTTGCCACTGGCCGTTTACACCAAAACTTCAGGCAACCATACGTTCCATGCGGATGCGTTGCAAGCTGCAGGTTTATCCCAACTTACACTTACCGATAAAACGGCAGGCAAAACGGTAGATTTGTTGACCTCCGACTACACCTATTCTGCTACGGCAGGTACCAACACTTCCCGTTTTCTGATTTCGGCAAAGAAAGTAATTTCTTCAACGCTTCCCGAAGAAAAAGAAAATGGAATTATTGCATTCAGCGCTTACGGAAAAATTTTGGTGAATGGTTTGCCGGAAAATACTACTGTTCGGCTTTACGATACTATGGGAAGATTGGTTGCCTTCAATTCTTCTACGCAGTCAGACAAAATAGAAATTCCGATGGCGGTAGCCGGCGTTTATCAGGTTGTAGTTGAAAGTCCCAACCAACCAATCAAGGTTGTCAAGGTAATTCATCATCCTTCTCGCTGAGAAGAATGAATTTTCCCCTTAAAAAAAGAAGAGTGAGGATAGGAAATACTTTTTATTTTAATTTATCGTGGGTTCGATATAAGAATATTTTATAAGCAATTATAAATAAGCTAATAAGGTTGATGAAAAAGTTAGTTGTATCAAATAAGGTCTTTAAATCAAAAAAACAAACCTTGTTTTTTAATAAAACCTTGGTAACGAAAATCCTCAACAAAAATAAACCTTATTCCTTTATTAATAATCAACTTTTTATATAATTAAAACATGTCACCATCATATCGAACTCACATTCATCTAAGCCTCAAAAAAATTAAACATTATTTAAATGTCATTTTGTTTTTTATTTTTTTGATAGTTTTGTCATGAACAATTATTGAACACAAGCAGAATATATGAAATCTTTTGTCTCTTCGGCACTGTTGACTTTAGGCGTAGTTTTGTTGCTCATTTTCGCTTATGGCTATTTATTTAGCCATAGGCCCGAAGATGCTGTCTCAGCAGCAAGTTCTAAAAAAGTTTGGAATATAACGTCGTCAGAACCCGGATATTCTCCTCTACCCGTATACAAACCTTCGTATTCATCAAACAGAAGCACGTCAAGGTCATTTGATATTTTCAGTGAAGGAAATCAAGTAACCGGAAGCTCTTTCAACGAAGAAAACGGCCATACTGTATCTCATTCTATAGGAACTGTAGAAGATGTTTTGTACGGGTTTTCTTCTTCGCATCGAGCAAATAGGAAAGAGTCCACCAATACTTATTATCCTCAAAAATCACAAAGGACGCATTGGCAAGATTTGTCAAGTACTTCCCTCCGAGTACCTTTCAGCGAGGAAAGAAAAGATTTGGCTCAGAACACTAAAGTATCAACCTCACGACCTCAGAGGGTTGGCGGCGATACCGACCCCGGAGAACCGGGATTGCCGGTTGGAGATGGATTGTATTTCCTATTGGGCTTGGGATTTATCTATGGCGGTTTCAAGTACTTTGCAACCCGAAAATAGACTAAACAGGCAGCTTCTGCAATCTGATAGCCTTATTCAAAGCTTTTTTGGGTATTTTCCCTGTTTTTTATAGGTCGATGGTTCGGGAACAAGGCTTGATTGTAGTGAGAATTTGTTAAAAATGCCGAAAAATTTATTGGAGCAATCGAATGCGACGAATTTCACGGTGATTTTCACAAAATGCCAAAAATATTGCTAACTGAATGCACGTTACAAATGCAAATTTTCTTTCTCCCACTTCAACATGCTGATCTTTCTTTCCATTCCCCAGCGAAAGCCACCTAAACCTCCATTTTTTCGAACAACTCTATGACACGGGACAAGAAAAGCCACCGGATTACAAGCTACAGCGTGTGCAACTGCACGAACTGCTTTTGGAAAACCCATGCTTTTGGCAACATCTTCGTAAGAAACCGTACTGCCAAAAGGAATTTTTTGTAGAGCTTCCCAGACAGATAACTGAAAATTCGTTCCATAAAGAGCTAAAGCTGGATATTCATTTTTTTGAAAAATAAAATACACCATTTTTTCCATTTCATCGTCATTACGATAAAATTTCACATTCGGAAATTTCCGCTGCAACTCAACCCTTACTGATTCCTCATCCGAAGGGAAGGTAAGCGAAAAAATTCCCTGTTCGCTTTTAGCCATGCCACATTTGCCAAAAGGTGTAAAAGCAAAACCATAACAAGCATCAGAAAAGGTAGCAAAATTTGTCATAGATGTCGATTGTAAAAAGTTTTTATTTGTTGTCAACAATAAGAAAATTTTTCCACAACGGAATAATTATTCCGCCTGATAGGCTTCAAATATACGAAAACAAACTTAATTTCAACCCGAATTCTCCATTAGAAAAAACACGGTTAAAACTAATTGTAAGTCAGTCTATAAAGTTCAGAATTCAGCCAAATTATTTATAATGAGTAAGTTAACGTGAGTTCGATAGATAAATATGAATATAATACAAGCAATTATAAATAAGCTAATAAGGTTGATGAAAAGGAAGTATTCACCTTTTACGAAGGTTAGTTGTTTAAAATAGGGTCATTATATTCGGAAAATGAACTCCGTTATTTTAATAAAACCTTAGTAACGTTAATCAACAACAAAAATAAACCTTATTATCTTATTTGATTCTCCGCAAAACTACCTATTATTAGAAATTATCTGTTTAAATACTGAATTTAGGGAAACTGCAGAACTTCGCTTCAAAAATAGAAAATAAAGAATATTTCACGCAGATAACCGCAGATAAAAAACGCAGATGAACACAGAAAAAAATAAAGCGCAAATCAGCGAGAAAAGTATATCCAATGTTAGCAAAAAACTTAAATGTTTTAATTAGTTGCGATTCAAAAGTTGTTTTCTTTCAACTATATAAATTTTATCATATAGCAAAACCTATCTTCAAAGAGTAGTATAGTCGTGTTCTTTAAAAATCTATTAAGATATCGGAATTTAGCTCGTGAAGCAGAATATCCAGATATAGGTCATTATACGGATAATCATATTATCTTATTAATTGTCAACCTTTTATATAATTAAAACAGGTAAATCGTTATACCGAATTCACGTTAAGTTACGTTTATTGAGTTGCAGAAATGATATTTAATATTTTTGAATGCGTAATCTGGGTTCAATGAAAACCTTAGGATGTTCTCAATAATAAGTCCGAAAAGAAAGGAAATTGAGTCAACTTTTGGCTGTTTTTAAAAAAAGCAATAAATTTGCGTCTCTTTCATTCAAAATATTTTGATCCAGTAGCTCAGCAGGTAGAGCACATCCCTTTT
>JAAYUQ010000045.1 GCA_012517575.1 Bacteroidales bacterium | reverse complement strand
TTTTATTTCTTCTTTAATTTTTTGTCTATTGATGAAAACAAACTTTCTTAAAAACTTCTCCAAGTAGTATAAGGTGTTAGATTCCAAGTCATCAAGATGTAAGGATTTGTTGCTTGATACTATTGTATGGATCCAATCAACACCTTCGTCTTTAAAGTTTGACCCGATTGAATTCAAAACTCTGACAATAGAATACAATACAGCAGGAATGTTCCCTATTTCTTTAGACACAGTAGCATATAGAGACAAATTTTCCTTTTTTAAGCTATGCCACTCTTCAATTCCTTTACGCCACCATTGCCATGCTAGTAAGTAATTTATTATGATTTTTTCTAAATGATATCCACATGAATTTACACATAGTTCTTTTATTTTTGGATACAGGCTGTTCCAAATGTACCAAAATTGTTCATGGTTATTAAGGTAATCTTCTGCACTAACAAGTTCTTCAATAAAAGAAGCTGTTTCTTCTGTTGAAGAAAATGAATCAATAAATGGTTTAAGAAAAGTGTCAATTTCGGTTTTATCTCTTTGTAAAATAAAGTACGCAAAATTTTTGAAAATGTGTAAGCGCAATAAGTAAATGTTAGAGCCGTCTCCTGAATCATCTTTGTAACTCCTTCTATCGTTCAATAACTGTGAAGCCAATAAAGGCAACGTTTTTGCATAAATATCTAAGTGAATTTTATCTTTTGTGTCAGAAGGAATTAATTGAAGGACTATTTCCAAATCATGAATGTCAAGTGAAGAAATATCGTTTATGTCAAACGATATTTCTTCAAAGGTGAAATCAGCATTTGTCTTCTCTAATTCTTCTAAAATCGAACTTTTAGAAATTCGACCCCAACCTATTTCTTTCCGTTTTTGAGCAATAATGTCTTTATAAGTAGGTCTTAGTTTAATATAGCGGAATAAAATTGATTGTGCGACTTTTGAATTTTGTTCCCATAATTTTGATTGATGAATTGATTCAATTACGTAATCGCATATTCTTTTATACTGTCCAATTGGTGTTTCATCAAAAAGTGCCAAAACCATTATTGAAACATAATCTTCTGTTTCTTCTGGATATTCATTTATTAATGCTGGAATCGCATGGAAAGATGCCTCAACTCCATCACTAATTTGGTAGTTGTAATTATCGGCAAAAAGATTAGATATTGTTACAAGAACTATTTCTTTGCAAAAAGCCTTATCTTCTTTCGAAAGTTTATCTTTGTGTTCAATCAATAATTTAGAACATGAAAACGCAGGTATGGAATAATCAAGCATACCTATTCTTTTTCGTCCCGATTTCAGTTCTTCAACAAGTTGTTTTGTTTCTGATAAAGCTAAAAAAGGATTGTTGTCATATTCCTCTTGTTTTGTGGTTTTAGTTTGATTTCTCGCACCAATCAAAAAATCTGCCCAAATTCTAAGCGAAGAATATTTAAAAAAATCTTGGCATTGATTTAACGCTTCCTCACTTTCTTTTTTAAGTTCATCAGAAAGCTCTTTGGGACTAAATTCTATTAAAATTTTGTCGTTTTCTTGTTTTGACACATGAGGAATTAAATTACGTCTGTCCATTCTTGCCAACAAAATTCCATAAGATTTGCTTGTTGAAGTATTTGATTTATGTTGGTCAATTATCTCATACAATTTTTCTATGAATTCAGTGTTTTGTTCTTCTGTAAATCCTTTTACGCCAAAAAGCTGATAATTCAAAAACAATGATTCTAAATTAGAGTTTCTATGTTTATCCTCACAAGTTTTCAACCTTTCATCTGTATATAAAATATCTTTAATATTATCTATTCCATATCCTATTGAATACAGCGATTTTGCTTGAAACTCATTTGTGCATCTCATTGTGTCGTAATGAAATAATTCTATTGTTTTAAATAAAATCAAAGCTATATCATAGAATTTATCAGGATTTGCAAGTACAACGCTACAAACAACAGAAGTAAGAGATGCTGATTTTGATTTAATAAGAATTACGAGAAGTATTTTTTGAATTAATTCTGACTTTGATATTTGTGCAAACTCTAAAAGAATATTTTCTAATGCCATATGTATTGACTGCAATACATTTGGAACAACAGGGCTTCCGTGGCCACGATACATATTCCAAATCGCACTACTCAAATATTGTGTTACTTCAGTTTCACCAATGTGCAATGTAACTTGTACGACATCTTCTTTTCCATAATCAGATTTACTATAAGATTCAACAGCCCTATTCGTAAAATCTATAATAAAATCAAGTGTTTTGTAGAATTCTATTTGTAATAACCATTTTATTGGTGTTTGATTAGCACTTGAGGGAAAATAATTGAATTTATATTCATCAACAAGGCCATATTTACTTTCCATACTATCTCTCTCATATCTAAAATCATCATTTTCCCTTTCTTGTTTTTTCCAAAATAAATCACACAATTGAATTACGGATAGCGGAAGTGTTTTAATTAATTCAATTGCTATGTATGGCTTTTGCAGTATTTTAGAGCAAAGTCCTTCGTATGGGTCTCTGTGGCTTGTCCATTTATTAGCAATGACTTTGTCGAATATTTCTTTTAATTCTGATTTTAATTCATAGGCTGAATTGAAAATTACTTTAAAAATATTTTCTTCTGCAACTTCGTGCATATAGAAGTTTTCTTCGGTTTCAATTTTTTGTATTACACTCAATGTTAACAAACCTGCGTATTTTGTTGTCTCTCCTTTTTTGTTGTACTCGCACCAATCAGTTAAAACCGGTAAAACAAGTTTTAAATTGCTATTGAAAAAATCAGGTTTATGTTTGTAAATAAAGGCAATTACTTCTTCCCAACCTTTGCCTTTAGGTTTTATAATTTCAATATTTTGAAGTGATGAAATATCAGTGCAGGCAATTCTTAGTAAGAACAGAATACGTTTTAGTATTTTAAAATCATCTGCAATGATTTCTTTCTCGAAAAACTTAAAAAACGCCTCTGAATAATTCGACAATAATACTGAAATTAAAATTTCATCTTTCCAAAATTGTGTAAAATCAGGATTTGTAAATGCATCCTGAATAAAACTTTCTATTTCTTTATTGTTTTCGGATAAACGGTCAGATAACCACAATCTAAATGCTCTGCGAGTAGGCAACGAATTTCCTAAATCGTCAAAAAACTCTTTTACATTTGAAGAATTTGAAAAATTACAGGAAACTATTTTGTCCAACGTCCATTCTTCATAAATGTCGTGAGTAATAAAATATCCGTTATGAGTATCATCATAACCGAGTATTTCGTCTTGCTTTAATTGAAACAATGCTGATTGTGGCAAATTATCAGCATTGATATAAAATCTCCCTGTTTCACACCTTTGTTTGACAATATGGATAATACACCTTTCTCTTTCAAGATGTAAGTTGTCTTTATGAACCGTATTTTGAATTCGTTTTTTCCAAAGTAAGTCAATAAATCCTTTGTAATTTCCTTGTTTGTCAATGTTTGAATATTGTTGAACATACTCCCTTAGATAAAACAAGTTTTTAAGTCGTTCTGAGAACTTTTGATTGTCGGGAAGTGAGAATTTGAATTCATCTGCTATTGACTTTAATTCATCAGCACTTATCAATGAAACATCAATCACCTCAAATGGTAACTGATAATTCTCCTTTATGTGAAAAGTTAAATCGTTAAGGTAAGCGTAGCGTGATGTAAAGATGATATTCCAAGCATTCTCTTTTAACTTTTGTATTAATATGGTAAGAATGTCGTTGTTAGAAATCTCTGCAAGCTTTTCTGCGGAATCAATTACAAATATTTTTAGTGGTTCATCTTTGTAAGCATCGAGAAACTGTGTAAATGTAAAATTGTGGTCAAACTGAAATATGTCGTTAATGTGATTTACATTAAGCTCGTTTGCTTTAAAAACACAAATTGGTATTTTCTTAAAGTAAGAGTTATAAAACTCTTTGAAAATAGCGGTTTTGCCGCAACCTCCTTCACCTGAAATAATTATGTTTTTTTTCTTTTGAGAAGCATTTGCTATTGATTCAACAACAGAACTTCTGTCAATTTTAATTTGTTGGGCTCCGAATGATATTTCTGTCTGAATTGCTTGTAAAATGTTTTCATTGTGTTTAGAAATTTCATCAAGCAAATCTTCTTCGGTAGGTTCAATGCTGAAAAAAATGTTATATATGTATTTATTTTCAGGTAAAGACAATTGTAATTCAAAATGACTTGGAACTCGCCACTGAATATTTATTCCTTCTGTCTTAGCTGCTTTCTCAATGTCTAATTGATATTGAGGTTTCTTTTTGCTTTTAGTAGAGCTTTCTGAAAATTCTTGGTTAATGTAAAGAAGTAATTCGTCAAGTTGTTTATTTTTAGATTTAGCTTTTTTGATTGAATCAATAATATCGTCTTTATTTTCAGCAATCGAGTTAGTATAAAATTTGGATTGAAAACCATAATATTTTCCTTCTTTTTCGATTGGCTCTGTCTCGATCCCTGTCTGGTTTTTGTAACGAAATAGTCCAACTCGATTATTGAACTCTGCGCAGAAAAGCAAATAAGACATTTGTTCAAATGCCCATGTTTCTCGCTTATCGTATTTTACACCAAAAATTTTCCAGTTCATTATTTGAGGTTATTCTGTCTGTTGCGAATATTTTGAGTTTTTGGGGCGTCCTTACACTTGCTGCCAACATTTTATTTACGCAACAAATATACAACATTCGTAAATACAAAATTTAAAACTTGCGTAAATCACTTTCGAGTTTATACTTGATATTGAAAGACAAATTACATATTATCAATAGAATAAACTTTTTTTTATTTGTAAAAATATTTGCGTTTACGAATGTTTCGATTAATTTTGCCGTAATTAAATCTAAAATAATGGACATCGAAAATTTAATTTCGGTTTTTGAACGGAAACTTATCTTTCAAAGGTACCGTACCAGTTCTATTAAAAATTACAGCAGTTCGGTGAGGAGTTTCCTTCAAATGGCGGAAAAGAGATTTCATCGCCCCGATGAATTAAGTGAAAATGAAATTGAAAAATACGTTTACTGGAAAATAAAGAAAGACCATATCAGCAGTTCCTATCAGCGTATGATTGTGGCTTCTATCGATAAATTTTACAGCTCGGTAGTAGGTAAAAACTTGAATATAAGACACCTGTATCCATCCCGAAAAAAACATGAATTGCCCAAATACCTAACCCGGGCTGAAGTGAAAAGAATTTTTTTTTCAATCGATAATCCAAAACATGCTTGCATTGTTAAGCTGCTTTATGGTTGCGGGTTGCGTTTGAACGAACTGCTTCATTTGAAAATTTCGGACATCGATTCGGAAAAGATGCTGATTCATATCCGCCTATCCAAAGGGAACAAAGACAGGATGGTAATGTTGCCGCCGACTTTATTGCCTGAATTGAGAAATTATTACAAGATCTCCCATCCGAAAGACTATCTGTTTGAAGGACAAGACGGAGGAATGTATTCCGCAAAAAGTGTACAAACGATTGTGAAAACGGCAGCAACAAAAGCAGGAATAACAAAACCGGTTTCACCACATATTTTGCGGCATAGTTTTGCGACCCATTTGCTCGAAAATGGAACAGATGTAAGGTATATTCAGCAGCTTCTTGGTCACAGTTCAGTCAAAACCACCGAAATCTACACGCATATCACCGATATTGCCAAATCCAATATCAAAAGCCCACTGGATATGTTATAACTAATCATGTAATACATGACAAAAATTGAAACATTTGTTTTATATATCTTTAAAACAGGACATATAAACAAAACTCTTCGGGTTGACCTTGTCCGGCGAGCCGAAAAACAACTGAGTGGGGTTTGGGGCAAAGTTCCGTCATTAAATATCTGATAATAAAGAATATAAATGTTTTTACAGTTTTTTTGTCATACACTAAGCGAAGATTTATAAATGAAAAAAATTATCATGACATTTCCTTATCCCATACTTCATCAAACTGAATTAATTCAACAAATGAATAATTAAGGGAAATCCAAATCTCCATTTTTCTTTATAGTAGATTTTATGGCACAAAATGGATATTTAATTAAATATCAGGATTTGGATGATAGATATATCAGATTTCAATTATCGGATAAAAGCGTTTCCAATCTTGAAAAATCATCGCAGCAGCCGTTTGATATTCAATGGGATATTTATCCTATAAATTTTGAAAAATACCGATTAAAATTTAATTCTGTAATGGAGAATATCCATTGCGGAAACTCTTATCTGCTAAATTTAACGCAGCCAACGATGGTGAATACAAACTTAAATTTACTGGAATTGTACGGGTTAAGTGTTTCGAAATATAAACTCTGGCTGAAAGATTTATTCACCGTTTTTTCGCCTGAAACTTTTATAAAAATTGAAGATGGAAGAATTTCCACTTTCCCAATGAAAGGAACTATCAACGCATCTATTGAAAATGCAGAACAAACTATTATGAACGACATTAAAGAACAAGCCGAACATGCAACCATTGTAGATCTCTTACGCAACGATTTAAGCAGGGTGGCCGAAAAAGTTGAAGTGAAGAAATACAGATATATTGATAAAATATTCACCAATCAACATGAACTGCTTCAAACAAGTTCACAAATTACAGGTGAATTACCTGAAAATTATTGTTGTTATCTGGGAAATATAATCTTTTCTATGCTCCCTGCCGGTTCGATTTCAGGTGCGCCCAAACGTAAGACATTGGAAATAATTCGTGAAGTCGAAGATTATGACAGAGGTTTCTATACCGGAATTTTCGGATATTTCGACGGAAAAAATTTGGACTCAGCCGTAATGATCCGTTTTATAGAAAAAAAAGGAGATCAACTGATTTTTAAAAGTGGTGGAGGAATCACCTCGTTCAGCGATTGCAAAAAAGAATACGGGGAAATGTTAGAAAAAGTGTATGTACCGATTTATTGAAACAATAAAGATATTGGATGGATTTTTTTATCGCCTCGAATTTCATCAGATGCGAATGAATATTTGTTCGAAATTATTTTACCCTGATGCCGATTTTATTCATCTCCAATCGGTTTTAACTGATTCTCATTCACCGCAATCTGGTTTATTCAAATGTAAAGTTACGTTCAGTTCTGAAATTCTAAAAATTGAATATTTCCCATACAAAAAAAGAAAAATCAATTCCTTGCGCATTGTGCCAACAGAGATAGAATCTTTGCCCTATAAAAAAGAAGATCGTAAAGATTATAACGCGGCTTTTGGCATGAGAGGTAATTGTGATGACGTTTTGCTGTTAAAAAATGGCTTATTGACAGATACTTCTATTTGCAATATTGCCCTTTTCGACGGTTGTTGTTGGCTAACGCCTGCCCAACCATTGATTTACGGGGTCAATAGAGCCAGTTTGTTGGAAGAAGGAAAGATTATTGAAAAAGATATTAAATTGGATGAATTAAAAAAATTTTCTAATGTTCGGCTATTCAATGCCATGATTGAATTCGGAGAAATTGAATTGAAAATCAGGGATATTCATATTTAAAGAAGCCAAATTGAAATTATTTTTACTTTGAAAATTGAAAATTGAAACAAAATAATAGAAAAAAATTTCACTTTATATTTTGCATTTAGAAATATTGCTGTATCTTTGCACAGAATTTACAAATAGAAACAAGATATGAACTTTATTTCTCTACATACTTTGCTAAGCAGCATTATTCTACTTTTGGCAAAAGAGCAGAAGTGAGTTTGGTATGTAGACAGATATGATATCCATTTTTTTTGAAAAACCTTTCTCACTCGATGTAAGAAAGGTTTTTCTCTTTATAGAAATGTTGTAATTGTAAGTTCGTATTCAACCAACTTTGAGTTTCAATTCAAAAAAACAAAAATTATGGACAGATTATTTATTTTTGACACGACTTTACGGGACGGCGAACAAGTTCCCGGTTGCCAACTCAATACCGTCGAAAAAATTGAAGTAGCCAAAGCACTCGAGAATTTAGGAGTTGACATCATTGAAGCAGGTTTTCCCGTTTCGAGCCCTGGAGATTTTAACTCAGTAGTAGAAATTTCAAAAACGGTTACTTGGCCCATTATCTGTGCCTTGACACGTGCCGTGGAAAAAGATATTGAAGTGGCAGCAGAAGCGCTCCAATATGCCAAAAAGAAACGAATACACACCGGTATAGGAACTTCGGAATACCATATTCGCTACAAGTTCAACTCCAATCAGGAAGAAATTCTGGAACGTTCGGTAGCAGCAGTAAAATATGCAAAGAAATTTGTAGAAGACGTGGAATTTTATTGTGAAGATGCAGGCCGAACTGAAAACGAATACCTTGCTCGCGTGGTTGAAGCTGTGATAAAAGCCGGTGCTACCGTTGTGAATATTCCCGATACCACTGGATATTGCCTCCCTTGGGAATATGGAGAGAAAATCAAATATTTGATGGAACATGTGGATGGCATTCATAAAGCTATTCTTTCCACTCATTGTCACAATGACTTGGGTATGGCAACTGCCAACACCATTTCAGGAATTATAAACGGCGCACGTCAGGCCGAAGTAACTGTAAACGGCATTGGAGAACGCGCAGGTAATACGGCTTTGGAAGAGATTGCCATGATTTTAAAATGTCATAAAAAACTGAATATCGAGACACAAATCAATACCAAGAAAATTTATTCTACCAGCCGTTTGGTTTCCAATTTGATGAATATGCCTGTTCAGCCCAATAAAGCAATCGTGGGAAGAAATGCTTTTGCTCATTCTTCGGGTATTCATCAAGATGGGGTATTGAAAAACAGAGAAAATTATGAAATTATGAACCCGGAAGATGTTGGCATTGACCACAATTCCATTGTACTGACAGCTCGCAGCGGTCGAGCTGCCTTGAAACACCGACTGAATACTTTGGGCGTAGAATTGGCAGATAAAAAACTGGATGCAGTTTATGAAGAATTTTTGAAACTGGCCGACAGGAAAAAGGATATCAACGACGATGATTTGTTGATGCTTGCCGGTAAAGAACGCTCAGAGAGAGAACGTATCAAACTCGACTATTTGCAGGTAACTTCCGGTGTAGGTGTGAAACCGGTAGCAAGTATCGGACTCATTATCGGCAGTGAAAAATTTGAAGCCGCTTCTGCAGGAAACGGTCCGGTTGATGCAGCTATCAAGGCTTTGAAAAAAATTATCAACCGCGAAATGACATTGCAGGAGTTCACCATTCAGGCCATCAACAAAGGAAGTGATGATGTGGGAAAAGTTCACATGCAAGTAGAGCACGAAGGTGTGGTTTATTACGGATTTGGAGCCAACACCGATATTGTGGCTGCATCCGTTGAAGCATATATCGACGCCATCAATAAATTTGTTGAATAATTAGGTTACAGAACTAAACATTTTTGTATTTTCAAATGTTGCAACAATAAAATTATTTCACTGAAAAAATTAGAATACTAATATAAAAAATTATTTCATTGTCAATCAATGGAAAACGATAATTTTTTTTTCGTTACACAAATCATCAAAAAAACATGAATACATTATTTGATAAAATTTGGGATGCTCATGTGGTTTCCTCTATCGAAAACGGACCTACTATTTTGTATATCGACAGACATTATGTTCATGAAGTTACCAGTCCACAGGCTTTCAATGGATTAAGAACAAGAGGATTGAAAGTTTTTCGTCCGTTACAAACCACTCTGACCGCCGACCATAATATTCCTACGCTGCATCAGGATCAGCCGGTACAAGACCCTATTTCACGAAATCAGCTGGATACATTCGAAAAAAATGCCAAGGATTTTCAATTGCCTTTGTTTTTTCCTATGGGACATGCCAAAAATGGCGTAGTACATATAATTGGCCCCGAAAATGGTTTTACTCAACCCGGAATGACAATAGTTTGCGGCGACAGTCACACTTCTACTCACGGAGCTTTTGGCGCCATCGCTTTTGGTATTGGAACCAGCGAAGTTGAAATGGTGCTGGCCACGCAATGTATTTTGCAAACCCGTCCCAAAACCATGCGTATCACTTTTAACGGTAAATTGAATAAAGGAGTAACGGCAAAAGATTTGGCACTTTACATGATTTCAAAACTTACTACAGGTGGAGCTACGGGATATTTTGTTGAATATGCCGGCGAAGCTATTCGCAACATGAATATGGAAGAGCGAATGACTGTTTGCAACCTGAGTATCGAAATGGGAGCACGCGGAGGCATGATTGCCCCCGATGAAACTACTTTTGCCTATTTGAAAGATCGCGAATATGCGCCCAAAGGAGAAGAATGGAATAAAAAACTTGCTTACTGGAAAACACTGTATTCGGATCAAGATGCTGTTTTCGATAAGGAATACACTTTCGACGTATCCGAAATATCTCCAATGATTACTTACGGAACCAATCCGGGTATGGGCATGGGTATTGATCAAACTATTCCAACTTTGGAACAGGTGGACGAAGCCGGAAGAATTTCTTTTGAAAAAGCATTGAACTACATGGGATTTCGTCCCGGTGAAAAATTGCTCGGTAAGCAAATTGATTACGTATTTTTGGGAAGCTGTACCAATGGACGAATTGAAGACTTCCGCACTTTTGCACAATTTGTAAAAGGTAAAAAGAAGGCCGACAATGTTATAGCTTGGCTGGTACCCGGAAGCAGAAAAGTGGAAAAACAAATTCACGATGAGGGCTTGCATGAAATTCTGATGGAAGCGGGCTTTGAGTTGCGACAACCGGGATGTTCTGCATGTTTGGCAATGAATGACGACAAGGTTCCGGCAGGAAAATATGCCGTATCAACTTCCAATCGAAATTTTGAAGGACGTCAAGGTCCGGGTGCCCGCACTATTCTTGCCGGACCACTTGTGGCTGCTGCTGCTGCTGTGACTGGAAAAATAACTGATCCCAGAGAATTTCTATCTTAAAACAATTTATTCAATTACTAAAACATTCAAAAAAATTGATTGCTATCAGTATTAATAAAACGCTGTAAATCAATTAAAAAAAGAAAAAATATGGAAAAGTTTGTAAAATTGACATCAACTGTAGTTCCGCTGCCAATCGAGAATGTAGATACAGATCAAATTATACCTGCAAGATTTCTGAAAGCTACCAACAAGGAAGGTTTTGGCGATAATCTCTTTGCCGATTGGCGTTACAATAAGGACGGAAGTCCAAAAGATGATTTTGTGCTGAATAATCCTACCTACAAAGGATCTATTTTGGTAGCCGGAAAAAATTTCGGTTCGGGTTCGAGCCGCGAACATGCAGCATGGGCCATAGCTGGTTATGGATTTAAAGTAGTGGTTTCGAGTTTTTTTGCCGACATTTTCAAGAATAATGCCTTAAACAATGGCGTACTGCCGGTGGTCGTTTCTTCCGAATTTTTAAATGAAATTTTTCAATCTGTCAAGGAAAATCCCAACGCTACTTTGACAGTCGATCTTGAAAATCAAACCATTACAAACAATGCAACCGGCAATTCAGAAAAATTTGATATCAATGCCTACAAAAAGGAATGTTTGCTAAAAGGATTGGACGATATCGACTATTTACTGAGCAAAAAAAATCTGATTGAAGCGTACGAAACTTCAAGAACTTTTTAAAGTTCAAATTTTAATTTGTTATCATTAATTTATCTTCCTTTAGGGAAATTTAAAAGCAAGCTTTATGGTAGAAATAATGGATACAACCTTGCGCGATGGTGAGCAAACTTCTGGAGTTTCGTTCTCAGCACAAGAAAAATTGAGTATTGCCAGAATGCTGTTGCAAGAAATGTGCGTGGATAGAATTGAAATTGCTTCTGCACGTGTGTCGGAAGGTGAATTTGAAACTGTTAAAAAAATTTGTTATTGGGCACAAAACAATGATTATATTGACAAAATAGAAGTTTTGGGTTTTGTAGATGGAAAAGAATCTCTCAACTGGATTAAATCGGCAGGAGGCAAAGTGATTAATCTTCTTTCCAAAGGTTCATTAAAGCATTGCACTTATCAGTTGAAAAAAACGCCCGAACAACATGTTGACGATATTAAACAGCTTATCGCCCATGCAACGGAAATGGGAATTACCGTCAATCTTTATCTGGAGGACTGGTCGAACGGAATGAAAGATTCGGAAAATTACGTTTATTTTCTGATGGATGCCCTGAAAACCGAAAACATTAAGCGCTTCATGTTGCCCGACACGTTGGGTATACTCAATCCTGAAGAAACAAACAAGTTTTGTAAAAAAATGATTGAGCGGTATCCCAATTTACATTTCGATTTTCATGCGCACAACGATTACGATTTGGCCGTAGCAAATGTTTTTGAAGCTGTAAAAGCCGGAGTAAAAGGCGTTCACACAACTGTCAACGGTTTGGGAGAAAGAGCAGGAAATGCTCCACTGACAAGCGTTTTGGCTGTGCTTCACGATCATTTGAAAATAAAAACCAATTTGCGGGAAGACAAAGCTTATGCATTAAGTAAAATGGTTGAAACCTATTCCGGTATTCGTATTCCACACAATAAACCACTAATTGGTGAAAATGTGTTTACGCAAGTAGCTGGTGTTCATGCAGATGGAGACAATAAAAGAAATCTTTACTTTAATGATCTGCTTCCGGAAAGATTTGGACGTGAAAGGCAGTATGCTTTGGGAAAAACTTCCGGCAAAGCAAATATTTTGAAAAATCTCCAGCAATTGGGTATTGATCTCGATGAAGAAATTTTGCGAAAAGTTACCGAACGCGTAATAGAATTGGGTGACAAAAAACAGTTTACTTCTATGGAAGATCTGCCGTACATCGTTTCGGATGTGCTCAACGAACAAGAAGAGCAATCCATTAAAATGATCAATTATTCGCTTTCGATAACTTATGGACTTCGTCCGGTAGCTACCGTAAAAATGATGATAAACGGAGAAGTATATGAGCAAACTGCTGCCGGCGATGGACAGTACAATGCCGTTTCAAAAGCAATGTTCAAAATTTATAAAATTTTAAACAAGCCGACACCCGAATTGCTTGATTACGAAGTGGTGATTCCACCGGGAGGTCAGACAAATGCTATTGTTCAAACCATTATTACGTGGAGATTCAATAATATTATTTTCAAAACAAGAGGTTTGGATCGTGATCAGACCATTGCTGCCATCAAAGCGACTATGAAAATGCTGAACCTTATCGAAACCGGGAAATTACGCTCTAATAAATTTACCAATTTACCCTAACGTATTAATTTATAAGAGAAAAGTTGAAACTAAATTACGTCGCTACAATTGAAAGTTGAGATATATTTGTTCATTTTTGTAAACAGTAAGAAAAAAGGAAAACACTATAAAAAACAATAATTACAATGGGAAAAAATATTAATATCGCCGTTTTACCCGGAGATGGTATCGGACCGGAAATTATCGATCAGGCTTTGAAAGTAACAGAAGCTGTGTGCAACAAATTTCATCATGACCTCACTTACGAATTTGGCATTGTAGGAGCCTGTGCCATAGATGAAGTTGGTGAACCTTACCCCAAAGCCACGCACGAGTTGTGTATGCAATCCGATGCTGTACTTTTCGGTGCCATAGGAAATCCAAAATATGATAATGATCCTTCTGCAAAAGTACGTCCCGAACAGGGATTGCTTAAAATGAGAAAAGAACTTGGATTATATGCCAATATTCGTCCGGTAACAACTTTTCCTTCGTTGGTAAAAAAATCACCTTTGCGGGCAGAGTTGGTGGACGGAGCTGACTTTATCTGCATTCGCGAACTTACCGGCGGTATTTATTTTGGGCGCCCTCAAGGAAGAAGCGAAGACGGAAATACAGCTTACGATACTTGTATTTATACCCGGGAAGAAATTGAAAGAATAATTCATTTGGCTTATCGTTTTGCCTCGCAACGTCGCAAAAAAGTTACGATGGTAGATAAAGCTAATATTTTAGCCACATCTCGCCTTTGGAGGCAAATAACACAGGAAATTTCGACTCAATATCCGAATGTTGAAACAGAATACATGTTTGTTGACAACGCAGCGATGCGAATTATACAGTCGCCAAAAAATTTCGATGTTGTGGTAACAGAAAATCTTTTTGGAGATATTCTCACTGACGAAGCTTCAGTCATCACAGGCTCATTAGGAATGCTTCCATCTGCTTCCATTGGCGTTCATACTTCACTTTTTGAACCAATTCACGGTTCCTATCCGCAAGCTGCAGGTAAAAATATTGCTAACCCACTAGCAGCCATACTCTCAGCTGCTTTAATGTTTGAATATGCTTTTGAATTGAAAGAGGAAGGAGCATTGATACGCCAAGCAGTTTCGGCAAGTATTGAAGCCGGTATTGTTACGGAAGATATTGCCAATGGTCAAAAGGCTTACAAAACCTCTGAAGTAGGACAATGGGTACTTAATTATATTGAAAAAAATTAAAATCGGTTTTTTTATTCTTATTCAAGCGGACTTTAATATTTAGTCGTTCCTTAAATTTATTCTATTCGACTAAATATCAATAAAATAGTTATAAAAAAGTTTGTTTATATTTGCAGGAATGAGTATCTTTACAGTATAAAATACTGCAAATTATGATAGGAAAATCACCGAGAAA
>JAAYUQ010000044.1 GCA_012517575.1 Bacteroidales bacterium | reverse complement strand
TATGGCTTTTTTGATAACGGAAACAGGTGAATGCTCTCCAACCTCCAAACGACTTTCGATAATGTGAGAAGAGTTTCCGACAAGACTGATTTTTACAGTCCCTATTGTTTTTTCTTGTTCAATAATGGCTCCGTATTCACAGGCGTAAGAACAAGCTCCGCAATCGTGGCATAGGTCAGGCAATACTTTTATGAAGCGATTTTCCTGCAAAAACAGAATCGCATTATAGTTGCAGTATTCGGCACATTTTCCGCAAAAAATACATGCTTCCACATTAATATGCGGAACGTTTTGGAATATATGCTCCACCAATTGTTCCTCTCCGTTAAGAAATTCACTTACATTCGGTTCTTCGGCATCGCAATCAATCAGCGTAGTCGGCATTCCGGAATGTTGTGCCGTCCAAAAAAGATTGGTCGAGACAAACGTTTTCCCTGTGCCCCCCTTTCCACTTGCTATGGCAATTTTCATTTTTGAATCTGTTTTGTGTAACAACGAATTCTCCTTTTTTAACGCCTAAAATATCCGCAATGACAGGACACTTTACCATTAAGAGAAAATAAATTTTTTTTGTCGGATAATGAAGCAAACTTTCCAAATTTCCCTGTCCTTTCGAGATGACAATATCGGCCCGTGAAAAAAGGTCTTTAAACTCTTCCGAACAATGTGACAGCATGGTAGAAGGAGCATCGTATCCGTTTTCTATTACGTGAGCTACGTCATTCATTTGCACATAATTCGCATCTTCCGGTGTTACGTCATTGATAATCGGAGCCCCTCGAACAGCATACCACACATCGGGATGGTGAATGGTTTCGATAAATAGTTTGTCAAATACGATTTCCCCTGCATTATCCCCAATATACAACACCAATTTTGCTTCAGACAACGATTGTTTTAAATCTTTTGAATGATCGATGGCAAAATCGGAAGTCAGTACTTTCCTGATGGTTTCATCTAAATCAAACTGTTGCGGAATGCCATAGTCTATAATATTTCCCGCAATGGCCAATTTTAATGCCATGACGAAAGGATCTGCCGATGAGGCGACTGTCTTTTTTAAATCGTCGTACCTGCTTAAAACCATATCGTTGCTTTGACGTTTGACCAATTTATACGGATTGTCGTTGCCACTGTATTTTTTGAAAAGAAGGTGCACCTCTCGCGACAAATAAGGAACTGAAAAACTGTTTCCTTCCGTATTGAATAATCCAAACAATTCGCCGGCAAAACGGTTTTTTTCTTCGGCCGAGAGGGACGTCTTTTCGATCAACTCTTCAAAAAGGCGAGCAAAGCAAAAATAACAACGATAATCAGACCTCATTATTTCCGTTTTTTAGTGATCACAGGCATTGACACCGGTAGTAAGCGATTTTTCAATCCAATCGGAAACCAGTTCGGCAGGACTTTTTTGCTGAGCTCCCATATATACCCTGATATGTTGTTGTTGAAATAAATTGATTGCTTTTTGCCCTATTCCGGAAGCAATAATATCGGTAACCCCTTTTTCTGCAAGCCAAGCAGGGAGTAATCCCGGTTCATGAGGTGGTGGTGTAATTAATGTTTGTTTTGTGATTAAACCATTATCGACTTCAACAAAAGCAAATTGTTGGCAATGCCCGAAATGCTGCGATAAAATTCCATTTTCCAATGGAATAGCAAATAAGTATTTCATTTGTAAATTATTGGTGTATAGTTATTTATTAAAATTAATTCGACTCTGATAAAGGTTGTACGTTTTGTCATACAACCTTTTACAAAATTCATCGATTTCGGCCCAGGTGAGGACCTTGTCCTCGTCCTAATCCTAAACCATTTCCTCTGCCTAATCCGCGCCCCATCCCATAACCGAGCTGCCGACCGCGGCCATAAAAAATTTCCTGGTTAGAGTCGTTTTCTGTACGATCGCACAAAATTTCTTCATCGGTTTTCCCCTTATTTTCAGGGTTGCAACGACCTAATCCTCTTCCCGTTCGTGGACCTTCTCCATTTGGTCCTCTTCTGTTTAAGTTTGGCATAATTACCTCCTTTTTTTTAATATTGTTATTATTTTATCCCCGCTTTTCAAGCGTTTCTTTTGTCCTTCTCCACCACCACTATTTCGGCGTTTCCCCATACCTGTTCCCAACAAATTTACTTTTTCATCTTCAGGCAAGATGTTGCATTTTCCGATTTTTCGGCCGGTTCCGGGACCTTGTCCCTCCGGACCAGTTCCATCTAATTTGGGCATTTTATTATTGATTTTTAAATTGTTTAATAATTTCTGCAATGGTTTTATCGTGTTCACGTTGCATTTCGATATTCAAGCTCTCCAGCAATGATCTTATTTTTAATCCAAATTCGCCGGAAATCACTTTTTCAACTTTTTTTGATCCGATAAATTGAACTGCTGCAGGGCCGGCTCCTTCAGCAGCTTCTTTGGCAGGATTGACAATAAAATCAGTTTTACCGGTTTCAGTATCATAAAAAACAAAATAAGAACATCTACCAAAGTGAGCATCCATGTTTGAATTAAGGGAATTCCCTTCTGACGTAATAGCTATTTTCATAAACTTTCTTTTTAAAATTGAACAGTGTATCCACTGAAAAATTGAGTTAATCTGTCTTCCAACATATTTTTTAATTGACCAAAAACTCGATCTCCGGTACAATGCCCCGTAATGAACAGGGATGAAGGATAATGCACATTCAGATAATTGGCGATTTCAGCGATGTTCTCTTCCGTTTCGTAATCGACACCGTTTTTTGAATCAAGTAAATGAAATCCTCCCATCACCCATTGTATAGGGAATTCAAGTTTTTCTTTTACTGTTTCAAGTATATTCAATAAACCTTTGTGTGCACATCCCGTGAATACAAAAAGTCTTTCGTTGTTGGTAAGGGTAAATATCAATTCGTGCGAAAAATCATCTGGGATGATTTCATGATTTTTACCCTCACAAAACAGCGTTTGGTTGGCCAGAGGCTGTTCAAATCGGGTTGAAGTATTCACAAAAATACTAATTTCATCGTCGATCCGGCATTCCTTCTCGATCGGTATCAATCTATGTTGATAAGGCGAAAAATCAAAATCCAAACCAATGGTATGAAATCCGTTCCTTTTGGAATAAAAAGAACGATGCATCACATTCGGAGAAACGATTATTTTGGCACGGGTGTTTATTTTCAGAAAATACGGTAATCCTCCCATGTGGTCATTGTGCCCATGAGAAATAAATACGTAATCTACTGCCTTCAGATCGATATTCAATTTCGAAGCATTTTGCAGAAATAAATCCGATCCGCCCGTATCGAGTAAAATCCTGTGCTTTCCGGTTTCAAAATAAATTGATAACCCGTGCTCTGTTTCAATATCGGGGAATCCTTTTCTATTATCGGATAAAACAACAGCTTTCATAATGGAATTATTGATCGTTACTAATGGGAATTAATTCCTCATCGCCAAAACTTTTGCAATGTCTGCAAGCGGTATGATTTTCAAGACCATCGATCAATTTGTGGCACTTTCTGCAACGATACCATTCCCGGCCAAAATCTACATTTCCTCCTTCGATTACAATCATTTTACCTTCCACGAAAGCCTTTGCGATGGCTTAAATCCTATTATCAATGGCGGCGAACCTATTTTCGACACTGTTTGGGACGAGGCATATTTTTTTACTTTTAATGGAAATATATCACACAATAACATTGCAAATATACTACTTATTTTGAACAAATGTTCATATCGTGAAAAATTTTTCTATCTTTTTTTTTCGACACGAAGAAAATTAAATTAAGAAAAAACCTTTTAAATTAATGACAATAGTTAAATATTTTTTCAAATATTAGTTCATAACTAAATGATAATCTATACTAAATCCGTTTTTCAGAATAAAATATGTACTCAACTGATTAAATAGATGTTACGCAAAAATTTACCTAATTATTATTAATATTGCAACTGAAAAATTATTGTTTTTTCCAAATCAATGTGGAAGCCAGTCAAGTGTATTTTTCAGAAATGGAACCTAAATTATATAGTAGAATAAGAAAATATTTAATGAATTCATTTGCAACTGAAATTGCTAATAAGCACTTTGTGTATTTTTCAAGTTAAATGAAGAATGGAAATATATTCAACATTAAGGGTCAATTGATTCCAGATTACTTATTCAAAAAATAAAATACCATTTCTGCAGAAAAAATATAATTTTTGATTATTATTCATAATCATGAAACGGATATCCTGCAATGTGGTTTAATCCCAGATTATGCATTCAAAGATATTAAATATCATTTCTGCAACTCAGTGAACGTAACTTAACGTGAGTTCGGTATAACGATTTACCTGTTTTAATCATATAAAAATTTAATAATTAATAAGATAATAAGGTTTATTCTTGTTGTTGATTAACGTTACTAAGGTTTTATAAAATAATGGGGTTCGTTTTCTGAATATAAAGACCTTATTTGACACAACTAACCTTCGTAACAGGTGAATACTTTTTTTTCATCAACCTTATTACCTTATTTATAATTGCTTGTATAATATTCATTTTCATCTATCGAACTCACGTTAACTTATTCATTATAAACAATTAGGCTAAACTTTGAACTTTATAGGCTGATCTACAATTTGTTGTACCTAATTTTCTAATACTGAATCTGCGTTTAGTGGATTTCTCTGTAGAAAAATTTCCGTAGAAATTTCAATAAAAGTTTGACAATTTTTGATTTATTTGGCTGAAAATTTTCAATAAACCAGTTCACCGGCACCTTGTCTGACAATTACCGGTTCGTCACCGGTACAGTCGACAATAGTGGAAGGAATATAGCCTCCGGGGCCGCCATCGATTACCAAATCGACCAAATGGCCGTATTTTTCTTCAATAAGTTCAGGATCAACAATATATTCCAATGAATTGTTGTGGTAAAAAATCGAGCTGGTCATTAGCGGGTTTCCCAATTCGTGTACAATGGTGAGGGCAATATTATTTTTAGGCATTCGTACGCCAACCGTTTTTTTATCTTTGAAAAGTTTGGGAAGCCGATGGTTGCCATTGAGAATAAAAGTAAACGGACCGGGCAAATTTTTCTTTATCAGTTTGAAAGTATCGTCATCAAGATTGGTATATTCGCTTATTTGGCTGATAGATTCGCATACAAATGAAAGTTGAGAACGGCGAAGATCTTTCTTCTTGATACGGGAGATATATTCAACGCCGTCTTTGTTGAAAAGACTGCATCCGAAAGCATAAACCGTATCGGTGGGAAATATGATAGTTCCTCCGTCGCGTAAGGTTTCAATTACGCGATGTATTTCATGGGGATTTGGATTGGCTTCGTAAATTTTAATCAGCATATTCCGTCAAAAAAACTAAAAAGAATTTGTCCGAAAAAATTTACCAAAGTTATAAAAAAATCCGTAAAACAGAATTTACGGATTTTTTTATAGAAACATTGAAAAGTTACGTTAATTAAAGCGCTTAAAATGTATCAATAATGGCTTTGAAATCGGCAGCTTTCAAAGAAGCCCCGCCAATCAATCCGCCATCAACATCTTCATTGGCAAACAATTCTTTTGCATTGGCGGGATTGCAGCTGCCACCGTAAAGAATGGAAGTGTTTTCAGCTATGTTTTTTCCATATTTTTCGGTAATGGTTTTGCGTATGAAAGCGTGCATTTCCTGTGCCTGCTGAGGTGTGGCAGTTTTTCCTGTCCCAATCGCCCAAACAGGTTCGTAAGCAAGGATGATTTTTGAAAAATCTTCCGCAGAAAGGTGAAACAATGAACCTTCAATTTGAGATTTCACTACGTCAAAATAAATTCCCGATTCTCTTTCGGCAAGTACTTCCCCTATACAAAAAATGGGTGTAAGTTCGTTTTTTAAAGCCAGATTAACTTTTTCTTTCAGAATGGCGGGAGTTTCACCGTAATATGTTCTGCGTTCGGAATGACCTAAAATAACGTAATTGGCACCGGTAGATTTCACCATTGCTGCACTAACTTCACCCGTATAGGCTCCAGATTCCTTGTCGGCACAGTTTTGTGCGGAAACGCCAATTTTTTTTGTATCAATTGTTGCCGTTATGCTTGCCAAGTGGATAAACGGCGGGGCAATAATTACTTCACACTTGGGTTGGCAACCCGAAAGCATTTTGTCTAATTCTGTTGCCAAGGCCAAACCTTCCGGTAAGGTTTTATTCATTTTCCAATTTCCGGCTACAATGTTTTTTCTCATATTTTCTGTTTTTTATTGAGTTTGAAAAATTAAGTTTGTTTCTTATCAAGATGTATTTGTATAGTTTTACTTCTTTTCGTTTTTTTAATAAAAGGTTTCGGGAAAATCTCGCCAATTCCATTTCCCCAAAATTGTTCCATTCTTTATGAGTACCAAACCAGGATTGGCGCGAATGACGGTTTTCAGCATAATAGGATCGGCTTTGTAAAAAGGAAATGAGATTTTTGTTTGTTCTGAAAATTTTTGAATATCGTTATCGGTTGAAGCCGTAATGGCATAAAACGAATGACCGGATTGCTGAGTTTTTTGAAAAATTCTTTCTGCTTTTTTTGCTCCTTCAAGCGAGGTTTTGTTGATGTCGTACATGATGAGCAGAAAGGTCGTATCGGGTTGAGAAAGAATAATATCCGAAATATCTTCATTGTCATTATTGAGGATGGTGAAGTCGTGAATCGGAGGTTGATAGCCTTTCGAAATCAATTTTGTTTTCTGGTCGACAAACTTCCAGCTTTTGTCATTTTTTGGATAGTTTTCGAGATTAAACTCTTTCTGTTCGCCATCTTTTTCGTAAATAAAGGTAGTCTCATAAATATCTGGTTTTGCTCCTTCCGGAATTTGCATGGCTTCATAAATATTTACACCCACTTTGTAGGGACGAAAATCTATCAAGGGTAAATGGAAGAAACAATACATCGAAATTCCCACCCCAATTAAAACAAATAAAACAGTAAAAACAGCTTCTAATGGAGGAAGAACGAGCGGATAAAGATGTTTTCGGTTGATAAGTAGAAAAATAGAAAGGGAAATAAATAAAATATTTTTAATAAAAGTTTGCCAGTTGGTGAGAACAATAGCGTCACCAAAACAACCGCAGTCGGTAACAGGATTTTTTAGAGCAATATAAAAAGTCAACAAGGTCATCAAAAAAAGAAATGCAGTAGCTACCCATGTGGTGAATCGTACATAAATCCTGAGCAAAAGATTTAGTCCCATTACCAGTTCTAAGGTGGAAAGAAAAATTGCAGCAGGCAAAGCCAAAAAAACGAATTGGGAAAAAGGTTCTCCAAAAGCATTCAAATAATCTTCAATTTTATAAGTAGTTCCCAGCGGATCAATGGCTTTCACGAAGCCTGAAAATACAAAAAGCACTCCTAAAAGGATGCTACATATTCGAATGAATAGAATTTTTTTCCCTTTTTGTTCGGCAGGGAAAACCATTTTTTTGCTTTTATAAATATCTGATGACATGAGATTTAATGAATAATTTCAATTGTATTTAAGCAATTTCCTTTTTTTGTTGACGTTCGTTCTCTTCCATTTTGATTAAGGCGAAAATAGCGTAATTAATCATATCAAGATAATTGGCGTCAATACCTTCAGAAATCAATGTTTTCCCTTCGTTCTCTTCAATTTGTTTGGTTCTTTCAATTTTCATCAATATCAGATCCACTATCGATTCAATTCGCATGTTTCTCCATGCTTCGTCGTAGTCGTGGTTTTTGTTCATCATCAACTCTTTTGCCTGTTGCATGTATTTGTCGTATAAAGCAGTAGCTTCTTCTACTGAAAGGTCGGGTTTTTCGGCAAAACCTTTTTCCAGCTGAATCAAACCAATAATGCCATAATTTACAATACCGATAAATTCTGAGCGAATGCCCTCATTAATTTTAGAAAAACCTTTTACTTGAATGTTTCTGATGCGATTGGCTTTGATATATAGTTGATCAGTAACCGAAGCCGGGCGCAAGAGTCGCCATGAAGCACCATAATCTTTCAGTTTCTGAATGAAAATGTTGCGGCAAATAGCAGCGATTTGGTCAAATTGTTTGTTGGTTTGATTCATGAGTAAAAGTTGGTTGTGCTATTGTTTTAAATTCCGGGTATTCACTGATCAACAGTCGGAAAAATAAAATACTTCTATTGAGAGTACAAAAGTATAATATTTTATGAAGATAGGCAATTTGAAATTGCCATGAGACGGAATATTTTGAAATGCTGTAGTTGACAACTGCGTCATTTATATTTGGCTTTCAATCAGTTATATCGTATTGGATAAAAAAAGTCTCTCCGTTTTCTCGACATTTTGTCGTTACAACGAAGAGACTTTTCAAGATTTAACAAAGCAATTTTTTTTGCTTGTGTTGGGTCATTATTCGACGGGTTCCAATTCGAAGATCAAAAAGTCTTTTGGTATTTGTTCCCCTTTCTGAACATTTATTTTTTTTATTTTTGCCGTGAAAGGCATTTCAATCTTATTTTGCATTTTCATAGCTTCCAGTGTCATCAATGGTGCTCCTTCTTCAACAACATCACCTTCCTTTACATAAATATCTACTACCGTGCCAGGAATAGATGAAAAAATTTCGTAAGGACTGGGATTTTCCCATTTTTTTCTACTGAGAAATTTTTTTGTGAGCAACGTTTTATATTTACGTGCTGTAATTGCAAAATCTACAAAATCTGGATTTTCTGCCTGTACAGGTTTATTGTTTTTCATAATTTTTCATTTTAATTTTCAATAAAAATAATGTGAAACTTACAAACTAAATATTTGGCTTTTCACTTCATTTTTTTTATCTGTCATTAGTGAAAAAATTCTTTTCCTGATTATTGTGGCGGATTTCCGTGTTTTTTGACGGGACGGAAATCGAATTTTTTTCTGGAAACGCTGAGAGCATGAAGTAACAATTCGCGGGTTTCGAGTGGCTCAATTACAGCATCAATGTAACCTTTACCGGCAGCAACAAAAGGATTTGCGAATTTTTCAATATATTCTTTAACCTTCTGTTGACGCATGGCATCCGGATCTTCAGCTTCCATAATTTCTTTTTTGAAAATAATATTGGCGGCACCTTCTGGTCCCATCACTGCGATTTCGGCTTCAGGCCAAGCAAAAGTAAAATCAGCACCCAAATGTCTGGAATTCATGGCAATGTATCCACCTCCGTAAGCTTTTCTCAGAATAACGGTAATTTTTGGCACGGTTGCCTCTGAATAGGCATAAAGCACTTTTGCGCCATGCCGAATGACACCTGCATGTTCCTGATCTACGCCGGGTAAATAGCCTGGAATATCTTCCAATGTAACCAGCGGTATATTGAATGCGTCGCAGAAACGAATAAAACGTGCTGCTTTATCGGATGCATCGCAATCCAGCACACCTGCCAAATACATTGGCTGATTGGCAACAAAACCAACCGTTTCTCCATCCATTCGGGCAAAACCTATTACAATGTTGGGAGCAAAAAGTTCCTGAACTTCAAAAAATTTTGAATCATCTACCAAAGCATAGATTATTTCGCGGACATCGTAGGGAAGTTTTGGATTGGAAGGAATGATATTTTCGATATTTTTTTTGAATTTTGGCTTTTTTGGTTCCACTTTGGCAGCTTTTTCTTCGTTGTTGTGGGGAATGTACGAAATGAGTTCCTTGATCTGCTGCAAACATTCTTTTTCACTCAGCGCATAGAAGTGAGCGTTACCTGTAATTTCGGCATGTACCCTGGCGCCTCCCAAATCTTCTTGTGATATTTTTTCTCCCAGTACAGTTTCAATTACATTAGGGCCGGTGATAAACATTTTGGAGATATTTTCTACCACAAAAACAAAATCGGTCAATGCAGGTGAATATACTGCGCCACCGGCGCAAGGTCCAAGAATTACGGAAATCTGTGGAATTACGCCTGAAGCCATAGTATTGCGATAAAAAATCTCACCATAGCCGGCCAATGCACCAATCCCTTCCTGAATACGAGCTCCTCCCGAATCGTTTATTCCAATACAAGGCATTTTCATTTTGAGTGCGTGATCCATGATTTTGGTTATTTTTCTGGCATGTTGAATCCCCAAAGAACCACCCATCACGGTAAAATCTTGAGCGTAAATACAAACAGGATTTCCATTGATGGTTCCTGTTCCTGTAATGACTCCATCACCGGGCAAATCTTTTGTGTCCATTCCGAAATTTTTTTCTTCGTGCTGCACAAACAAATCGTATTCGTGAAACGAGCCTTCGTCCAACAAAGCGCGGATGCGGTCGCGGGCTGTCATTTTACCCATTGCCAATTGTTTTTCAATAGCTTTTTCACCGCCGCCTTTTTCTACGATTGCTTTCTTTTGGCGCAATGCAATAATGTTTTTCTTAGTTGACATAACAATAAATTATTGTGATTAAACATAAAAATTCACCCTTTAATGGGCTTTCAATGAGTGAGCAAAAGTAACACTTTTTTTCCTTGTATGTTTCTTTTCTGAAGTTTTCTTCTGTGGAAATAAAACTAATGTATTGATATTTAATAAAATACGTGGATTTTTTAGTCAACGAAAAACGATAGCGTTGATAACTTCATGACCCACTTCTTTGTTCAAGGCATTTTTTATTTCTTCTCTCGAGAGGAATAAGTCGTGTCGCAATACGGCAGAATTAATGCTCACATATAATATTGCATTTTTGATTTCCAAGTGGCTGGTATATTTCTCTATCTGTGGTCCCAGCACTGAAGTCCATGCGTCTATAATTCTTTTTTCATACAACGGTTTTTCCAAATGTTGATCCTTTAACATTTGCCGAATAATTTCTCTTAATAATTCCGTGTTTTTTCTCCGCATGGTTTTGAAAAAAAATAATTGGGTTTTAGCGCAATTTTAGTACCTGTCCCACTTGTGCTCCTTCCGTAAAAGGAAGTTGGTTCATTTTGTAAAGTTTTTCAGTTTTTATTCCGTAAAATTGTGCAATATCATGCATAGATTCTCCTTCTTGTACTACATGAACGGGATAATTTTTTGCAGCTTTATTCTTTTTTGGACGAATATATACTTTTTCTCCGGGTTGTAATGCCGTGGTGGCGCTGACTTCGTTGTAATTTCTGAGGGTCTCTTCACTCATATTAAATTCTTGAGCGATGTTGGCATAAGTATCGCACGGAACAGCCATTACATAAGGAACACCATTGTTTTTTAACTTTTTGTGTGTTACATAATCACTCACTTTTTGAATATGCTGTGGAATGGAAGTATTGATTTGAATTTCCATTCTTTCAGCAAAATTTTCATTAAAAATTTGTTTGTCGAATCGATTCAAGTTGTAGTTTTCAATCAAGGAAATAAGCTTGTAAGCATAAGTTGGATCGGTGGCATAACCAGCCTTTTTTAGTCCATGTGCCCAACCTTGATAATCGGTTTTGTCCAATTGAAAAAGGGAAGCATAACGCGGGCGGTTTTTCAAAAACAAAGAATGGTCTTCATATGAATCGGCAACATTTCTGTATTTTCTAAAACATTCATTTCTTTCGTCATCGTCCCATGAAATGGTTTCTCCGTTCCAGTCGGAATTGCATTTAATTCCGAAATGGTTGTTTGAAAGTTGAGAAAGTTGGCTTTGACCCGCTGAAGATTCAAGTAAGCCCTGAGCCAAAATTATACTCGCAGGAATACCGTGTTTTTTTTGTTGTTTGATGGCCAACTGATGGTATTTTTCGATATAGGATAGGTAATATTTATTGAGTTGCTGACCAAAAGCAAAATTGGTAAAAAGAAGCAAAACAATGGAAAGACTAAATTTTTTTGCAACTGAATACATAAGGACTCTTTTCTGAAATGGTTCTAAAAAAAATTGATCGCTCAACTTAGGACAAATTTGAAAAATTTGCAAGCTGGAAAATTCTCTGTACACATTTTTTTAAAACTTTAGTGGTTTACAGCTTGAAAGATAGAAACCGGTAATAAAGTTTATTTTATTGCAAAAATATAATTTATTTTCTCAAAAATGAGTGTTTGATTAATTATTTTTTTACTTTTGTACCCCCCTGCAAAAGGGAAATTTTTTCTGATAGGATTATTAATTTGATTATAATATGTTTAAAAAATCAACAAAAGTTACTTATTCGGTCTGTCGTTTTGACGAATTGACCTCTTTGCAGCAACAGTTGATAGATAAAGCAAAGGAACAGGTTCAAAATGCTTATGCGCCTTATTCCGGTTTTTATGTGGGAGCCGCTCTTGAACTCGAAAATGGTGAAATTATTACCGCCAATAATCAGGAAAATTCAGCTTATCCTTCGGGTTTGTGTGCTGAAAGAGTCGCTGTTTTCTATGCCAACGCCCAATATCCCGACATACCTGTGAAAACGCTGGCTATAGCTGCTTTTACCAATGGCGAATTTTTAAAAATGCCCGTTACTCCTTGTGGTGCTTGCAGGCAGGTATTGTTGGAAACGGAGTTGCGTTATGAAACAAATATTACTATTCTTCTCTACGGAAGCCAGGAAATTTATGTTATCTCTTGCGTGAAAGATTTGTTGCCTTTGAGCTTCGACAAATTACAATTGCAAAAATGAGTATACGTTTTTTTCCCAAATTTGTCAGGTATAAATTTTGACTCCTCATTTTAATTTATTAAATTGCAGTCGTTAAACGATACATGTTTTTTTCAGGAATTTGGGAGCAGAATAAGGACAAAAAAATGAAGTGAATCATGCAAAAATCAATTTTTACATTGGAATATCCTCTCAAGTCGGCGTCTCCAAATTTTTTGTGGAATAAAATTGGTTCGCCGCTGGGTTTATCGGAATGGTTTGCTGATGAAGTTTTTTCATCCGATTCAACCTATATTTTTAAATGGGAAGAATTTCAACAAAGTGCCCGAATTTTGGAACTGAAACCTTTTAAAAGTATCCGTTTCCAATGGCTTGACGATTTGAATACTCCTGCTTATTTCGAATTTAGAATTGATACGCAAGAGCTTACGGGTGAAGTTACGTTAGTTATTACCGATTTCGCATGGGAAGATGAAAAGGAAGATGCCATTTTGCTGTGGAACTATCAGGTTGACGAATTAAAACGTATTGGAGGCATGTAATCACTGTCTATTTTTTTCATCTGAAAATTTGCCATTTGTTTGTCCAACAAATGGTTTTTTTGTACATTTTTTTGCTGATAAGTTTTGTTTTTAAGCATATTTCATGCTATGAATAATGCAGAATTAAACTTTTTAGCGTAATTTTGTTCCTTCTAAGAAAAAGAACATGTTCAAAGTAAAAAAAATTGATATATACGTATTTAAACATTTTATTTCCCTCTTTATTGTAACTTTTCTTATCTGCATTTTTATCCTTTTAATGCAGTTTTTATGGAAACATTTTGAAGATTTGGTAGGGAAAGGAATAGGATGGTCGGTGCTATTTGAATTTTTTTCCTATTCTGTCATGTCGTTGGTACCTATGGCGTTACCGTTGGCTATCTTGTTGGCATCGCTTATGACTTTTGGCAATTTTGGCGAAACTTCCGAACTGACAGCCATGAAAGCAGCAGGTATTTCACTTTTTCAAATCATGCGTCCGCTTATTTTCTTCATTTCCATCATTTGTATTGCGGCTTTCTATTTCTCCAATTATGCCCTGCCGATGGCACAAACAAAGTTATGGACTTTAATTTTTTCGTTGAAACAAAAATCACCCGAGTTGGAAATACCTGTAGGTGAGTTTTATACCGGTATCAATGGTTATAATATTTATGTTCGTGGAAAAGACGGAAAAATTTTAAAAGATTTAATGATTTACGACTTTTCTGGAGGATTTGAAAATGCAACTGTTATGGTGGCCGATTCCGGCGAGATTCAGTTGTCGGAAGATAAAAAAAGTCTGTTGCTTTCGCTTTACAATGGAGAAAGTTTTGAAAATCTGAAAAATCAACGCATTAGCAGTTCTCCCTCCAGCATTCCGTACCGACGTGAAACTTTTCGAACGAAAGAAATTTTGGTTGACTTTGATGCTGAGTTTAATCGTTTTGATGAATCGTTATTACACGATCAGCATATCAGTAAAAATATCTCTCAACTTTCACATTCCATCGATTCGGTATCTAAAATTGTAACTTCGATGGAGGTTCAGCAATCTAAAGAAATCATGCAGAATCCATATCTCAGTTGGAGTGCCAATCATCCTTCTTCGTCTATTATTCCTCAAAAAACTACCGATGAATTCAACTCCGATTCTCTTTTTCTTGGTTTAAACAAGGAATCTAAGACCCGAGCCGTTGATATTGCACTTTCTGAAGTTCAACAAGTGAAAGATAATATTGAATTTAATAAGGTTATGTTGAATGAACAAATCATGTATGTACGTCGTCATCAAGTAGAATGGCACAGAAAATTCACCTTGTCTTTCGCCTGTTTGATATTTTTCTTTATTGGTGCACCATTGGGCGCCATTATTCGTAAAGGCGGGTTTGGCATGCCGGTAGTTATTTCAGTGGTTATGTTTATTATTTACTATATCATAGACAATACCGGATACAAAATGGCCAGAGAAGGAATTTGGTCAACTTTTGAAGGAATGTGGCTCAGTTCAGCGGTATTGTTGCCTGTTGGTATTTTTCTGACTTACAAGGCAGTAACAGATTCGGCTTTGTTTAATCCTGAAAATTACGAAAAAATTTGGAATAGACTGGTTCAAAAATTTAAGGTTTTAACAGATAAACTTTCTGGGCTGAAAATGAAAAATTGATATGCTTAAATTTTTATAATTATGGAAATTAAATTAAACACTATAGAAGAAGCCATTGAAGACATTCGCGAAGGTAAATTCGTGATTGTGGTTGATGACGAAGATCGTGAAAATGAAGGAGATTTTATTTGTGCCGCCGAAAAGGTAACGCCGGAAATGGTCAATTTCATGATTACATATGGTCGAGGTGTTGTGTGTGCTCCGCTGACCGAAGAAAGATGTAAAGAATTGGAACTTGAAATGCAAGTAGAGAACAACACTTCCATGCATTCAACACCTTTTACGGTGAGTGTCGATAAGTTGGAGGGATGCACTACGGGCGTTTCGGCAGCCGACAGAGCCGCAACTTTACGCGCTCTTGCCGATCCTTCGTCAACTCCCGACACTTTTGGCCGACCGGGTCACATTTTTCCACTCAGGGCAAAATCGAAAGGCGTTTTACGCAGGGCCGGTCATACTGAAGCTGCCGTTGACCTTGCCCGTTTGGCTGGACTCTATCCGGCAGGAGCTTTGGTAGAAATTATGAACGAAGACGGTACAATGGCACGTTTGCCCCAATTGATGGAAATTGCAGAACGTTTCGATTTAAAAATTGTGACCATTAAGGATTTGATAGCTTATCGGTTGAAGTTTGAATCCTTAATAGAAAAAGGCGAAAAAGTAAATTTGCCTACTGCTTACGGTAATTTTAAACTGATTCCATTTCGTCAGATTTCCAACAATAAAGAGCATGTTGCCTTAATAAAAGGAGAATGGGAAAAAGATGAGCCCATTTTGGTGAGAGTTCATTCTTCCTGTGTAACGGGAGATATTTTTGGTTCGCTCCGTTGTGAATGTGGCGAGCAGTTGCACAAAGCTATGGAGATGATAGAGAAAGAAGGCAAAGGAGTTATTGTTTACATGAATCAGGAAGGACGCGGTATTGGTCTGATGAATAAAATAAAAGCATACAAGTTACAGGAACAGGGCATGGATACCGTGGAAGCCAATTTACATCTTGGTTTTGATGCTGATGAACGTGATTACGGCGTCGGTGCACAAATTTTGAAGGAACTGGGTGTAACAAAAATAAGATTAATGACCAACAATCCCGTTAAACGTATCGGACTCGAAGCTTACGGGTTGTCGATTGTTGAAAATGTGCCGATAGAAATTAAACCAAATCCTTACAATGCTTTTTATATGCAAACAAAAAAGGAAAGAATGGGACATACTTTGCGCTTTGTCAATGGAGATAAAGAAATAGATACCGATATACTTTAAATTTATTTAATTTTTTTAAGAACTGGTTATATGACAACTTCTCAGCATAAGAAAATAGCATTTGTTTCAGGCGCTACATCCGGTTTTGGACGTGCCATAGCTCTTCGTTTGGGCAAATTGGGATATCGATTGGTTATTACCGGTCGGCGAGGTGAAAGATTACAACAACTTGCTCAACAACTAAAAGAAAATTATGCTATTGATGTTTTTCCGCTTTGTTTTGACATCCGCGACAAAAGTGCTTGTGAACAAGCTATTCAGTCGTTACCCGAAGATTTTCAAAAAATTGATTTATTGGTCAACAATGCCGGTTTGGCAGCGGGAGCATCTTCTTTTGAAGAGAGCGATATGGCCGATTTTGAACAAATGGTGGATACCAACATCAAAGGTTTGCTGTTTATTACAAAATTAATTGTTCCGGGAATGGTAGAGCGCAAAAGCGGCCACATTATTAATATTTCTTCAATTGCAGGAATTGAGGTTTATCCAGGCGGAAGTGTTTATTGTGCAACCAAACATGCGGTAAATGCCATTACTAAAGGTTTGCGAATTGATTTGGTAAAATATGGGATTAAGGTGAGTTCCATTTCTCCAGGCATGGCTGAAACAGAATTTTCGCTGGTACGTTATCATGGCGATGCCGAAAAAGCAAAAACAGTGTATTCCGGTCTTGTGCCTTTGAATGCCGAGGACATTGCTGATGCTGTGGAATTTATTATTACCCGCCCCAAGCATGTGTCCATTAACGATATTCAGATAAATCCCGCTCAGCAGGCAAATACCTACATATCGTTTCGCAATGAACAAAAAGACGAGTAAAAACAAAGAAGTTGTTTTGATGGAGAAAACTTAATTTTTTTTAATGTACATCATCGATATTTTAAATATTTATTATACTTTTGTGAATATAATTGTGTTTTTAAAAAGAACCAGCATCCCTCATCCCAATTAAAATGGGAGAGAAATTCATGAATAACGTTATTTTAAATGGACTCAATCAACAAAACCGACTTTTCTGAATCAATTAGCGACAAAGAATTACAGGACTTTTCTGCCGAGTTGTCTGTTGACGAAGAAACTTCAGCCGTAGAAGATAAGAATACCGAATCTTCAGCTTCAATTTCAACTTCAACTTCTACTGTTTCGAATTATTCTGCATTTTCAAATGAAGAATTGATGGAAGCTTTGAAAAATTGTCTGAACAAGCAAGTAGAGGAGGTGAAAAATGATGTGGAAAACATCAAACAGGCATTTTATAGAAATCATCGTGCAGAAGTTGAAAATCAGAAAAAACTTTTCCTCGAAAATGGAGGGGCAGAAGAAGATTTTGTTCCAAAATCGGATGAACTGGAAGAAACTTTTAAATCTTTACTAAAAGAATTTCGAGATAAGAAAACTGAACATCTGGCCAAGATAGAAAAAGAAAAGCAGGAAAACTTGTTAAAAAAACAGCAAATTCTGGAGAAAATGAAAATTCTTGCCGATGCCAAGGATGATGTTTCAACACATATTAATGAATTTAGAGCATTGCAACAAGAATGGAAATCGATAGGTCAGGTTCCTCCATCCAGTTTGTCGGATTTGTTCAAACAATACAATGCCTATCAGGAAGCTTTTTGGGATTTAATTAAAATCAACAATGAGCTCAGAGAGTATGATTTCAAGAAAAATTTGGAAGCTAAAACGCAGATTTGTGAAGCAGCCGAAAAATTAATGGACGAACCAGATGTGGTTACAGCGTTTCAACAATTGCAAAAGCTTCATAACGAATGGCATGAAACCGGTCCGGTTTCACGCGAGTTAAGAGAAGAAATTTGGCAACGTTTTAAAAATGCTTCTACCGTCGTTAATAAAAAGCATCAAACTTACTTTGAATCGATTCGGAAGATTGAGGATGATAATTTGGTTGCAAAAACTGCTCTTTGTGAAAAAATAGAATCAATTGACTTTAGCGTATTAAAAACCTTCAGTGAATGGGAAGAAGCCACAAAAAGTGTTTTGGCCTTGCAGGATGAATGGAGAACCATAGGTTTTGCACCTCGAAAACTCAATCATAAAGTTTTTGAACGTTACCGACATGCTTGTGATGCTTTTTTTTCGGCTAAAGCTGAATTTTACAAACAGGTGAGAAACAGTTATGCAGAAAATTATCGTAAAAAAGTTGAACTTTGCGAAAAAGCAGAATCTTTGAAAGACAATACTGATTGGAAAGAGACTTCCGAAAAATTCATCCAATTGCAAAAGGAGTGGAAAGCGATTGGTCCGGTACCAAGAAAATATTCCGATGAACTTTGGAAACGTTTTATTTCTGCTTGCGACTATTTTTTTGATCAGAAACAGAAAAACGTACATTCCCTGCATGAGGAAGAACTTGCGAACCTCGAAAAAAAGAAAAACCTGATAGCCAAAATCAATTCGTTACAGAAATCGGATCATCCCAACGAAACGGTTGCTTCTTTAAAAGCTCTTATTGAAGAATGGACAACTATTGGTCATGTTCCTTTCAAGGAAAAGGATAAAATTTACAAGGATTTTCGTGCAGCCGTTGATAAGAAATACGAGGAGCTCAATATCGATTGGGTAAGTCGTAGGCTGGATACTTTCAAAAATAATTTGAAAGACATGAATACCAAAGGACAGAGCAAACTCATTCATGAAAGGGATAAATTGCTTCATGCCCGTGAAAGACTTAATTCGGAAATAGCAACTTATGAAAATAATTTGGGTTATTTTACCTCCACTACCCAAAAGGGAAGTAAAGTAATTCTTGAATTGGAACGAAAAATTGATACTTTGAAAGAAGAAAGCCGTTTAATTGAAGAAAAGATCAGACTGATTGAAGACAGTTTATAATCTGAAAACCGTTTATTTCAAAATGATAAAATAATAAAATAATTTCATTTTTCAGGCGTTAACTTTTTTTAGTTGAATTGAGTTCTAACTCGATTGGTTGTAATTTTTATTTCGAGTATAAATGTAGAAAATGACCGAATATGAGAAATTTTTCCTATCTCCTTTTATTAGTAGTTTTCTTTACAGGGTGCACTTCTCAAAAAAAGATAGCTTATTTTTATGGACTTGATGAAAAATCGGCTGAATCCATTAACAAGTCTTTCACCAAAGGTCATGAGGCTCGTATTTGTTCCGGCGACATGCTTTCCATTACGGTTTCGGGACTGGATCCTGAAGCTGTTGCTCCTTTCAATCTCCCGCTGGTTTCATATTCCAATCCAGGATCTACTCAAATTTATGCTTCCCCGGTTTTACAATCTTATTTGGTTGACATAAATGGTTATATAAATTTTCCTATCATTGGACAAATAAAGTTGGTGGGATTGACAAAATCGGAAGCAATTTCTCATATCAACGAACTGTTGAAACCTTATTTGAAAAATGCAATTATTACTATACAATTTTTGAATTATAAAGTTACCGTGTTGGGAGAAGTCCTTCGCCCGGGACAATATTCTATTAATAACGAAAGAGTTACGGTACTCGATGCTTTGGGCTTGGCTGGCGACATGACTGTTTACGGAAAGAGAGAAAATGTGTTGTTGATACGTGAAAATTTTGGAAAGTTAGAGTTTGTTCGTTTAAATCTTAATTCCGATCAGGTGTTCACTTCTCCTTATTATTATTTGCAGCAAAATGATATTATTTATGTAGAGCCAAATGCAGTAAGGAGTATTTCTGCTCAAAATATTCCTCTTTATTTGTCTACGATTTCTACTTTTGCCACTTTGGTTACCGTAATTTACAGTGTTACCAGATAAAATTTATTGAAGAACTTTTAGTATCATTCTTAATTAAATGGAAAACAAGATTGACCCGCGCACCGATACTCCTGAAAATGATGTTATTGACATCAGGGAATTGATAAAGAAATATTTGCGTAATTGGCACTGGTTTGTAATATCTGTTGTTTTTTGTTTCATAGTAGCTTTTCTGTATTTGAAAATTATTCATAATAAGTATCAGGTGCAGACTACAATTTTGCTTCGCAACCAAAATTCAACACCGGAATTGTCTAATCTAAACATGTTTAACGGCATCGGTATGCTGGGCGTTTCAAAAGAAGTTGAAGATGAAATTCAAGTGCTTTCTTCCAAAACGCTGGTTAGGCAAGTAATTGATTCTTTGAATCTTGGTACGGAATATTATTTAAAAAATGGATTAAGATATGATGAAGTTTATCCTGTTAGTCCGGTTCATATTTTTGTGTCAAAAAACTTCAATGACACTTTAAAGCATAAAGTAATATTAGTTTTGTCTCCAACTTTAAAAGGTTACGATATTTCATTTCAATACGGAGAAACTATTGAAGAAGAATATCGGGTTTCAAATCTTTCTGCTCCTCTTTCTACACCTGTCGGCTCAATTCATTTTTTTGTAAATAGCCCTTTGAAAAGTGGTCAGAAGTTAAAAATTATTGCTTATCCCCTTGCGGCCTTAACCAATCAAATTGCAGCTTCAATTAGTGTGGCTACTGTAAACAAAAATTCTAATGCCATTAGCATTAGCACTGTTTCTCCGACGCCTCAAAAAGCCAAAGCCATGCTCGATAAATTGGTTGAACTCTATAATTTGGATGCCATTTTCGATAAAAATATGATATTGACCAATACGGCCGATTTTATTGAAAGTCGTTTAAGGCTTATCAGCAGCGAATTACTCGACGTGGAATTAAATGTAGAAAATTATAAAAAGTCTCATGGTTTAACCGATATTTCCTCAGAAGCGCAACTTTATCTGGAAACGGCCAGTGAATATGAGAAAAAACTTGCTGACATTGAAACACAACTTAATTTGGTAAATTATATTGAAAGTTATATCAACGAGAGTAAAAATCAGTTTAATTTAATTCCTGCAAATTTAGGTATTAAAGATGATGCCCTGCAAAGGCTGATTGAAGAGTACAATACAGCGTTATTGGAAAGGATGAGAATATTAAGAAGCTCCAATGACCAAAATCCCGTTATCTCTCAAATGGAGCAACAGATCAGAGCTATTCGTGGCAACATTGTTAAAAGCATTGCCAGCGTAAAAGATGGATTGGTTATTTCCAAAAATGATTTAATGGCTCAAAACAATGAATTTACTTCAAAGATTAAGGGTGTTCCTACTCAGGAGCGACAATTTATGGAAATTAAACGTCAGCAACAGATCAAGGAATCGCTTTATGTGTTTTTGCTACAGAAGCGGGAAGAAAATGCTTTGAATCTGGCAAGCACTACTCCATCAGCTCGTACTATAGATGCTGCCTATACCTCTGGGTCACCGGTTTCTCCTAAAAGAATGATTGTTTTTTTACTGGCATTGATTTTAGGACTTGGATTGCCGGTATTGATTATGTATCTTTTGGAATTTCTTAACGATAAGGTTCAGGACAGAAAAGAATTTCAGAAATATGTTAAAGCGCCATTCCTTGGTTCTATAGGCTTAAGTAAAGAAGTAGAAAGTATTGTTGTGAAAGAAGGCAGAACTACTCCCATTGTCGAAATGTTCAGGCTTGTTCGTTCCAATTTGCAGTTTATGTTTGCCGATACCAAATCTCCTGTAATTCTGGTAACTTCTACCACTAGCGGAGAAGGAAAAACATTTATAGCGGCTAACCTTGCCATGTCTTTTGCCTTAATGAAAAAGAAGGTTATCTTGATTGGAGTTGACATCCGTAATCCCATGCTGGATGTGTATTTCAATATAAAAAAGAGCAATAAGGGACTGACCATATTTTTGGCTGATCCAAATTGTCAGATGAATGAAATTATTCAACCTTCAGAAGTTCATCCTTACCTCGATATTATATTAGCAGGGCCTGTTCCACCCAATCCAGCAGAATTATTAATGAATCAACGGCTTGACGAACTGATCAGGGAATTGAAATCCCGATATGATTATATCATTCTCGATTCAGCTCCTATTGGAATTGTATCCGATACTTTCCAGCTCAATCGGCTGGTGGATAATACAATTTGTGTCGCTCGTCTTAAATATACGCCAAAAGAAGCTTTGCACTTTATTAACCATATTTATGAATCCAAGAAGCTCAAAAACATGGCTACCGTATTGAATGGAACAAATGATGTTTCTCATTATGGTTATGGATATAAAAGTGAAAAAAAATATAAGTATAGATACAGAGAAACGGCTCAAAATGCCTTAGAAAAAAGGCTCAATAAACTAAAAAAGAACAAGTAAACTATACTTTTTTATTACCTTTTGGTTTCATCAATATTGCGATGTTTTCTTTCAGCTTGTCATAGCCAACGTAACCTATGGCAGATTCAGAAAATGCTGATTCAAAGTCTTCTTGAGTAAGATTTTTCCATTGATTGGAGTTCCATTTTTTTATGGTAGAAGCTGTTTCCAATTCGGAATGCCGGTTGGCTTGTGTCCATTTCCTATTCCATGGACATACATCGGCACAAATATCGCAACCGACTGCATAATTACATAATTTGGTCTGAAATTCTTCAGGAATTGTTGTTTTGCATTCTATGTTGAGATAGGAAATACATCTATTTGCGTCCAGTCTTTCTTCCGACAAAGCTTGGGTGGGGCAGGAATCGATACATTTTCTGCAATTCCCGCAGCGATTTTTAATTGGCGAATCGTATTCTGTTTCGGCATTCATCATCAAAATACCAATAAAAACATAAGAACCCAACCCCGGGTGGATGAGTTGTTTGTTTTTTCCAATCCAACCTAAACCGGCTTTTTCAGCCCATCTACGCTCCAGCAGCGGCGCCGAATCAACAAATATATGTTGTACTTCATTATTGAAACAATCTTTGCCGAACTTCTCACCAATGGCATTCTCCAACTCATTAAGCTTTGTCTTTATCACTTTATGGTAATCGGTTTTGCTGTAGGCATATTTGGCGATTCGTGGGGCATCTGAAGGCTGTTTTTCGGGTGGATAATAATTCATAAGCACTGCAATTATCGATTGACAACCCGGAACCAGTAATGTTGGATTCACTCTTTTGTCGAAATTTCTTTCCAGATATTTCATGTTCCCATGGTAACCTGCTTTCAGCCATGATTGCAAATAAGCAGCATCTTCGGAAAGTGCGTCGGCTTTTGCTATTCCGCAAGCATCAAACCCCAGAGAAAGTGCAGTTTCAATGATAAAATTTCTCATTCAATTTTTTTGTTGAGAAAGTGAGCCGAACGAAGTCGTGAAAACGCACAATGGAATAACACTATAAAAATTAGATTACAGCAAACAGTTACAGAAGTTTTGCTATTTGTTTATCCAGTAGTTTGAAATCCAAATCACGAGCAATAATATTGCCTTGCCTGTCCATTAGGAAAGAAGTCGGTAAAGTCGAAATGTTGTAAGAAAGTACATAAGGTGTGTTGGTTCCCAATTCGTCCCGAACGCAAATCCAGGGAATATTCTGAATGGCTTTTTCCCAGAGAAAGCGATTTTCATCAAGTGAGACCTGAAAAATTTCAAAACCTCGATCGTGATATTTGTTGTATAAATCGCGTAAGGCAAAAGTATAATCCACATTTTCAGGGGCTTCATACAACGAAAAATCTAACAGTACAACTTTTCCCTGCAACTTAGAGAGTTCTTGGGTGTTCCCGTTTTTGTCGGGCAGTTTTATGTTGATATATCCTGTTCCTCCTTTTGCAATAAGTTCTTTCATGAGCAGGTTTCTTTCTGCCTTTCTTTCATTTTTTATGGCGTCCATCACCGTGGCATAGAGGTTTTGACTTCTGTTGTAGTCGGGCATGAAATTGTGGTAGGAAGTTGCTACTGCGCCAAAATAAGGTCTGTCTTCTTTCAGGTAAGGAGAAAACAGATAGATATCATTGATTTTTTGGTACAAGGCGTAATAAGAGGCAGTCGATTTAGGGTTTTCCAATATAATTTTCCTTGCTTCTGCTTTGTGGTTTTCAACATCTTTCTCAATCTCGGCAATTAGTTGTTCCTTAGCTTCGGGGCTTAGGTTGGAAGAAAGCTTGTTGACTTTATTTTGAATATTGATCAATGATTTTCTTAATTGTTGGATTTTAAGCGAAGGCTCTGAACCGGAAAGTTTGTAATTGAAGGAAAAATCGTTTGCTTCAGCCTGAATGTCAATTTTTTCTGTGGAATCAACAGCAAAAATAATCATTTTATCGTTTATCCGCAGTCGGTAAAAATCAGGATAGTCAGGTCGTTTTACGGAAAAATGAAATTTTCCGTTTTTACCAAGAACAATGGAATCAACAGGAGTTGTTTTTAGTAAACCCATGTGCTCTATGTAAAGCTTTTCTCCTTTGGCTGAGGTAATTTTCCCTTCCACAGTAAAGGAGTTTTTGTTTTGACAAGATAAAAAACTGAAAACAACGATAAGTGTGAAAAGAAATTTTTTCATAATCATAAAATTAACATTCTACAAAATTACGTTTATTTTGTTTATTTTCAAATGAAATTTAGCGAAATTTTACCGGTTTTTTGCCGCAAAATAGGTCATTTATCGACTTAAAAATATTTATGCTAAAATAATTAAAGAAATTTTTCTTTAATCATATTAATTTGTAATTTTGCAGCCGTTTCTAAGATTATTAATTCAAACTAAAAAAATATGTCAAAAGTAACTGTTGTGGGCGCCGGAAATGTTGGCGCAACTTGTGTAAACGTACTCGCATTTCGTCAAATAGCCGACGAAGTGGTGATGCTGGATGTAAAAGAAGGCGTGGCAGAAGGCAAAGCCTTGGATATGACTCAGACTGCTACCTTGCTTCATTTTAATACAAAAATTACCGGCTGTACCAATGATTACGAAAAAACAGCCGATTCAGATGTTGTTGTTATTACTTCGGGGGTGCCACGCAAACCTGGCATGACGCGTGAAGAATTGATTGATGTGAATGCCGGTATCATAAAAGGCGTTGTAGAAAATGTATTGCGTTATTCTCCCAATGCCATTCTGGTGATTGTGAGCAATCCAATGGATACAATGGCTTATCTTACCTGTAAAATTGCAGGACTTCCGCGCAATAAGGTAATTGGAATGGGAGGAACATTGGATACAGCTCGTTTCAAATGTTATTTAAGCAAAGCATTGAATGCCAATCCCAACGAAATAGAAGGTCTTGTTATCGGTGCGCATGGCGATACTTCCATGATTCCTTTGGTGCGTTATGCTTCTTATAAATGTCGCCCTGTTACCGAATTACTCGATAAAGATACATTGGATAAGATTGTTTCTGATACGATGCTGGGTGGAGCAACCATTACCAAAATGTTGGGAACTTCTGCCTGGTACGCTCCGGGAGCTGCCGCAGCATATCTGGTTGAAGCCATTATTCATGATGAAAAGAAAGTAATTCCCTGCTCTATCTATCTCGAAGGAGAATACGGACAAAGTGATATTTGTCTGGGTGTGCCGGTATTGATCGGAAAGAATGGTGCAGAACAAATTCTTGACTACCACCTGAACGCAGAGGAAAAGGAACTTTTCAAAAAGAGTGCAGAAAGTGTGCGCGTAACCAATGCCATGCTTAAGGATTTGGGTGTAATATAATTTTGTTTTTTTCTTTATTTTTAAGGTTATGGCACGACAACGGTCATAACCTTTTAATTTTTTTAAACGGCAGGTCGAATAGGCGAGAAAAATTTAAATTTAATTCAAGTTTGAAATCTTGTCATTATCAATGGTATATTGTATCTTTGCAGGAAAAAAAAAATTATCATGTATTATTCTATTGCCTATTCACAACAATATCTCATTCAGCATTCCATTAAACCATCGGTTCAACGGACAGCTGTCATGGATTATCTGTTGAACAACAGAACGCATCCAACGGTTGATGAAATTTTTTCGGCTTTAAGTCCTTCAATGCCGACACTTTCAAAAACAACTGTTTACAACACGCTCAATATTTTCATAGAAAGGGGAGCTGCCCGTATGTTGACCATTGACGAAAAAAATGCCCGCTATGATGTAGATACAACTCCACACGCTCATTTTATTTGTCAACAGTGCGGAAAGGTTTATGATGTCTTTGATGTTAATCCTGAAGTTTTGCAATTGCCCAAAAATGAAAACTTTAAGGCTGATTCTGTTGAAGTGTTTTATTATGGCGTTTGCAATAATTGTTCATCAAATTAAATATTTTAATTAGCGTTATCTGAATTCGAGAAGTTTTACAGATTAGAAGAATCAATTAGATTTACAGCTGCTTTTGACATGGTTTGGAAGCAGCTTTTTTATTTCCATACATTCTTTATTGATGCTTTGTTCTGTTTTTTATCAGGTATTGAAATTGAGAATTAAAATGTACTTTTGAGAAAACTTTTTTGAAAAATGATTTTTGTCCTTATCGCTTCTGTTCTCCTTTTATTTTATCTGATTATGGTGATTACGTTCACTGTGAGTTGGGAAAAATTGCCTGAATTTGAGCCTTCACATCATTTTGAACAAAAAAAGATTTCTGTTTCAATAGTGGTATGCTGTCACAATGAAGAAGAAAAAATTCCTCAGTTGCTTTCAGCTCTTTTGTGTCAGACACATTCAGATTATGAACTTGTTATGGTTGACGATCATTCGACGGATGGAACCTATAAAATCATGCAAGAATTTTGCTCAAGGTTTCAGAAAGTTAAATATTTTCAATCGGAGCTGAAAGGAAAGAAACATGCATTGCAGGAAGCGGTAGATATTGCCTCCGGAGAACTGATCATTACGACCGATGCCGACTGTGAGCCTCGAAAAAATTGGGTGGAAACTATTTGCAATTTTTATTGGCACTTTCATCCCGATTTAATCATCGCTCCTGTTGAACTGAAAAGTAATTTAAAAATTTTTCAACAGCTCCAGAAATTGGAATTTGCCAGTTTGGCGGCTTCCGGAGCAGGAGCAGCAGCTTTTGGAAAACCAATTTTGTGTAATGGAGCAAATCTTGCTTTTCCAAAAAAGATTTATTCGATTCACGTAAATGATCTTCATAATGAATTGCTTTCGGGAGATGATATGTTTTTGTTGGAGAGTGTGAAAAATAGCAAAGGAGAAATCAGATTTTTAAAATCGACTTTGGCGATGGTAGAAACAAAAGTTGCTGAGAATCTGAGCACATTTTTTCGTCAACGCAAGCGATGGAGTTCCAAATTTTCTGCTTATCGCGACAAAGACATAATTGCAGTTGCTTTATTGGTTTTTTTGACGAATTTTAGTCTGTTGTGTTTTTTTGTTTTGTCTTTGATAACGCCTACGATGTGGACGTATTTTTTTGTTTTTTTTGTTTTAAAATACTTGATTGACAGTTTTTTTCTTTATTCCGTCAGAAAATTTTTCGGTTTACGTAATGTTTGGTTTTATGCTTTTCTGCTTTCGCTGATTTATCCATTTTATGTTGTGATTACGGCTTTTTCAGGTGTTTTTTCCAGCCAAAAAAATTGGGAATAATCAAAAACGGCTGATTTTTAGTTTGTAACGTAAAGCCAATTGTTTGACAGCACAACACGATAGCGTTTCAGTGGTTCTTTGGCGGGTCCCGAAATAGGTGCTCCTATACCGTAAAGCAGTTCAAAAACACTTCCACATTTATCGCATACCGCTTTTCCTTCATCATTTGGTGAAACGCGAACATTTGGACTTACTTCATAAGGACAGGTCAAGTCGAAAGCGCAATATTTCCCTTCGTAATCTATATAAAGTAAAATTCCTCCGTAGCCAATTCTGTCGATTTCGTTTTTGCGTTTGTCGTAAATTATATACGAATTGGGCGTATTAAACGTATTGTAGGGTGCGACGAGCATGTTGAGTTGCAAATTTACCGGAGCATCGGGAATAGATGATTCGGAAGTATTATCGCAGCCTGCGGAGACTCCAGTGATAATTAGAAAAACAATGAATATCTTGAAAAAATTCATTTTGCAGTTTTGATTTCCGAATAAAACACGTGTATTGTCTGTGAACTATGCTCCCAATTCACCAATTCTCCAGAGTTCGTCGTCAGTGAATGATATATTTTTCAATGCATCAATGTTTTCTTGAATTTGATTTACCGAACTGGCACCAATAATTACAGAATTGACGTCGGGAGTTCTTAAACACCAAGCCAGCGCCATTTGTGCCATAGTTTGACCTCTGCGCTGAGCCATCCGGTTTAGTTCTTCTACTTTGGCCAACACTTCGGGCGTGATTTGCGATTTTTGTAAAAAGCCGTAGGAAAGGGCAGCTCTGGAATGTTCAGGAATTCCATGTAAATATTTCTCGGTGAGGATGCCCTGAGCCAGGGGAGAAAAAGCGATAAAACCAATTCCGTGTTCTTTCAATAGCGGGAAATGTGAATTTTCAATGTTGCGGCTGAAAATGTTGTATCGATCCTGATAAATCAGACAGGGCGTTCCTTTTTCACGTAAAATTCTAAATGCTTCTCGAGCCTTGTCTTCAGGATATTTTGAAAGGCCAATATAAAGAGCTTTTCCCTGTTTTACCATATCGGAAAGAGCTCCCATAGTTTCCTCAAGAGGTGTGTTGGGATCGTATCGGTGTGAGTAGAAAATATCCACGTAATCCAGATTCATTCTTTTCAGACTTTGATGAAGACTGCTTATCAGATATTTTCGCGAACCGCCATCACCATATGGGCCCGGCCACATCTCATGTCCCGCTTTGGTGCTGATAACCATTTCATCGCGATGAGAAGCAAAGTTTTTTTTCAGTATTTTTCCAAAATTTGTTTCGGCGCTGCCGGCAGGTGTTCCGTAATTGTTAGCCAAATCGAAATGTGTAATACCGTTGTCAAAGGCAAACTGAATCATTTTTTCGGCTTCGGCCGTATTGTCAACATCTCCAAAATTGTGCCACAAGCCAAGTGAAATTTGCGGTAACTTCAGTCCACTTTTTCCGCAAAAGCGGTATCCGACGGAATGTTGATAGCGTTCGGGATGGGGAGAATAAGATGATTGCGACATATTGAGGTTGGTTTTTAATTGTTTTTGTCGATACTGGTTTGAAAAATACCGATTGCTATTAATTCAACACAAAATTATCGTTTTTGTTTATCTCGTGCAATTTTTATTGATGAAATATTCTGCTGTTGAATTTTGAATAAAAGCGCCAGTGTTGTACAATTTGTTGGGAACTTCAAGATCTATTTCAAATCAACTACATCTTGAGCTCGTTAAGATAAACATTCTTCAAAATTACGAGTTTTTTCTTTATTAGAAACATGATTTTTACGGAAAAACTGGCAGGGCGAAAAATAAAAAAATGCCTCCTGATTGATGGACAAGAGGCAACCCAAATGTTTTAACAAAGATGCTTTTCTTTTTTTGCGAACACATGTTTTTGCAGGTGAGCCAAAAACATTTAAAATCGTGCTTTATCGGTCATTACAATATCCAAAATATAATTGCTGACGCCGACCTGATATAAGCTTGAAAGCATATGATAAGTATCTGATTCATCCCATTTTTCTCTTTCCGACAAGTAGCTAATCATTTTCAATATATGAAAAGACATATCTCCATCTAAAATATCGACAATAGTGCTTTCATCCGTATAGTCAATAGGATCAATGTTATAGTCAGCCCCTTTTTGAACTAAATTATAACAGGAAATACCATTGCCCTTTTCAGCCTCATTCATCAGATTCAGGTCAATTTCCCTATATCCTTTTTCTAAAGCCTCTTTCATCTCATCTTCATCCAACCAATTTTCATCATCAAAAAGCGCATGTCTTAGAAGTCTGAAACGGGAATAATCTTTAATCTGAAAATTGTTTATACTAAACTTATCACATACCCAGACAATACATTTGATTACTTTATTGTAATATTCAGAAGGGTTTATGCAATCATTCAAAATTTGAATATTCTTTGCATCATACATCCTTCGACATATTCTTTCCTCGTCTGTGTATTCGTAAAATCCGAATGCAGCCCAATTCAATATGTCCAAAACATCAATTTCAACATATGACTTATGCCAAAACATTTTATAATCTCCCTTGGGTATTGGAATTTCCACTCGTAGATCAGTTTTATTTACAATTATTTTTTGGAGCACATCCAAATCCGCATAAAATGCAGCCCTAAATAATTTTATGTTTCGGTCTTTGCTCATTTTCAGTTTTCCATTTACATCTAACAGGTTCTGAAACCCTTTTAGGTGGTATTCTATACTTCAACCTTCACCGGCTTGATATACACAATCACACCTACTTGACTTTCGGGTTGAGCATCGGCGGTTATGCGATTGATTCTTACTTCGAACAAATCTGTATGGCCGAGTTCCAGAAATTTGCTGATTTCGTGGTTGGCGTTGCGGGGAATAAATCCAAGTTTGGATTCTCTGTAGTAAATGGCTACGGCATAGGGGTCGAACTTGTTGTCTTCTTCCCTCATGAGTGTAAGCTCTGTGCCGATTTTCAATTCATTGAAAACCAAGCATCCCTCCCAATAGGAGAAGCCTGCAATGTCAAAATTAAGGTAATGTCTTTTTTTTGTCTTCATAACGCTTGATATTAAAATGAAGGAATAAAGAAACGGGGAGTTTTTGACAACTTATGACAATGAGAAAAAAAATACTAAATAAAAGCAAAATTTCCCGAAGTTCTATGACTTCGGGAAATTGAAATGTAAGATCTATATGTATTTACAGTTTAGCTTTTGCCTGTTCAAGATAAGCATAGAGGATAGCCAAATCATCAATATTAAGCCACACATAACTTTTGCTATCGTATTTTTCAAGCTTAAGATAGCTTGACCAAGTATTTTTACTTGTGAAACAGCCACCTTCAAATCCGCCACGACTTCGATAATATACTTCGGTGTAGTTGGTTGGTGTAGTAGGGAAAACTTTGTCCTGCATTATCTTTATTGATTTCATTAAACCCTCTACTTCATCAGGGTCAAGTAAAGCAGCTTTAGTATCGGTGGAATAGCTCGAAACATATTCGTACTCGAATTTCAAAGCAGATTGTTTCGTGTTTGAAATAAGGTCGGTGAAATATACAACCATAATCTTACATTTCTTTAAGACCCCAATATCAACAAATTCTTTTTGCATAAGCGTTCCCGCTTTTGCTGAAAATACTTCTGCATTACTTAACTCTTTTTCCTTTGTTTGATTCTGGGCACTTGCGGAAAAACAGAAAAACAAAGCAAGAACTGAATAGATTAGTTTTTTCATACTGTTACTTTTTTAAATGATTTATTAGATAGATAAATAAAGCACAAAGGAACAGTTTTGTTTTGACAACTTATGACAATGAGAAAAAAAGTACTAAATAAAAGCAATCTTTTTCTATTGTCCTCAAGCCGGACAGGCTTTTACTTTTTTTCTTCAGCAAAAAAAAGTAAACAAAAAATGCCGCCGCTGTGGATAAAAAGCTAAAAATTGACTTCGTTCCGCTCAAAGCGTCCAAACTCCTCCCGTTGGTCGTCAAACAAGGACGCTTTTTAACCGCTGCACTCCGGCAATTTTCTTCACGCTTTTTGTCCAAGGCGGAAAGAAAGACAGTGCAAAAGACAGACAACTTATGACAATGGGAAATTATTTTGAATATTTTTCAGGTGGTCGGCAATGTATTTTTGGAGTTCGGGTGATTCTACAATTTCGATATCGTCGAGGAGCCCCATCACGAAACGCCCGACGCCATCCATGGAACAAACATCGGTGACGAGCATCCATTCATTTTCAGAAAGTTGGGTGAGGTATTTCGAAGCAAGGGGAAATTCTTCCACCAAAAGGTTCGCTGCATGAAGATTGAGTTTGAGTGAGACAGGTGTGGTGTGATCGCTGTTCATGCGGAATATGTCGATATAGCCGGCATGGTGATCTGCTTCGTATTGCCAAGTTTCGGGTAATATTTCCACTGTGCCAATCCGCGATATTTTGAAGAGTTTATTTTTGTTTTCTTCGGGGCAATAGCTCCAGATTTGTACGTAATTGGTGGTGAAAGCATAAGGTTCGACGTATCGATCGCGGATATCGTTGCTGTGGGCAGAGGAATAGTTTTTTAGGATTACGGCGTTTTTATTTTCAATGGCTTGTACCAATTGAGCGACATTACGTCCGTTCTTTCCGCTTACAATGGTTTCGGCCAGAATGTTGTAGTCGTAAACGGTGTAGAGCTTCTTTTTGAGGTTTTGCTTGAGCAGGTTGTTCTCGTCAATGCTTTCGATAGCTGACTTGAGGATATAGGCTTCTTCTTCGGTAAAGTGAATGAGCCGGCTAATGTCTTTGAAATAGGGGGAGGATTTGTCGAGTTTGGGGCAGTTGTTGGATTTTTTAATGACGAACCCGGCCTCGCGAAAGGTGTCGATATAGCGGTAAACGGAACGGGACGAAATGCCTAATTTGTCGGCAATTTCATCGACAGTCAATGAGTTATTGGCTGTGAGCATCTTCATCAGCCGGAGCAAGCGTTCGAGTTTGGGTTGATCCATGGTTGTTTTGTTTGAGGATCGCCTAAATTTCATTCAATTTTAGATATTCGCTATTGGTAATACGTCCGTTTTCTTTCACCGCATATCCTTTTCAAGTAATCATTGTGCTAGCTGCTTTTATATTCTATGTTTTGAGATTCGGGCATAAATTTAATCTTTCAAGCCCAATAAAAAATTAACAAACACAAATGGGTCTTGGAACTCAATTTTTTCGTTATCCCATTTATTTTGCAGATACTCAAAACCTGCGTTTGCATAACCTTCCATTTGTCGAAACAATTCGGATATAAAATTTTCAATCATTTCTTCGTTAGCATTCTCCAATTCTAACCACGAATATGGGACACTGTATTTTTCTGTATCATTAAGTAATAGCATCAAAATAAAATCCCTTACAGAAGTTGGCTTCCAATCGACGAAGGAGGCAAAATCTGCTGTTTTTTCACCCTTTTCTATAAATTTTGGTGTTCCTAATTTGTAACCTATAACAAATGCGTACATATAGGTTTGGAAAAAAGGGCCAAATGCAGAAAAATCTCCTTTTCCACTTGTGTCGCCTTTAACTGAAATACTTTCAATCAAAGAACGATACCGCTCTTTGTATCTGGGCCTTTTTTGCCCTATTTTATCTCTTAATACTGAACTATCCATTGTGTTAAAATTTATCTGGATAATAACATTTATTTTTTGTAACTAAATTAGTTGCATCAGCTTTTTCTTCAACCACATTTACATAAAAAGTACCATTTATTTCGCCGTTTTTCATCTTCTCCAAAATTTTATTACCTTTGTCGTTCAGATAATTATCAGCTTTGGGGTCGTACAAATCTTTAATAAGTATGATACTTTGAGTAAATACCTGCGGTGCAATATTAAAGAAGTTGTAAACAAAATTGTCGCCGAATTCCGAAAAGGGAGCGTCTGATATAAACGGATAATCAAAGTGTTGATTACCAATTCTCGAAGAAATAATCGCCATCACGATTGATAACTGCTTCATTCGTTGAAAACCTGTGCCAAGTCCTGTAAGTTCGTTGTCGTTTATGTTTCTTATTGAAACTTGGACAGTATTATCCTCTTGCTTTTTGAAACTCAAGCGACCACCTGCAACCTGATTGCCAGCTGTAAGTTCGCTGTATTTTTGATTTGCTTTGACTTCTAACGAACTCAAAATCCTATCAAAAATGCGTTCTTTTGAGTTTAAAAACATTGACTCAATGCAACACATCATATCTTTGAAATTACGATACTGTGTGATTTCTGTACTTTGATTGATAGAATCCAATTCTTTTTCAATCTGCTGCAAACGGGTATTCCATTGCTTAATTTGGTCGTTGGCACGTTCAATTAAGCGTTTTTTATCTTCAATTGTGCGTTCTGCTAATGAATGGTCGTCAATATTCTGTTTGTCAGTATTGCTTGATTCATTCTCATTACCACCTGCACTCATAAATTCTTGTTTTGCGATATTATATTCTTCCAGTTTCTCTCTGATTTTATTGTCAATGTCATTGATTTTGTCGCGATATTTTTCAATTTCTTGTGGTATTTCTGGGATATTCAACAAAAATGAACCGACAGTTTTCTGAATATCTCCGTAAAAAGCGGTAAAATTGTTAGAATTTGTATTTTCGACATTCCGAGGACGTTCCATAACCATTTTGATATGTTCCCAAAATTCAGACCCTTTTGGAGCTGGACGTCCGCAAACTTCACACTTTTCAGTTTCTAACATTCTTTTTAATGACGGGATATCGGGAGAGCCTTCAGGCAAAAGAATTGTCGGGTCATTTGCTACACTTTGCAAAGTAAGGTCTTTATTCAGTTTGTCGCGTTTCTGCCCAAACAATTCTATAGAGTTTTGGAAGCCCATCAGCAACCAAGGTGTATTGTTAGCAAATAATAATGAAGTAATGTTTTTCTCCGCTTCTTTCTTATTGTTTTTCAGATTGTTGATTTCCATTAGGAGCTGCCGTTGAATTTCTCTAAATTTTTCTCGTTTAGCCGAGTTAAGCTGCAATGCTTCCAACTCGTCTTTTCTTGCCTGGGCTTTTGATAATTCTTCCTTATATATATCAATTTGATTCAAGTAGTTTTCTTTGAACTTTTCAAGTCGCTCTCTTTCCTCAATTAAAATTTTGATTCGATCATTATTGTTGTTCACTTCAGTTTCTTTGTAGTTTAAAAGTCTTTTTGCTTTCTTTGACAAATCACTACAAGTCAAACAAATATCAATGAGATTTGAAATTCCTGCCAAAGTTTCAATGGTGGAGGAAAGACCAGCGCGAGAGGATAAATCAACTAATTTCTCCAGTGATTCGCCTTGCAGTAAGGCGTAGTTCCGTAACTCAACAGGAATGATTTTTTGTATTCTGTTTTTCTTATCTTCAATATCCAAAATAGGAATTGTTCTGCCATTGTTGGTTTCAGAAACATCTAATCTTTCAATAAAATCCCAATCGGAAATATTTTTTTTACAATGCAAAATTTTTGACACAGAATATTGAGTGTTATTTTCTTCAAATTCAATTTTCACTCCCATATCAAACTCCGTTTCTTCGGCTTTTGCTTTTCCAGAAACCATTTTCTTAAAATAATTAGCATCTAATCTGGGAATTGAAGTGTCGCTTATCATTCTTTTTAAGTCTGAATCGTAAACAGCATTATTCAAAATCCAGAGAATACCGTTGTAGAATTTGGATTTCCCCATATTGTTATCAGCATTAACAATATTGATTCCTGTCGTAAAACGGTAGGTGTTTTGTTCAAAATTTCCGTAATAGTTGTAGAAGTTTTGGAAACTAATGGATTTAATTATTGTCGCCATATTTTACCCTAAGTGTATTATTTGAGTTTGAATACTTCTAAAAATTGCGCTACTATCCATATGGTTTTCTTCCCCACGAATAATTGTTTTGATTACTTCAATGACCTGATATTCCGAAGTCGCATTGTAATTCAGATTATTCAGAACTTCTTGTGGAATGTTGAAAATGTCTGTTAATTCTGGCGATTTTATCACCTCGTTGAAAATATCTTCTGCCGTCATATCTTAAAAATTTATTGATTTATACTTAAAATTAGTTCTGATAAATTTAATTGATAATAGTCTGCAAGACCCTGCAAAACCTCTTTCGCCGAATGAGTGTTAGCTGCCAAATCAGCAAAATATGCCACTCGTGCTAATTCGCCTCTTACCAATGACCTTTCCATTCCGAAAAAATCATTCGCATATTGTGGTGATTGAAAATCAGGTACTACAATCATATCATATATGTAAGCAAATGTTTTGCCCGGGTGTTTACGTAGCAAACGACCTCGACGTTGAATAAATTGTCGAGGATTACCTGTGCTTGACGCAAAAATACCATATTGGGCTCTCGGAACATCAACGCCCTCATCTAAACATTTCATTGCAAGTAAAACATCTATGTCGCCATTTTCAAAACCACTCAAAATAGCGGAACGCTCTTTTTTGTTGTTATTTCCAGTATATGTATTGCAAGTTGTTTTAGGAAATGTTTCTTTGATAGTGTATAGCATTCTTTGCAATATGCTTTCGTCCTCGTTTTCAGAATTGCCTTCGGGAACATAAACAAAACAGTATTTTAATTTGTCCTGTCCGATTTCTGTAATAATTTCTCGCAATACTCGCATTTTATCTTCTGCTTTATGCAATACCTGTTTCCGCAACATTAAAAGTTTTGTTGCTTCGTCTTCGTTTCTGAACTTACCCGTTTCGCTATCAAACAGATTCATTAATTTTTTAGTATATTCCACATACTTATCCATTTCCAGCTCGTTGAGATAAACCATTTTTGGATAATAACAGTATTCCATCAAACGACCTTCTTTTATTGCTTGGCTCATTGGAAAACTATAAACATAAGGCGGTTTATCATTAAAAAAACTTTCCAATTCGGCTGTTCCTTCTTCGTCGTATATCCTATTCGGGGTTGCCGATAATGCAATGCGCTTTTTAATTTTCATTTTTCTAAAAGCCGCTCTAACATTTTCGGATCCGATATTGTGTGCTTCATCTGCAATCAATAGCATTGTATCGGGTAGTTTCGGTAAAATTTGTTGAAAATCATTGTTTGTAAATGATTGATAAGTAGAAACAATAACAAAATTTTCGTTACTGCCTTGTTGAATTTTGTTTTTTAGTGAAACAATTTGTCTGCGCCACTGTGCATTTTCAGAATATATTTCGATAATATTTTTAAAGTCAAACAAGCCAATTTCATTAATCCACTGTTCAACTAAAGCAATGGTCGGAACTAAAATCAAAAGTTGATACGATTTGTCCTTATAATACTCCTGCAAAGCGCAATTTAACGAAGTGATTGTTTTACCTGTTCCTGTTGCCATTGCAAAAATACCCTGCTTGCCATTTTTAACCCACGCTTCATACGCTTGTATTTGATATGGTCTTGCACCGTCAAAATATTTGTAGGGGAAATGAGGCGATTGTGCTTGTTTTTTTCCCGTCGATATTTCTTTTATCTGTTTGTTTGTGAGTCTCCTAATTATCTCTTTCTCTTGTAATAACAAATCGTCCAAATCTTCTTTGGGAAAAGTTTTTACTATCTCTTGGCAGAATTTCTTTGCAGGAAAAATTAACACATTGTTGTTTGCCCCTGTCCAAATTTCCGCAAAATCTTGTTCGCTTATTTCTATACGCTCCTTGTTGTCTTCACCTTTCCATGAGCAAGTACATTCAATTGTTTCAATGTTTTTTACCAATGCCGCAGCTGTTAAATTCATTGAGCCGGTAAAAGACACTTTATCGTTGTTATCATCTGTAAAAATACCAAATTTTTCGTGAGCTAAACCGCCATCCTTTGGTATAACTATCTTAATATCAATTCTTTTATTCTGAATAAGATATGACAAACATTTGAAAAAATGTTCGTCCCTTTTCGATAAGGTAGTTTTCAATAAGAAAAAAGATTGCAATATGCGTTCTTCAAAGTCAACAGTTTCATTGTTCTGTAGTAGTTTGTAATCATCCTCGGTAAGATATTGATTGATATACAAACGCATATTTCCTCCATTACAGATAAAACGAGCAAAGCCGACAGAAAGGATATTCAAAGAAGCACTACTAAAATAACCCAACCCTATATCAAGTTTAGTACTATTAGATAATGCCAACTCAAAAAAATCAATCGGCAAATCTTTTCTCCCTGTGGAATATCTGTATTTAAAATCTTTATCTTTCAACATACTTTATCTCTTTAAAAAATTCTGCATATTTTGTCCTTTGTTTCTCATTTAAACGGTCGTTTAAGAAATCGTCTTTTGTTCTACGGAACCAACCATACAAAAATTTTTCTGGACCGTTTGATTAAGGTAAACGGTGATTTTCAAGCACAAAAAGTTTAAAATCTTTGAAATGACAAAACCAGTCGTAAACTGATTTCTCTGTATCGAAATCTGCATATTGATTTTTTATTCTATCTATTTCTGCCTTTTGGTTTTCGGACAATTTTAAGTCTCTATTTATTATTCGCCACCAACGATATAAAGAGTTTTCTTCTTCGTTATCGGAAGAAGAAAAAGGGTAATGGTCGTTCTCGGAAAGAAACTTTTCTAAATCATAAAGTCGTTGTTCAAACGATTTTCTTTGTTCTTCCTGCTGTTTTATTTCTTCATATTCGGCAGGATATTCTTTGCTCGCTAATCCAAATAGTCCATTACCAAAAAACGAAAATCGTTTTTGTGTATCATTAAACATACTTGTTCGCACACTTACAATGTTTGTTTCTGGGAAATGCAGTAAAACATACTCTGTAATATCATCTGCTGATTGTGGCAAATCTTTATCTACCAAAAAATTTATAATAGCATCACGTATTGTTCCTGTCCGTATGTGTTCCCACTCTTTTAGCGTGTAAATACTCCTTCTGTTTCTGTATGATATGGATTCATGCTTTTGTAAGTAGGGGCGTAATCTATCTGGATTATCTTCTTGTGTATATTTGTGTTCTGGCATAATTTTTTTAAACTCAATAAAAATATCGTGAAGGTGCATTGGTTCGCCTTTTACTTTCAGTATATCATAAACCACATCACCCGGGTTTCTTTCTTTCCTTGAAGGAATCGTAATTAAACCGTCAAGATTAGAATATAAGTGGAATTCATTTAATATAATATCTTTCACAATGCGAACTATATTGTCAAATTTATATAGGTCAATCCCGTGAACCCAACACGTACTATTAGATAAAAAATCTTCAATATTTAAATCATATTCTGTTTCATTTTCAGCAATATGGCTTGAAAATTCTTCAATAAATTTTTCAAAATTGAAAATGTCTGCGAATTCTTTACAGATTAGAAATGTGTTATTTTTACTTTGATTTGATATGCTCAATCCGCCTAAAAGCAAGTATTTGTCCCTAAAAATATATGCAATGATTTGCAATACAAACATAGCCGATAGATTGCATTGCTCTTTTTTCAATATTTCTTGAATCTCCAATGATTCTTGGTTTATAACCTCTATTCCCTGCAAAAATTCTAAAATATATTTCCAATCATCTTTATTTTGCAACAATTCGACGTATTTAATTAAATCATTATTTTTCTTATACTCAATTACTTCATTGGTTATTTCGAATGTACTATGAAATGTGTCGTTCCGTATTTGCCTAACTCTTTCTCTTGTTATATCGTATTTGGCTGCAATATCTTCAAATGTCCTGGAATGGTAATTTTGAAAAACAGGGAATGTGTCAATAAGAATTTCAATGCTACGATTTTTGTTTTTAGTAAGTTGTTGTTCCAGAATCCAAAACATTGGCAAATGATTATTAGTCTTATAAAATTCAGTAACAAAGCTATCTAAAATAATATCTCCTTTTTGACGAACCAAATTTAGTCTTGATATATCCTCTTCGGGTAAATTAATTAAATATAGGAGTTCCTCTTTTATTTTATTTTTCAAATCAACAGCTTCCTCTAAGCACTTGCGCCCTAAACCAGCAATATTTAATAAAATATTATCTTCGACAAATAAATAATTAGTTACAAACTCATCAGATCCAATTATTTTTAATCTATTTTTTGTACGAATTGAATAATACTCAATCAAGCTTAAGAATTTTTGCTCAAGTATTTTCTTTTTGTTTACACTCAAATAAGAAAGAATATCATTGCCATCTATTTGTTTATTATTAATTGCACTAATAACATCCTCTTTGATTAAATTTTCGACTTCGGCTTGTCTTCGATTTTCATCCTTATTTTCATCCTTATTCTTGTCCTTATTCTCATCCTTATTCTCAGAGAAGCCATTTGTATTAACAGATATTTCAATTTGCGGAATATATTCTTTACATAAATCTTCTAATTCAGAACAAGTTCTTTTTCCGGCATTTCTGATATTTAAGAAATTCTGTCCGCTTTCGTGATATTCAACTATATCAAAAAGTGTTTCAAGATTAGCATTAAAACAACAATTGCTTGTGCGGACAGATATTTTATTATCTTCCAACAAATCTTTAATTGTAATATTTCGCAGCTCCTCTCTTAACATAGCTCACTTAATCCACTTTGTATTTTGTCGAATAAATAATCATAACCCACTAAATTAGGATTATCTTTCACATCATCGTATATACGTTGTAACCCATCATCAAGGTGCAATTTAAAATAACGAGGTAAATCTTTGTCGTTACTGTTAATCTGATAATGTGTGCAAATTAGAAATTCATAAATCGAATAGTAATTTCCAAACAACACATTT
>JAAYUQ010000043.1 GCA_012517575.1 Bacteroidales bacterium | reverse complement strand
CCTCAAACAGCAGCCAATGGTGGTGAAATTGGTTGGATTCCCGATGGTGCAAAAGGGGTTGATACCCAAATTTTGGAAAATGCTTTTAGTAAACCGGTCAACGAAGTGTTTACAATAAAGGATGCACAGGGAACGCAAATTATGCAGGTTACCCAAAAAACGACACCACGCAGAAAGGTAAAACTGGCTATTTTAGAAAGAAAAGTTACGGCAAGCAGTAAAACTTTCAGCCAAGTTTATAATGATGCCAAACAATTTGCTGCCGATTTGACTGCAGAGAATTTTGTAAAAAAAGCTCAACAGAAAGGATATATTGTGCAACAGGCCGAAGATTTGAACGAAAATGCAGAGCAGGTGAACGGTTTACCGCAATCGCGTCAGATTGTACGCTGGGCAGCAAAAGGAGAAAAGGGTGACGTTTCGGATGTATTTGAATGTGGTAATTATTATGTGGTTGCCATGATTACCGAAAAGAACGAAAAAGGTTACCGTCCTTTAGAAAAAGTTTCAGCTCAGATAAAGAGTGAAATCATTAAAGAAAAGAAAGCCGACCAGATGATTAAGAAACTTTCTGCTCAACTCAAGCAAACGCCAACTCTTGAATCGTTGGCTCCTGTTTTGGGTACGGAAGTCAAGTTAGCCGAAGCGGTGAATTTTGCTTCTTATCAATTTGGACTGGCAGGTTTTGAACCCTATATCATTGGTAAGGCCACCGTTGTTCCTCTCGAAAAAGTTGCAGGCCCGTACAAGGGGAATGCAGGTGTGTATGTCATTCGCACTACCAATAAGCGTGAAAGTGCTGAACCATTTAATGTTAAAATGGAAATCATGCAGTTAAATGCACGTACTTTGTACTCATTGCCTTACCTGATATTGGAAGATATGAGAAACAAAACCGAAATTCAGGACAACCGTTCAAATTTTTATTGATATATTTTATTTATCAAAAATATGTAAAACGGAGTGAAGTTCTTTCATTCCGTTTTCTTTTTATTGTGAGGTTTGTTTAACTTTGCCACAGAAGTGTTGATATGGTAATAATAGCAACAAATTGTTTTGTTGCTGTTCCAAAATTGAGCTGGAAAAAACATTTTGCTATAGAAGGAAAATACCAATAAAGAGCTCAGAATGAATACAATAAATTTTTCCAATATCACATTAAAACAACCTGAACTAAAAATATAAAATTTCAAACGCATGAAAATTCCACTTTTAGGAGCTTCGCTGGAAGAACTCAAGGATATTGTTGCAAAACTTGGTATGCCTCCCTTTACGGCTCGTCAAATAACCGACTGGCTGTATAAAAAACGTATTTCCGAAATTGATGAGATGACCAATATTTCATTAAAAAATCGTGCATTGTTGAACGAAAAATTTGAAGTCGGACGTTCGTTGCCGGTTCAAGTTTCTGTTTCGGATGATGGCACAAAGAAATACCTCTTTCAAACAGGAAACCAGCATTTTATAGAAACTGTTTTTATTCCCGAAGAACATCGAAATACCTTGTGTGTTTCTTCTCAAATTGGTTGCAAAATGAACTGCGAATTTTGCATGACGGGCAAACAGGGATTTATGGGACAACTTTCTGCGGCTGAAATTATGAATCAGATATTGTCGGTTCCCGAAGCAGCAGAAATTACCAATATTGTTTTTATGGGCATGGGTGAGCCTTTCGACAATACCGTCGAAGTGATGAAAGCGCTCAATATCCTTACTGCCGATTACGGATATGCATGGAGTCCTTACAGAATTACCGTTTCTACTATTGGAGTGATACCGGGAATAAAAACTTTTCTGGAAAAGACCAATTGTAATCTGGCCATTAGCCTGCATACTCCTTTTCATGATGAACGGCTTCAACTGATGCCCATAGAGAAAGTCTATCCAATAGCAAAAGTTATCGATGAACTCAAAAATTTTGATTTTGGAAGACAAAGAAAACTTTCTTTCGAATATATTATGTTTGATAAGTTGAATGACACTATGCGTCATGCCACCGAACTGGTGAGACTTCTCAAAGATTTGGATGCCCGCGTCAACCTGATCAAATTTCATGCAATTCCTAAAGTTGCTTTAAGAAGTTCGAGCGAAGAAAAAATGATACAGTTTCGTGATTATCTGACAGATAACAGAATCGTGGCTACCATTCGCAAATCGAGAGGTGAAGATATTTTTGCAGCTTGCGGTATGTTGTCGACTTTGGAAAAAGAGAAACAAAGCTCTAAAAAAAATCAGGAAAAATGAAAAATCGACTCGTTTGGGGAACAGGAATTTGGCTGATAAAGATTTCTTTTCTGTTTATTTTGCTCTGCCGGCTTTCCGTTGCTTCATTGCCCGCTCAATCTTTGAATTTAAAAAATCAGATTGCCGATTCGCTCACCCGAATTGCCAATCAGTCGATATTTGTGGGGCAAGTGGGTGTTGATAATATTTCCATTGATCAAAAATCAAAAAAAGTAATTGTATCAGCCAACGAAAAGCTGGGCTATATTGCTTTTCGTATTGAAAATGTTCGACAAATCTATGTTGCTCTCAATAATATCTTGCGTCCTCAATACAAAAAATACGATATTGTTTGCCGGGTGGACAATAAACCGATTGAAGAATTGATTCCCAATTTTTTCAGAAGCAGGAATAAAATTGATGAAGACCGTTTTTTTGTTGTTAAAAAACCCAAATTTCCTTTGGTGAAAAATCTTTCGCGGCCATATATGGTAAGTAATGGATTAAGCGGCAAAAATATTGCGTTATGGGCAAGCCATGGGTTGTACTTCGATCAGAAATTGTTGCGCTGGGAGTGGCAGCGCGCCCGTGTAATGCAGACAGTAGAAGATTTATACACACTTTCCTATGTTTATCCTTTCTTGATGCCAATGTTGGAAAATGCCGGTGCAACGGTGCTGACACCTCGAGAAAGAGATACGCAGTGTCATGAGATAATTGTAGACAATGATATTGCTGATTCTTCTGAATACCATGAATTTAATCAGACAGAGATATGGAGTATCGGAAAAACTGCTGGTTTTGTTTCTTCAAAAAATTTTTATCTTCAAGGGGAAAATCCTTTCAAAATGGGAAGTTATCGTCAGATTTCCTCAGTTTCTAATAAAAAGAAGATTTCTTTTGCAGAATGGAAGCCAAACATTCCCGAGACAGGTAAATATGCGGTTTACGTTTCTTACAATTCTTTAGAAAACAGTACTTCAGAAGCACATTACACGGTTTATCATCAAGGCGGAGAAACTGAATTTTCCGTTAATCAAACTATGGGTGGCGGTACATGGATCTATCTGGGTCAGTTTTATTTTCATAAGGGTAAGAATGACAATGGGAAGGTTGTTTTGACAAACCTGACAGGCAAAAAGGGAGAAACCGTAACGGCTGATGCAGTGAAATTTGGCGGAGGGATGGGAAATATTGCACGCTTTTTCAATCAAAAAGGAACTATTCCCAACCAAAAAAGTTCTGATAAAACAGCAGAAATTGCCGCCTTGTTGCGACCCGATTCGGCTTTCGATTGGAAATATCAGCCGCAAACAAGTGGTTATCCTCGATTTTCAGAAGGCGCACGTTACTGGTTGCAGTGGGCCGGTTTCCCTGACAGCATTTACAGTTCCACAAAAGGTGCAAACGATTATGTGGACGATTACCAAAGCAGAAGCAAATGGGTAAATTACCTCATTGGCGGTTCAATTCTCGATGCTGAAGGAACGGGATTAAAAATTCCTGTCGATTTGTCGTTTGCATTTCATACTGATGCCGGCGTAACCAAAAACGATTCCGTGATCGGAACTTTGGGTATTTGTGCCGTCAACAACTTCAGCGGGAAGGATATTTTTAAGAATAATGTCTCGCGATGGACATCCCGCGATTTGACCGATATGGTTCAAACCCAAATTGTGAACGATATTCGGTTAATGTGCGATACACAATGGACACGACGCGGCATTTGGAACAAACCTTACTACGAAGCAAAAGGACCGGAAGTTCCCGCTATGTTGTTGGAGTTGCTTTCCCATCAAAACTTTGCTGACATGCGGTACGGATTAGATCCGCAATTTCAGTTTCTGGTCTGCCGTTCGATTTACAAGGGTATTTTAAAATATCTTTCTTTTTCCGAAAACAGAAATTATACAGTTCAGCCTTTACCAGTTACCGATTTTAGTGTCCAGTTTATTGATTCTATCTCTGTGAAGCTTCAATGGAAAAGCAGAAAAGATCCGTTTGAACCGACCGCCGAAGCGGATCATTTTGTGGTTTATTCCCGAACTGAAGAAGGAGCTTTTGATAATGGCGTTTTGGTCAACACTTCCCAATATACCCTAAAATTGAAACCCGGAACGATTTACAGTTTTAAGGTTACCGCAGTAAACAAGGGAGGAGAAAGTTTCCCGTCTGAAATTCTATCGGTTTATCGTGATCCAAACGAAAAAGGAACAGTATTGATTGTTAATGGATTTCAGAGAGTGAGTGCTCCTTCAAGTTTTGCCATCGATACCACTTATGCCGGTTTCCTGAATACAGTCGATGCCGGTGTGCCTTACCTGTATGGCTATAATTTTACCGGTCCACAATTTGAATTCAGAAGAAATAAGCCATGGCTGGACGACGATGCCCCGGGATTCGGAGCAAGCCATGCCAATTATGAAGGCAAAGTAGTGGCAGGCAATTCTTTTGATTATCCTTTTCTGCATGGCAAAGCTGTGAAGGCTGCTGGCTATTCTTTCGTGTCGTGCAGCAGTGATGCGGTGGAAAAAGGTGATGTGAATATGAACGATTATCGGTTTGTAGATTTAATTTTGGGAAAACAAAGACAAATAGGGATTGATGAAGGGGAAAAGGTTGCGGCTTTCAAAACTTTTCCTGAAGAATTACAGAAAAAAATTAATTTGTTTTGTTTGGGAGGCGGTAATTTGTTGGTTACCGGTGCGTCTATAGCTTCCGATTTATGTGATAAGGAAAAAGTTTTGCCGGAAGATGTGCATTTTTTGGAACATACACTGAAGTTGAAATTTCGTACACATCCTGCAGCAATAACCGGAGAAATAAAATATGTCCCTTCGCCGTTCCGTCAGTTTGATAAACATGAATTTTCATATTACAGTCAGCCCAATCCGATTTCATACCATGTAGAATCGCCCGATGCCATTGAACCGGCTGAAGAAAACGCTTTTACCTTTTGCAGGTATGTAGAAAACAATTTGAGCGCAGGCGTTATCTATTCGGGAAATTACAAAGTTTGTGCATTGGGATTTCCTTTCGAGACAATTGTTTCGGAAAACGACAGGCAAGTTTTCATGCAGTCGGTGTTGAATTTTTTTGCAGACAAGTGAATAAGTTGGGAAAAATTTGTGTTAATTTGTCGGAATAAAAAATCTCGGCAAAACAAAAGACCTGTTTTTCCCTATATTTTGAAAACAAGGGCGGGTCAGTGTAGTCGGCGATAATTTTAGTCTATGTTTGAACAGTATTTCCCGAAAAAGTCTGTTGCTTTGAAAGTAAGAATTTTGTTTTCTATTGTTATTATTGCTTTTATCGGTGGATGTCGTCAGGTAAAAAGTTCTTTGCCCAGCGTTACCGGATCGGTTTATGAAGTGTTGGTGGTGATGGAACCGGAACAGTGGAAATCTTCAGCAGGCATTGCTGTAAGAGAATTACTTGGGCAAAATATGGCAGGTCTGCCTCAGCCTGAACCGATGATGGACGTAATTCCTTGTGCACGTCAAGCTTTCACCAACAGGTTCAAATCGTCGAGAAATATTTTGATGATTGAGATTTCGGAAAAATATGTCCAAGCCAAGGTGATTTATTCCATTGATAAATGGGCGCATCCACAAGCAGTGGTAAAAATTCTTGCACCAAACGATAGTTCTTTTGTGAAGACCATTGTGCAATATGGTGATAAAATTCTGAATTTTTTTATTGTTCAGGAAAGAATACGCTTGATGAAATACAATAGTAATCATGTTAATGTGGCAGCCCAAAACGAAATAGAAAAAATTTTCGATATGCAGATCGATATTCCCGGAGAGTTTCAAAAATCGAGTCAACGAACTGACTTTTATTGGATTACCAACGATAATGTAAAAATACGAAAAGATATTGTGATATATTCTTTCCCTGTAAAGGATTCAACCGGAATAACGCTTGAATATATACTTGAAAAACGAGATTCGGTTATGAAAGCTCACCTTCCGGGTGAAGTGGAAGGCTCATATATGGGAACCGAATACCGTTATTTACCGCCAGTTTTCAAAGAATTTTCGCTTAAAGGCAGTTATTGTGCCGAAATCAGAGGACTTTGGAAAATGATAAACGGAGCCGCAATGGGTGGCCCTTTTTATAGCCAAACACGATGGGATGAAGCCGGCGGACGTGCCATAACAATAGAAGGTTTTGTTTTTGCTCCCGGTGAGAAAAAGCGAAATGCCATTCGTCAGTTGGAAGCAATCATTTATTCTGTACAATTGCATAAAAAATCTGAATAAAGAAAACGAATTTGAACAAATTAAAGAAAAACTCATACAACAATGGAACATAAAATGATTATAGGAATTACACATGGCGATATCAACGGCATTGGTTATGAAGTAATTTTAAAAGCTTTGTCCGATCCTGCCATTCTCGACTTTTTTACACCGGTTATTTACGGTTCATCCAAAGCTGCTGGCTATTATAGAAAAATGCTGGATATTCAAAATATCAATCTCAACATTATTGTTTCGGTAAAAGAATTGAACCACAAAAGGGTTAACATCATTAATTGTGTGGATGAAAACATTAAGGTCGAAGTTGGACAATCCACAGCCGAAGGCGGTGAAGCTGCATATATTGCTCTCGAACGTGCGGTAGAAGATTTGAAAAACGGGGAAATCCATGCTTTGGTTACTGCACCCATCAATAAAAAGAACATTCAATCGGAAAAATTTCACTTCCCTGGTCATACTGAATATCTTGCTCAACATTTTGGCAACAAGGATGATGCATTGATGTTGATGGTCAACGATGTGATGCGGATTGCCGTAGTAACCGGACATATTCCTCTTCACGATGTTCCCTCCGTTCTTACTCCAGAATTGGTGTTAAAAAAATTGCAGGTACTCAATCATTCTCTGAAAGAAGATTTTTTGATTGTCCGACCACGTATTGCCGTTTTGGGACTCAATCCCCATGCCGGTGATGATGGATTGATAGGCGAAGAAGAAAAAACTATTCTTCTTCCTGCCATGAAAGAAGCTGAGAAGGCTGGAATAATTTGTGTCGGACCTTATCCGGCTGATGGTTTTTTTGGTTCGGGAAATTTTACCAAATTTGATGGCATTCTGGCAATGTATCACGATCAGGGCTTGATCCCTTTCAAAACAATTTCTATGGACAATGGCGTGAATTTCACAGCCGGACTTCCCATTATCCGCACTTCTCCCGCTCATGGCACTGCTTACGATATTGCCGGACAAAACGTTGCTTCTGAAAATTCTTTCCGACAAGCTCTTTATTTGGCGTGTGATGTTTACAAAAACAGAGAACTCAACCGTCGGCTGAAATCCAATCAGCTTAAAATTGAGAGTAAGGAAAAGGAAAACGGATAATATAAAAAGTTTAGTTGCCTGAATGGTAAAACAGAATCAGGATTTATCTGCCGGTTTCTTAAGTTTTAGGGAATGACGAAAATAGTTTTGTTTTCCTTACAATTAAATGAAAATGGCTACAAAGTTTGGAAGCATTTATTTGTAGACTCTCTTCAGTATTTTGGGAAACGTCTTATCGAATTTTTTAATCTTTTTAGAAAAAATCTTCCAATATTTTATTATTAGAAAATGTCTTTAATTCTCAATTATAAATCACATATTATCAAATATCTAATTCTTATAATATAGTTAAAAATCATGAAAATAGGAATTCCGAAAGAGATAAAACCGCAAGAAAGTAGGGTTGCTATGGTTCCGGCCGGGGTCATGGATTTGGTTCACCGATATGGTCATGAAGTTTTTGTACAAAAAGGAGCCGGAGACGAAAGTGGTTTTTCGGATGAAGCTTATCTTTCGGCCGGAGCTGTCATGCTGGATACCATCGAAGAAGTGTACCGCACAGCCGATATGATTGTAAAAGTTAAAGAGCCCATTGAAAAGGAATATTCTTTCATCAAAAGGAATCAAGTATTGTTTACTTATTTTCATTTTGCTTCGAGCAAGAAACTCACCGAAGCCATGATGCAAAGTGGCGCTGTATGCATTGCTTACGAAACAGTAATGGAAAAGGATGGAAGTTTGCCCCTATTGATTCCCATGAGTGAAGTAGCAGGACGTATGGCTATTCAGCAAGGTGCAAAATATCTTGAAAAGCCACAGAAAGGAAAAGGAATTTTACTTGGAGGCGTACCTGGAGTTCGCCCGGCCAATGTACTCATTATTGGCGGAGGCGTAGTAGGAACTCAGGCCGCTTATATGGCTGCCGGTTTGGGAGCAAACGTTACGGTACTGGATATAAATCTGAATCGACTTCGATATCTCGATGATGTCTTGCCAGCCAACGTAATAACACAATATTCCAGCAAATACGCTATTTCCGAACTTTTACCCACAGCCGATTTGGTGATTGGTGCTGCGCTTACGGTTGGAGCCAAAGCTCCACATCTCATTACGAGAGAAATGCTCAAACTTATGCAGAAAGGGACTGTGATGGTAGATGTGTCTGTAGATCAGGGTGGTTGCTTTGAAACAACTCATCCAACCACTCACACCGATCCAGTTTACTTAGTGGAAGGCGTATTGCATTATTGTGTTGCCAACATTCCCGGTGCGGTTCCAATAACTTCTACCCGTGCACTGACCAATGCTACTTTGCCTTACGTTGTCAAGCTGGCCGAATTGGGTTGGAAAGAAGCTTGCAGAAAACATGAAGATATAAAGTCAGGGTTGAACATTGTTGACGGTAAAATTGTTTTTAAAAAT
>JAAYUQ010000003.1 GCA_012517575.1 Bacteroidales bacterium | reverse complement strand
TTGCTAAAGCCAGCGCATCGCCACCATTGTTTCCCGGTCCGGCAAAAACGCAGACGGGTAGGGGAGAAGGAAATATTTCCAAAAACTTGCTACATAGTCCGGCAGCAGCTCTTTCCATTAAATCGATAGATGCTATGGGCTCATTTTTTATGGTATATTCGTCCAATTGACGAACCACAGAAGTTGAAAAAACCTTCATTGCTCAAGATATTAAATTACTTTTTTTGTAATATATTTACATTCAATTGGTTGAATTATCATTATTACTGAATTAGTTTCTTTATTCCTTTTATTATATCGTTTATATTTATCAACATGCAGCGCCGAAAAGTTGTTGAAAACTATTTTATAATCATTTATTTCTTTTTATCGAAAGACAGAAAACAATTTTTCATATCAATTGTTTTGGATTTTGAAAATTTAAACAGAAATATTTTTGGTTATTTTGTCAACCAAATTTATGGTATTTATTCACCGAAAAAAATAAAAACTTACTAACTTTGCACTTGTAAACAACCTGTTGATAACATTTGTAAAATTCTATTTTTCAAATACTTCGATTATCTCATTCGGTTCACAAATATACTATAAAATTTAATAATTAATTAAACAAGTCTTTATTCATAAAATTATCAACCAAATAAACACCCTACCATAATTATCATATAATTTATTTAACTCTATAAAATAATAATATGATATAAATTTGATAACAACAAAGCTATGGAAAAAAAAGAGCTTTTAGAAAAAATAAACAGACTAAGAAAAGAAAAAAATGCCGTAATTCTGGCGCATTTTTATCAGGAATCTGATATTCAGGATATTGCCGACCATGTTGGGGACAGTTTGGCTTTGGCTCAATGGGCTGCTCAAACGGATGCCGACATAATTGTACTGTGTGGTGTACATTTTATGGGAGAAACAGCAAAAATTCTTAACCCGCAAAAAAAAGTGCTGATACCCGACATGAATGCAGGTTGTTCACTTGCTGACAGTTGTCCGGCAGATGAATTTGAAGAATTTGTAAAAAGTCATCCCGATTATACGGTTATTTCTTACGTCAATACTTCTGCCGCTGTAAAAGCTTTAACTGATGTTGTAGTAACTTCAACCAACGCCAGGAAAATTGTGGAATATTTTCCTGATAATGAGAAAATTATTTTTGCTCCCGACAGAAATTTGGGAAATTATATCAACAGCGTAACCGGCAGACAAATGCTTTTGTGGAATGGAGCTTGCCATGTACATGAACAATTTTCAGTAGAAAAACTCGTTGAATTGAAAAAGGAACATCCCGAAGCATTGGTTTTGGCTCATCCCGAATGTACGAAACCACTTTTAATGCTGGCCGATTATATAGGCAGTACGCAGGCTTTATTGAATTTTGCTACCGCTTCCGATAAAAAGGAATTTTTGGTGGCTACAGAATCAGGAATTTTGCATGAGATGCAAAAGAAAAATCCCGATAAACATTTTATTCCCGTTCCTCCCAACGACAGCACTTGTGCGTGCAACGAATGTAATTTCATGCGTTTAAATACCCTTGAAAAGGTATATCAATGTCTTTTAAATGAAAGTCCCGAGATTTTGGTTGAGGAGGAAATCAGACAAAAAGCCGTGAAACCTATTCTGCGAATGTTGGAATTAAGTTGAATAAAAATTGGTAAAGTTTTACACGCCATTTTTTATTGTTTTTATTATTTTGATGGGTATTTCCATGTTTTTTTGATAAAGCATTTGTTAAAGTATATTTTATATCTTTACATCTAACATTTCATTTCTGTTTTTTTTCTATCCAAAATTTTCTTTTCTCCAATTGAACGAAAAAAGTGTAACTTTGCAAGCGAAATTTTTAAAAATTTTTTTATGACTCAAGTAACTGACAAAGTGAATACTTCCGGCTCGAAAAATACTCGATCAAATGTTGTTGTTGACTGGTTTATTAGATTGATAAAGGGTATAATTGTGGGTATTGGTTTTATTTTACCCGGTTTGTCGGGCGGAGTGCTTGCAGTAATTTTGGGAATTTATGACAGAATTATCAAATTTTTGTCCGATTTGCGAAAGGATTTCGTTCAGAATGTTTTTTATTTTATTCCGGTAGTAATTGGCGGGGCAATCGGAATCGTGCTTTTTTCTATTTTGGTGGAGAAGGCTTTTGGTAATTATGCTGCTCAATTTATTTGCCTTTTTGTGGGATTTGTAGGCGGAACTTTTCCATCGCTTTATAGAACAGCTGGAAAACAGGGGAGAAGAACAAAAGATATTATCATTTTTATTTTTTCTACGTTTTTTATTTTTGGGTTAATGTTGCTGGGTGGTCAGCAGTTGACGGAAGTTGCTCCCAATATTCCGGTTTGGTTGGGTTCCGGTGCGCTGATTGGTTTGGGGGTGATTGTTCCCGGTATGAGTCCTTCCAACTTTTTGATTTATTTCGGATTATACGATAAAATGGCAACCGGAATTAAGGATTTTGATTTTGCCGTGATTATTCCTCTTCTTGTTGGTTTTGCGGTTTGTGTTTTACTTTTTGCAAAGCTGGCAGCTTATTTGTTCAGAAAGTTTTATCCCGAAATGTATCATTTTATTTTGGGAATGGTAGTAGGGTCATCATTGGCAATTTTTCCGACGGTTGTTTTTCCCGCTTTTCGGTCTGAACAATTGTCGGTTGCAGGACTAAGTTTTGTGGGTGCTTTTCTTTTGTGTATTGGTTTTCTTGCTGTTGGTGTGGTTATTTCATTCCTTTTTAGCAAGTTGGAAGATAAATTTCCAAGAGAAGAAATTTTCTGAAAAAGTATATTTTTTTATTTACCAAAAAAATATTTATTTTCCTTCTTGTTTACCGTGTTCGGTAGGCACAATTTTGAAAAGTTTATCGTTCCGCCGAACCAATTCATTGGTTTTCATGGAGAAGTAGGTTCCTTTTTCCACTTTCTCAACGGGTTGCAAATCTACTCTTATTTCGTTGACAATGTCTTCGTATGCACCTGTTGTTTCGCCAGTAATCAATATTTCGTCGCCTACCGATAAACTTTGAGCTTCCAACAGAAATTCTGCTACGCCAATTTTATTGAAATAATTGGTAACTTTTCCAACGTAAATTTTTTTGTGTGTTGCTGCAGAACCATAGTTTTTACTCCATTCGCCAAGTCTTTGTCCTAAATAATATCCATTCCAGAAACCTCTGTTAAAAACTTTACTTAATCTGCGGTTCCAGTCGTTTATCTTTTCTTTGCTGAATGTTCCTTCATAGCAGGCATTGATTGCTTCTTTATAACATGAAACGACTGTTTTAACATATTCGGCTCCGCGAGCACGTCCTTCTATTTTAAATACACTGACTCCGGCTTTCAGCATTTCGTCCACAAATTCTATTGTTTTCAAATCTTTTGGCGACATGATGTATTCATTGTCGATTTCCAGCTCTATTTCCGAATCTTTGTCTTTTACCAGATAGCCTCTTCGACAAATCTGATTGCATTCGCCGCGATTGGCAGATAGATTTTTTTCGTGAAGGCTGAGATAGCATTTTCCTGATACGGCCATGCAAAGCGCTCCATGACAAAACATTTCAATCCGAATCAGTTTTCCGTTTCTACCGCAAATATTTTTGGTTTGAATAGCGCTGAAAATTTCCGAAACGTGTTTTAAGTTTAATTCTCTTGCTAACACTACAACATCTGCAAACTGTGCATAAAATTTCAATGCTTCGATGTTGGAAATATTCAATTGGGTAGACAAATGCACTTCAACGTTCAGGCTATTGGCATACATCATGGCGGCAACGTCTGAGGCAATAATGGCTGAAATACCCGCTTCTTTTGCTGTTTCGATAATTTCGCGCATCGAAATCAAATCATTGTCGTATAAAATTGTATTCACGGTCAAGTAACTTTTCACGTTGTTTTCTGTGCATATTTCAACAATTTTTTTCAAATCGTCAACGCTAAAATTACTACTCGATTTGCTACGCATATTTAATTTTCCAATACCGAAATATACTGAGTCTGCTCCAGCTTTTATGGCTGCAGCCAAACTTTCCCATGATCCTGCCGGTGCCATAATTTCTATTTTGCTGCGTTCGGTTGGATAAGTTTCGGTTTTGTTTATATAATTTTCCATTGTTTGATTTTCTCCTGAATCTTGCTTTTTTTCTAATTTCTTACTGCAAAATTAACCCTTTTATTTTAATTTTTCTATTCAACTCCTCACTACACGTTCTCAATCTTTTACTTGGTTTATTTCTATTTATGGAGCAACTTTTTTCACTCGTATGGGTTTTTTAATTCCATTTTAGAAATCATCAATCCAATTTTTTTTCTAAATTTGTACTCTTTTTTGCATAAAAATGAAAATTTCAAACATAGAATTTCCTTCACGACCTTTGTTTTTGGCTCCGATGGAAGATGTTACGGATGCTGATTTTCGCTTATTATGCCGTCATTTTGGAGCCGACATGGTTTATTCTGAATTTGTTTCGTCTGAGGCTTTGAATCGTAATATTCCTCGAACTTTACAAAAAATCAATGTGTTAGAAGAGGAAAGACCTGTAGCAATTCAAATTTACGGAACCGACCCGGAGGTTATGGCTGAATCGGCTCAGAAAGTTGAAATGATTCACCCCGATATTATAGACATTAATTTTGGATGTCCGGTAAAAAAAGTCGCTGGAAAAGGGGCAGGAGCTGGGATGTTGAAAGATATTCCAAGAATGTTGAAAATTACTCAATTTGTGGTGAAAGCTGTAAACGTTCCCGTTACGGTAAAAACGCGTCTGGGTTGGGATGACAGCAGTAAGATTATAGTTGAATTGGCTGAAATGTTGCAAGATTGTGGTATTCAGGCGCTCACCATTCATGGTCGAACGCGTCAACAAATGTACAAAGGTGAGGCAGACTGGACGCTGATTGGTGAAGTTAAAAACAATCCAAGAATTAAAATTCCTATTATTGGAAATGGTGATATTACCAGACCAGAGCAGGCAAAAGATTTTTTCAATCGTTATGGCGTTGATGCAATTATGATTGGACGAGCTGCTATTGGTCAGCCATGGATTTTTTCTGAAATGAAGCATGTCCTTGATGATGACTTTGAATATTCGCCTCTTTCTTTTGAAGATAAGAAAGCTATTTTAAAAAACTATATTTTATCTGCCGTTCGCAGGTTGGATATTGATGAACAAACACCTATAGAAAATGTTTATGATATACATTTAAAGGGAATTGTTCATTCTCGTCGACATTTGGCAGCAACTTCCATTTTTAAGAATATTCCAAATTTTAAAAGTACGCGTATTGCCATGCTTCGTGCCGATACATTGCGTGAACTTTTCGATATTATTGATTCTGTACATGAAACTTTTTGCAATTAGTTTTTTGAATAATTATATTTTCTAAATTCTACTGTTTATGAATTTTATTATTAAATCACGTATGTTTGGTTTTCTCTCGTTGGGGATACCATTTTTAATTTTTATGATGCTTATGATGAATGGATGTAAATCAGAAAAAAAAATTTCTGGCATTGACTTGACAAATTTGGACACTACTGCTCGTCCTGGTGATGATTTTTATCAATTTGCCTGTGGCGGATGGATGAAAAAAAATCCTTTAAAAGGTGAATATGCACGTTACGGAACTTTTGACAAGCTGGCGGAGGAAAATACTTCTCAGCTTCGTGAATTGATAGAAGAAATTGCTTCTAAATCGCATGTTGAGGGTACTGTGGAGCAAAAAATTGGTGATTTGTACCAATTGGCAATGGATAGCGACCGTTTAAATAGGGAAGGCTATCAACCGGTGCAAACTGAATTGAAAAAACTGGCTGATGTAAAAACTTACACTGAGTTGATTAAAATTCTTCCAGAGCTAATGCTGAATGGCAACGACGTTTATTTTTCGGTTTACGTTGATGCTGATCCAATGAATAGTTCGGTATATTTGACACAAACCTATCAAAGCGGTATAAGTTTGGGAGAAAGAGATTATTACTTGGATCAGGACACGCATTCCAAAGAGATTCTTGAAAAGTATAAACAACATGTAGCTAAAATGTTTGAGTTATTTGGCTTCAATTCTGCCGATGCTCAGAAAAATCGCGATGCTGTATTGTATATTGAAACTCGCTTAGCCAAAGCTTCTTATGATCGTGTAAAACTTCGCGATCCTTATGCTAATTATCATAAAATGTCCATTCCGGATTTAAGTAAAGAATTTTCTACTATTTCTTGGAATGAATTTCTTCACACTTTGGGAATTCCTGCTGTTGATTCAGTAAATGTTTCTCAAAAAGAATTTTTGACTGAAGTCGGGAATATTCTTACTACCGTCCCTTTAGATCAGCAGATCGCTTATCTTCAATGGAAGGTTATTGATAATGCTGCTGCTTATTTAAGCGACAGTATTTACAATCAGAATTTTGAGTTTTACGGAAAAACTTTGTCTGGGAAAAAAGAACCTTCGCCTCGTTGGAAACGATCGGTGAGAAGTATTGACAATTTTTTGGGCGAAGCAGTCGGACAAATGTACGTAAAGAAATATTTTCCTCCCGAAGCTAAAGAAAGTATGTTGAAGCTTGTGCACAATCTTCAGGAATCATTGGGTCAGCGTATTCAAAATTTAACATGGATGGGCGATTCGACAAAAGCAAAAGCTTTGGAAAAATTGGGAACTTTTTATGTAAAAATTGGTTATCCCGATAAGTGGAGGAGTTATGATGCGCTGCAAATTTCTAAAAATGTTTCTTATTATGAAAATGTTAAACGAGCTCATCACTTTGAGTATGCTTACAAGTTTGCAAGAGCCGGTAAACCTGTTGATAAGTCGGAATGGCTCATGACACCTCAAACCGTTAACGCTTATTACAATCCTTCAACTAACGAAATTTGTTTTCCTGCTGGTATTTTGCAACCCCCTTTCTTTGATGTTCATGCAGATGATGCAGCTAATTATGGAGCTATTGGAGTTGTAATTGGTCATGAAATGACACATGGATTCGATGATCAGGGCTGTCAGTTCGATAAGGATGGCAATTTAAAGAATTGGTGGACTGAAGAAGATAAAAAACAGTTTGATGCACGTGCCAAAGTTTTGGCCGATTATTATGATTCTATAGAAGTTGCACCCGGTGTTCATGCCAACGGCAAATTTACCTTGGGCGAAAATATTGCCGATCATGGAGGTTTGCAAGTTTCATTTCAAGCCTATAAAAATTCTACTAAAGGCCAGACATCTCAGATTATGGATGGGTTTACGCCTGAGCAACGTTTCTTTTTGTCTTATGCCAATGTTTGGGCTGGGAATATTCGTCCGGAAGAAATTCTTGTTCTGACAAAATCTGATCCTCATGCTTTGGGTCGTTGGAGAGTCAATGGAGCATTGCCACATATTCAGGCTTGGTACGATGCTTTTGGTATTAAGGAAGGCGATAAGTTGTTCTTACCTGTCGAAAAACGCGTGAGTATTTGGTAGTTTTCCTCAAGATTTCGTAGTGCTTTCGGTTTAGAATTTAAAAAAAATTTCTCTGTAAGCGTTTAAATATCATAAACCTTACAGAGAAATTTCATTTTAAAGCGTTCTGTTTTATTTTATTGGTTTCATAACAATTTCCATTACATTTCCCTGATCAACAATCGCTTTTAATGTTTTTTGAACACTTTCCCCCGTTAGAGATTCAACTGACGGTCGGTAGTCGTTAATCAAGTTCAGGCGATTAAAATAATAGTTTTTTATTGCGTTTTGCCACCATTTATTTTCTTGCAAATCTTCATATTTTTTTAGCATGTTTTCTTTTACTTTCTGTAAATCTTCTGCTTTTGGACCGTTGTTGATCATATTTTCAATTTCTGAATGAATGATTTCCATTAATTTGTTTTGTTTTTAAACATTAGTATCAAATTGAATAAACAATAGTGCTTGTTCAATGGGACGATTTCTTAAATTTCCTGCAACTCCCACGCCATATGACCCGCCTTCCTTTTCCCGAACACTTTCAAGGTAACGTATATTTAAAATGTTTCCAATCGCATTTATGTTTGTTCGATTATTAACGTTAAAATTCATATTTCCGCTGTAAACGATGCAATTTGAAACTTTTTTTACTTGCATTTCTCTTGAAAAATAGTTGGTTGCTTTTCCCATTGGAAGTCTAACATTGTCATCGGTGTACTGTTCCTTTTTGCCTTTCGATTTTATTCCACCAATATAGGTATTAATGGCATTTTCAACTGTTTTATTGTTCGGATTTACATTCCCTGTAAATACAAATGTAAAGTCTGCAGGGTCTGAAAATCGGTCGGCAAATATCTCCAATGCTTTTTCCTGATTCACTTTTTCTAATGTTTTCATATTTAACAACACCGTCCGAGGACTGTGGTTTGTAAGCATGACTTGTACAGTGTCGGAAAAAGCTTTGTCCGGATTATTTTCACTATTTGCAAGGAATGCTTTATAGTTGTTCATGAGTGCCTTAAATGCATCATCGTCCTTCCTTGTAGCAGTAAAATGTAAATAAATAAGTTGTAACATTGTCTCAAAATCCGATACAGAAGAATTTCCAGAAAAACCTTCTTCGTAATTGTCAATATATGGATTTACAGAAACAATTTTTCCAGAAAGAATTTTTTTTAAGTCAATTTGATTAAAATTTCCCAATCCGTTATTATTTACAACTTCAGTAGCAAATTCGCCCGAAGGTAAATCTTCGATGTTTGTTATTTTAGAGAGACCTCCTATACTGTACGCATTGAATAATATTTCATCCTTTTTGAATGAAGTCGGTTTAAAAATTACCTTAGCTCCATTGCTTAATGTCCATTCTGTAGTTCCAAGAATATCGTTGTTCGTAACTTTTTTAATTTTGCCCGGTTTTGGAAATTTTTCAATCAACGGTTTATTGATTTGTTCTTCTACTTTGGCAGTTAATTCTGTTTTTTTGGCTTCTTCAATTATTTCTTTAATTTTTTCTTTTGTTGGAAGAATTACCGTTGGCTTTTCAGGCGCCATAATGGATACAATGAGGTTTGTATCTGTAACGTATGATTTTGCAAGTTGATTAACCATTTCTGTATTCACTTGAGGTAAAATCATTTTAATGGTCTCGTATTCCCACTCAATACCCGGGATAGGTTCTTGATTAAGAAAATGTGCCATATATTCTTTTACATAATTTTCATTTTTTTGATTATCTTTTTCATTGTACAGTTTTTCAATCATTTTAGCCAAATCGGCTTTCGCTCTTTCTAATTCTGAATTATTGAATCCAAAACGTTTAACTTTCTCTGCTTCGAGTAAAACGCTTTTCAATCCTTCCGTTTCTGAACCTTCTTTGGGAACTACCACCATATAGAATGCATCTTTGGATTTTACTAATTCGCCGTACGTAGCATATCCTGCCACAAAGGGAGCATCTGGCTGCATGGTTATTTCCTCAAATCTGTTTTGCATCATGTTTGAAATTAAGGAATTAATTACGTTCACCAAATATCCGTTTATTGATAATTTTATTTCTTGCGGTAGTTTGTTGTGTTTATAAATTAGTTCCACCCGTGTCATTCGCGCTTCAGGGTCAGTAACAATAGAAATGATAGGTTCTTTATTGTCAAAAATTGGATAAATTGGTCGTTCAGGAGCATTTTCCGGTTTTTTAATGTTTGAGAATAATTCGATAATTTTTTGTTCCACCTTGTTAACATCAATATCACCAACAACTATGATGGCTTGTTGGTCGGGACGATACCATTTCTTGTAATAGTCGCGCAAGGCTTCCGGCGTAAAATGTTTAATAACTGCAGTATCGCCAATTACGTCGCGTTTGGCATATTGTGAACCCGGAAATCTTTGTTTGTTCGATTCTTTCCACATTCTTCTTTCTGCGCTTGCTCCCTGTCTCCATTCTTCCATGATAACTCCTCTTTCAGCTTCTATTTCACTTTCTTCCAGAGAAATTGCATTCGACCAATCATGCAGAACGAGTAAGGCACTGTCTATTATTCCTTCGCGTAAGGTTGGGACATCTGACAAATGATATACCGTTTCGTCTAACGAAGTGTAGGCATTTATGTTGGTACCAAATTTTACTCCTACACTTTCAAAGTATTCAATAATTTTTTTGCCGGGGAAATTTTTTGTTCCATTAAAAGCCATGTGCTCCAAAAAATGTGCTAATCCGTTTTGGTCATCATTTTCGAGTATTGCACCTACATTTTGAACGATATAAAAGTCAGCTCTGTTTTTTGGTTGTTGATTGGACCGAATGTAATAGGTTAGTCCGTTTTCCAGTTTACCATATTTTACTTTTGGATCTATAGGTAGTGGTTGAAACTGTGTTTGTTGAGCTAAAACAGAAGAGCTAAGAATAACCAGTAATCCGATTGAAAAAATTTTTATATCCAATGTTCTCATATTTATTTTGGTTTATATTAAGTGATTTTTTTTCTTTCTCCTTTTGAAGGGCACTTGTATTTGTTATTATTCGTCAACAAAGTAATTGATAAAATTTCAGAAATGAAAATTTTTTTGAAATTTTTTATTTATGAATGTTAATTTCACTTGGTTTTCTTTTTTCTATTCTTCGTCGACCCATTTAAAAATGAATTTTTTAGCGTAATTTTGCACAAAAAATATTTATAATGTCAGAAAATTTCTTTATTGGTTCTTCATTGGATAAAAAATCAAAATACGAGAATCTATTAAGTCAATTACCTGCGCTAATTGCTAATGAACCTGATCTTATAGCTAATCTTGCTAATTTGTCGGCAATTTTTCATCAAACTTTTAAATGGTGGTGGGTTGGTTTTTATCTTGTTAAAGATGATCAGCTTGTACTTGGCCCTTTTCAGGGGCCTGTTGCCTGCACACGAATATCTTTCGGAAAAGGAGTTTGTGGAACTGCTTGGAAGGAAAAACGAAGCTTTCTTGTACCTGATGTAAATAATTTTTCCGGTCATATAGCTTGTAGTAGTATTTCTGTTTCAGAAATTGTTGTTCCTTTGTTTAATTCTTCTTCCGAAGTTGCTGCAGTTCTTGATATTGATAGCGAAAAATTTGGTTTTCTGGATGAAACCGATATGCAGTATCTTGAACAAATTGCTGAAATAATCAGTAAATCATTATTTTATTGATATGCTTTAACTGTTATCCATGCTTATTCTGAACTCTTTTAATCATTTTTTTGTTATTTGTAGCTTGGATAATTGATATTAATATTTTCGAACTATGGATTTTAAATACGATATAATTGTTATTGGTGGTGGTCATGCTGGAAATGAAGCAGCCTGTGCTGCTGCCAATATGGGCTCTAAAACTTTGCTTATAACCATGGATATGAACAAAATCGGACAGATGAGTTGTAATCCTGCTGTTGGAGGTATAGCAAAGGGCCAGATTGTAAGAGAGATAGATGCTTTGGGAGGACAAATGGGAATAGTTACCGATCGTTCGGCTATTCAATTTCGGATGCTCAATCGTTCAAAAGGTCCGGCAATGTGGAGTCCTCGTTCTCAAAGTGATCGACATCAGTTTATTTTGCAATGGATTAAAATTCTTACCAATACTCCCAATCTTTTTATATGGCAAGATACTGTAAAGCAAATTCTTATAGAGAATGGACAAGTTAAAGGCGTTTTAACTGCTCTCGGAATTGAAATTTCTGCAAAATGTGTTATTTTGACTGCCGGTACTTTTTTAAGCGGACTGATTCATATTGGGAAAAATCAGCTTATTGGTGGTAGAATATCAGAACCTGCTTCTTTTGGTATTACTGAGCAACTAAAATCATTGGGTTTCACAACTGGTAGAATGAAAACCGGGACACCTGCTCGTATTGATGGTAGAACAATTGATTTTTCGGTTTTAAAAGAGCAGCAGGGAGAAAACGATTTCCATAAATTTTCTTTTCTTACTGATGTTAAACGGGAGTTGAAACAAATGAGTTGCTGGATAACTTATACGAATGAAAACACACATGAAATTCTGCGTAATGGTTTACCTGAATCTCCACTTTATAATGGTCAGATAAAAAGCATTGGGCCTCGATATTGTCCAAGTATTGAAACTAAAATTGTTACTTTTGCAGATAAAACTTCTCATCAATTGTTTTTAGAACCTGAAGGTCTTGATTCTCAAGAGTATTATTTAAATGGTTTTTCATCTTCTCTTCCTATTCAAGTGCAAATTAATGCTATTCATACGATTCCCGGACTTGAAAACGCTGAGCTTTTCAGACCAGGTTATGCTATTGAGTACGATTTCTTTGATCCAACTCAATTAAAACATACACTCGAAACCAAGCGAATTAAAAATTTGTTTTTTGCCGGTCAGGTTAATGGAACTACGGGTTATGAGGAAGCTGCAGGTCAGGGCTTAATTGCTGGTATTAATGCACATATTAATTGTCATGGAGGAAAAGAATTTTTCTTGGATCGTGATGAATCTTATATTGGTGTTTTGATTGATGATTTGGTAACTAAAGGTGTAGATGAACCTTATCGAATGTTTACATCTCGTGCAGAATATCGTATTATTTTACGTCAGGATGATGCCGATTTACGTTTAACCCCGAAAGGTTATAATATTGGTTTGGCTACGAACAACAGATTCTCTCAAGTTTTATCTAAAAAAGAAGCTATTGATTCACTTATTTCTTTTATCGAAAATTTTTCTGTTAAACCTGCTGAAGTGAATAGTTTTTTAGAAAAAAATAACACCTCTGAATTAAAGCATGGTTGTAAATTGGTAGATTTGGTTTTGCGTCCCCAGATTTCTATTAACGATTTATCAGCACTATATCCTTCTTTAAAGCAAAAAATTCAGTCAATAGGAGATAGGTCAGAAGAGATAGTTGAAGCAACAGAAATTTTTATAAAATATCAAGGTTATATTGAAAGGGAAAAATCTATTGCCGAAAAATTTCATCGGTTGGAGCATATGGATATTAAAGGAAAATTTGATTATCCGTCTATTTTATCTTTATCAACAGAAGCACGTCAAAAATTGGCAAGAATCAATCCTGATACCATTGGACAGGCAAGTAGGATACCTGGAATTTCACCTAGCGATATCAATATACTCTTGGTACTTTTGGGTAGATAAATTTTAAGTTCCACGTGGAACAATCGGAAGATTAAAATTTTTTTATAAATTTGTTTCACGTGAAACATTTAAGATATTATGAATTTGAATCCTCAATTAAAACAACAAATTGATGCACTCCCAGAAAAACCGGGAGTTTATCAATATTTTAATGCAAAAGAGGAAATTATTTATGTTGGTAAAGCAAAAAATTTAAAGAAAAGAGTTTCCTCCTATTTTACAAAAACCCACGAATCGCGTAAAACGACAGTGTTGGTAAAAAATATTGCATCTTTGAAATATATCGTTGTGGATACAGAAGAAGATGCTTTATTGTTGGAGAATAATTTAATAAAAAAATTCCAACCTCGTTACAATGTTTTATTAAAAGATGGTAAAACTTATCCCAGCATTTGTATTACGAACGAGGAATTTCCCAGAGTATTTAAAACAAGAAATATCATTAAAAACGGATCTTTATATTTTGGCCCTTATAGCTCAAGTTATACCATTAATTCTCTTTTAGAGATTATTCATGATCTTTATCCCATTCGAACTTGCAAACTTCCGTTGACGGAAGACAATATCAAAGCAGGGAAGTTTAAAGTCTGCCTCCAATACCACATTCATAAATGCAATGGGCCCTGCGAAGGGAAAGAAACGGCTGAGATGTATCGGAAATACATAAACGATATAAAACTTATCATCGAAGGTAATGCCAACGAAATAAGCAAAATGCTTTTGGAAGAAATGAAAAAGCTTTCAGCTAATTACAAATTTGAAGAAGCTTATGAAATTAAACAAAAGTATGATTTGATTGAAAATTATAAGTCAAAGTCGATTATTGCCAATACGGTGGTAGAAAATACAGACGTTTTTGGTTATGAAGAAACTGAAAACGCTGCATACATCAATATTTTAAGAATTTCCAAAGGTTCTATCATTCAAGGATATACTATCGAATACCAAAAACATGTGGATGAAGATAAAGAAGATTTGCTTGCTATGGCAATTGTAGAACTAAGAGAAAGGTTAAATAGTAACTCCAATGAAATCGTTGTACCTTTTGAAATCAATTACAGGCCGAAGGGAGTTAACATTGTTATTCCACAAAGAGGAGATAGAAAGAAGCTATTGGATTTGGCTCAACAAAATGTTCTGCAATATAAATTTGAGAAACTTAAGCAAGCCGAGAAACTAAATCCAGATCAAAAAAGTATTCAGCTTTTAAAAGAAATTCAGGAGAAATTGCATCTTGAAAAATTACCTCTTATCATTGAATGTTTCGATAATTCAAATATTCAGGGAAAAGATGCAGTGGCTGCTTGCGTGGTCTTCAAAAAGGGAAAACCTTCAAAAAAAGATTATCGAAAATACAACATAAAAACCGTTGAAGGCCCCGACGACTATGCTTCCATGAAAGAAGTGGTAAGGAGACGATATTCGCGTATATTGACCGAGAACGGAGAATTGCCAGACCTGATTGTAGCTGATGGAGGAATCGGGCAAATGGAAGTGATTAGAGAAGTTGTAGAAGATGAACTCAAGTTAAGCATTCCTATTGTTGGGCTGGCAAAAGACACTAAGCATCATACCCGTGAAATTCTTTTTGGCTTTCCTCCAAAAAATGTAGGGATGACCCCCAATGAGCCTCTTTTCAAATTGCTGGCCACCATGCAGGAAGAAGTGCATCGTTTTGCCATAAAATTTCATCGTGAGAAAAGAAGTAAAAATCAAACTACTTCAGAACTGGATAATATTAAGGGAATAGGAGAAAAAACCAAAAAGGAACTGATAAATCATTTTAAAAGTGTAAAAAGGCTACAGAATGCAAGTGAAGAAGACATAAAAGATATTGTTGGAAGTTACAGAGCATCAATTATTTATAACTATTTTCACAAAGATTTGAATGCTTCAGAATCGCAAATTTCAAAATGATTTTATCTTTGCCGAGAAATTTTTATTTGTAATAAAGTTAAAGTTTAAGTATTGACATGACTGAAATTTTTGATTTAAGTAGTATTCAGCAAACAGCGCAGCAATTTATTAAATTATTTGACAGATATTCGGTTTTTGCTTTTTATGGAAACATGGGGGCAGGGAAAACAACTTTTATTAAAGCAATTTGTGAAATTCTTGGTGTGAAAGAATCCGTCAACAGCCCTACCTTTTCCATAATCAATGAATATGAAGCTGCCGACGGAAGGATATTATATCATTTTGACTGTTATCGTATTAATAAGTTGCAGGAAGCCATGGACTTGGGAGCTGAAGATTATTTTTATAGCGGCAAGATTTGTTTTATCGAATGGCCTGAGAAGATAGAAGAACTTTTACCCGATTCTACAGTAAAAGTAAATATCCAAGAAGTAGAAGATGGGAAAAGGGAAATAGAAATTTCTCTCCCGAAAATTTCTATTTAAGCAGTTGATTTTGAAAATATAACAATAAAAAAGAGACTGTCAAAAATGTAAGACAGCCCCTTTTTAGTTAGAAATTAAGACTTGTTTTTGTGGATTATTTTACTTCTTCAAATGTAATATCTATTGATATTCAGCAATATATAAACACATGTTGCAAATATGATACAAATAAATGAGCAATGTTGATAATTTATAATTCTCTGTTAGTCAGCTAAATAACTATTGTTTGATAAGCAAAAATTATTTACCTTGGAATTACAATATTTTGTGCACTTTGAATAAATGCAATACCATCCTGATTTTCTATAATTTTAAAAGCATTTGTTGCTCCTAAGGTATGAATGCAGGCATGGTGAACCGACAATATCAAATCTTGAAGTTTTGAATCTTTTTCCATCTCTACAATTTTTAATCCAATTTCTTGGCATTTTTTTGCAGATAAATGACGAGCATGAGACTTGCTTACTGAGTGATCACCCAATTCTTTAATTACATCATCAATGGCTTTTAATTGTTCTGCAGCACCCAAACCATTAAACATATTGCGTTTAAGCCATTCTGAGACCATATTTTCAGACCATTCGATTGCCTTTTCACATTCACCGATAAGCGTTGGATTGTATTTGGCAATAACAGGTTGCCAAACAGCTGCTGCAATAGGATCTGCTTTAATTTCAGAATATGCTCTTTTAAACTCTTCAACAATCCCATGTGCAGGAATGCCACTAAATTGTGGGTCAATTGGACCTAAACTTGATTGTAACCCCATAACAATTTCTTTGCAAGAACAAGCAATCATAGTACCAGCTGACATTGCCAATTGAGGAACAATTGCTCTTATATCATTCCCAAACATACTGTAAAGGTAATCTACTATTGACTCTGTAGCAGCAGTGTCTCCTCCGGGAGTATGCAGTATTAAGTCAAGACCTTTCGCTCGATCTAACTTGTGTATAACAGTCATTAGACCATTTTTATCAGCATCATTGACGATTAAGCCATCAATATTACTTTTCTGAAGCCATCCAGAATAGTAAATAATGACATTTCTATTCGTGTATTCAGAAAGCTCTTTAAGATACTTTCTTCTGATTAAATCAAATGTGCTTCCTGCTTGTTTAAGCTGTTCTCCAATTTCGTGCCAGTTGGGCATAATTCTTCCGATTTAGTATTATGACTTGTAATTACTTCGTAGAAATTTTTATTGGTAGCGCCTTTAAAATTGAAATCAAACTTATTTTTATCTAATATACGACTCCTTGTGAAATCATCATTGAGTCCCATTTCGATAAACATTTTTTGAATTGAATCCATAATGCGGTTTGTTTTATGATATGCAAATATACAAATAATTGAAATATACACAAAAAAACCGCCCCTTTTGAGGGCGGCTCTCGCAAGAAAACCATTTGCCAACGCTTAGGCAACAGTCACAGAACCCAAATACACACTGTTTGCAACTTCTTTACCGTCTGCTGTAATGAAGCCCAGGAACACTTCAACGCTTTCGCCAATCCAATCAGCAGGAACAGAAATATCTTCTGTAGCTGACACTCTTTGATTTCCACCTGCATCAAATACAGATTCGGCTCTTGTTGGGTTCAAAACAACAATCAGAGCTTTGTCTGTTTGGGTTGCAGTACCACTGCCAGAGTTGTCATCCCAATTCAGGGTAACAACGCCATTTGCTGAGGTGGCTAAGGCGTTCACAGCTCCGGTCAAGTTACCACGAGAAACAAGCACTTTGGCAAGATCAACACTGTAGTCAGCAGAGGAACTGCCAGTAACAGCATTGTTCAGAATGTAAGACATAGCAGCATTGAATGCTGTTTGCTTGATTGCATACTTTTTGTAACCAACACGGAGGAACCCGGTTATCGGTTTCAAAATTGCCAACACTAAAGCGAACTTAGTACGCTGATTTACCTGCCCATCTGTGCGAGGATTGCTTACTGAAGTTGCTTTTGCACGCATGTAGCTGATACCTTTCCAGTTACCACCTACGACATTTCCCACTTTACCTGAGAAGCTTCCGAGAATACCTAAATTAATCTTTCCCATACCTTAAAAATTTAAAAATGAATAATAGTTTAATTTGGACTTGGTACGAAGGAGAACCCTTTTTGACCTTGTCTTGAACAAAGGTAATGTAAGCTAATTGATAGATAATCAGATTGGAAGCTATTGCTTTTCTTTGCTTTAACCTGCCGTTTTCCTCGCAAAAAAACACTGAAAAGGAAAAGAAAATGTAAACACCCTCTTACTGCAAGAAAAAGCGAAGTGAAACGGAGCGTTGAGGCTGTCAAGGTTTTTTGTCAGAATACTACCCGACCAACGGGAGGTGTGGAGATTGTGACAAAAACCCGAAGGGCTTGACCTTTACTGACTCATTTTATTGCTGTTATCTTTGTGAACATTTTTTTTGTCGTACTATCGAACTCCTGTATTATTGTTTTCAATATTTCAACTGCATTTATATTAGGGGTGGGTGGTCGGGGGTTGGCGTGGGAGAAGCAGGTTTAAACCGAATAGTAAAAACAGCCTTGAGCCAGCGTGGATAGCAAGGCTGAAATGCGAGTGAAGAGAAACGGAACGAAGTATGAAGCCTGTGCGTTGTGTGCGAGCCGCTGCGAGTGGAGCGAGTGCCCCGGACACAGGAAGCGCGGAGCGCGGTGGACGGGTGCTGCCGGCAGCTGGTTTGGCGCATTTTTTTTGCCCGAACGGTGCGTTGGAAAAAGCAAGGGCTGGAAGTAATGAGCGAATGGAGTGTATTGGAGCGAATGAACGGAAAGGGTGTATGTGTGCGGTGGTGAAGCGGTGTGGAGTGAAACGGAACACGGCTGCAACCACAAGGATTTGTGGGCGGGAAAATACATATACCCTGAAAGTGAAATGAGTGGAATGAAACGAAATGAGCGAATGAATGCCAGCTCTTGCGTGCGGTTGGCAATAGCGGTGTGAAGCATGAAATGGAACTTGTGGAATGAAAGCAAACACGGCTATGCCAACATGGGAAAGTGAGCTGCAAAAAATGTGACAAACCATAACAGCACGAGCGACCGCAGGCGAGCAAAACTCTAAATGGTGGCTGACCCCTACTAAAAATACATGAGCGTAGCGAATACCTTAATGGGGTTTAGGGGGCAGGTGCAACCATGACTGAGGAATGACAGAACGTGGTGAACAAAACAAGCTAACACGCCATGACGAGCACCTACCGGAGCGCAGGAATGAGTGTGGAAGCGGTAGCCACAAGGGCAGCCGAAAAAATACAAGCTGAAGTGTAGCGAAGTCTGGAGATTTTTTTTCAGGCTGCTTGTTTTACCCTTGGGGCTATGTTTTTGTGAACAAAGTGGCGGAATGACGAAGACCGCTTTACCTATTCGGTTTAAACCTGCGTGGGCAGGATTATTAACGTCTTTTTCCGCTTAAATTGAAAAGAGGATATTGGGGAAATGGAGGAAATGGATTATTTCCTCCATTGGGATTTAGAAATTTAAAGCAACCTATAAATCAACAATTACCTTTTTTAGCTTATCTGTGACTTGCTGCGCTACCTCTCCTAATGCTGGATTTACAATGGCCTGCATTGAGGCTATGGGATTGACGGCAGCGACTTCGATTTCGTTTTCGGCTTGTTCAATAACCAGTACATTGCATGGTAACATAGTTCCGATTTTATCTTCAGCTTGCAATGCTTTGTATGCAAACGGTGGATTACATGCACCAAGTATGGTGTATTTTTTAAAATCAATATCCAACTTTTCTTTCAGTTTTTCGTGCATACGAATTTCTGAAATGACTCCAAAGCCTTCTGATTTCAGGGCTTCGGTAGTTATCTTAATGGCTTCATCAAATGAAACATTAAGCGTTTTGCTAAAATAGTATTCCATAATGATTATAATTAAATGGTTATTTATTGAGTTTTGAAAGTATTGTTTCGTTCAATTCAAAACGGCCAGTCTTTTTATTGATTTTCTGTAACATTTCATCTGAAGTGAATTTGTCACAAACAGCCATGTGGATAGCCGAGTCGGTAAGTACATATTTACGAAGGTTTGCCAACGTGAGCGAATAAATGGTTTTATGATTCCCAAAGCTGAAATAGTAGTAGGTCACAGGTACAGCAATGAACGTGCTACGTGGGCCAACTTGTTTGCTTGTAGCTTTAACTGTTTTGCGTGTGTATATGTACAAACTTGAGGTATCGGCAATGAGGTATGGATCCCGATTTATAAAGCGATAATTTTCACCATTGGTAAGTTGGATTGCAAAAATACTGTCTTTGTAAAATACAGTTTTTTTACCCTGTTCAATAGTAATGATTTCAGGCGAAATAAAGAATTGTTTTAGTTTTATTTTATCACCTGCATGTTGTTTATCAGTTGGACGTGTAAGCTCTCCACTTTTGAAATTATCTGCATTAAGATATATACCTTGTACCTCACTGTTTTGAATTTCTTTTTCACGTTGTGCGAAAAGTTGACTTGTTGCAAGTAGTAAAATTGCTGCAAGAGTTGTTTTTATTATTGTTTTCATTGTTGTATTTTTTAAGTGTAAAGAAAGTAAATTAAAACCATCTGCCGACTTTAAGTAAGTAATTATATATTTTTTCATTCAGCTTACGAAACAGTATTTTCGTAAGATTCTAATAGCATTAAAGACCCGATTAAAGCAACACCCATATCGACAAAAACTGCTTCCAACTATGATTGCAACGCCAAAACACCCAGAATAATGAAAATTAGTTTTACAGCCTTGACAAAATAAATATTCTGTCAAGCAATCGTTCCTATCCTAATGGAAATGTCAATGCAGTTACTACCTTTGAAGGTAAACTTGTCATTAGCAACAATTCTCCTTTTCTTGGATTAAGGGACATTTTACCGAACCATAGCTACAAAACACGCAGCAGTCTCCTTTTTGGGGTTTCAAAACGGTTTTGCAATTCTCACATTGATAAAAGTATTGGCAAGAATCTGTCGGCATTTTTTCTTCTTTTTTGTGTCCACAGTTTGGACAGGTAATTACAGATTTAGTTATAAATTTCATTTTGAAATTCTTATGTCAATTATTCATTGTATTAAGAGCTAAATTAATGCATTGCGCTGTTTTTATTTTCTTAGTATCCTGATAGCATTAAAAACTGCGATTAAAGCTACACCCATATCGCCAAAAACCGCTTCCCACATGGTGGCGACCCCGAATACACCCAGTATTATAAAAATAAGTTTAACACCCATGGCAAAATAGATATTCTGCCAAACAATAGTACGTGTTGTTTTTGCAACATCTATAGCAGTGGCAACTTTAGAGGGTGAATCGGTCATTAGCACCACATCGGCAGTTTCGATAGCCGCATCAGAGCCAAGAGCACCCATAGCTATTCCAATATCGGCGCGAGCAATTACCGGGGCATCATTTATGCCATCGCCCACAAAAGCAACTTTACCTCCTTTACTTTCCAGCATCAGGTTTTCAATGTGTTTTACTTTATCCTGGGGTAATAGTTCGAAGAAGTATTTGTCTATGTTTAATTTTTTTGCGAATGCAGCTGCTGCAAATTGGTTATCGCCGGTAAGCATTACCGTTTGAATATTCTTTGCTCTCAGTGCCTCTATTGCTTCAATGGCATCAGCTTTCAAAGTATCAGAAATGATTAGATACCCTGCATAAACCGTATCAATGGCTATATGTACAACCGTTCCATCTACATTACAAACAGGGTGATCGATATTCTCTTTATGAAGTAATTTGTCATTACCGGCAAGCACCGTTTTATTGTCAACTACTGCTTTGATCCCATGGCCGGATATCTCTTCAACTTGTTTTATTCTCTGTTTTTCGATATCCTTAGCAAAAGCTTCGGAAATAGATTTAGCAACCGGGTGGTTTGAATTGGTTTCGGCGTAAGCTGCGTATTCCAATATTTCTTCTTTCGAAAAACCGTTGGACGTTACCACCTCCGAAACTTTAAATTCTCCTTTTGTAAGTGTTCCTGTTTTATCAAACACTACCGTAGTTACCTGTGTCAGTGCATCCAAAAAATTAGAGCCTTTTACTAAAATCCCTTTTCGGGCAGCTAACCCAACTCCGCCAAAATAGCCTAAGGGAATACTTATAACTAAAGCGCAAGGGCAAGAAATAACCAATACAACCAGTGCGCGGTAAATCCAATCGCCAAAGGTTTGGCCACTAAATATAAGCGGTGGCACTATAGCCAGCAACAAAGCACCAATAACTACTATCGGTGTATAATACCGGGCAAATGTTGTAATGAATTTCTCGGTTTCCGCTTTTTGTGAAGTGGCGTTTTCTACCAATTCAAGAATTTTTGAGACAGACGACTCTCCAAATAATTTGTTGACTTTTACAGTAAGTAAGCCCGACTGATTAATCATTCCTGCCATTACTTCATCTTTTTCAGATACTTTTCGGGGAACACTTTCGCCTGTTAGTGCTGCGGTATCAACAAACGAAGTTCCATCAAGTACTGTTCCATCGAGTGGTACTTTCTCGCCCGGCTTAACGATAATGATGTCCCCAACTTTTACCTCTTCGGGAGAAACTTTGGCTACCTCCTCACCTGATTTCAGATTGGCATAATCGGGTTTAATTTCCAACAGTGATTTGATTGACTTGCGTGACCGCCCCACTGCAATGTCCTGAAACAATTCACCTGTCACATAAAACAACATCACTGCCACTGCTTCGGGCATTTGATGAATAGCAAAAGCTCCAAGCGTAGCAATGGTCATTAAAAACTGTTCATCAAAGAATTGCCCTCTAATGATATTTTTTACAGCAGAAGCTATCACATTCCAACCCACAATGAGGTAGGCGGTAATATATACAGCGTATTCAGCGAGTTGATAGGGGGTGTTGTGTAGTTTATCTTCAAATATTATTCCGATAATCAGTAATGCCAAGGCAGAGACGGCTTTGATTATAGTTCCTTTATTTTCAACAAGTTCATTTACTGATACCAATGATTTCTCATTCTCGACATCTTGAATTTCAACGTCCGGTTCAAGTTTCTTAATCTGTGCTTTTACCTTATCCAGATTATCGGTGTCGATAGTCATGGTGGCGTTTGCAAAATTCACAGTTACAAATTTCACGTCCTCCAGTTTTGACAAACTGCTTTCAATCTTAGATGCACATGATGCGCAATCCAAGTTATTCAATTTATATTTTTTCATATCTACTTTATATTTAGTTTTAAAATCAGAATACCTTTATGTGGATAAACTCCCACGATTTTATTCATTCTTTATCCACCACAAAAATAATGAAAAACACAGTGCAACTAAGTTGCAAAGTTTTACTTTTCAGATACTTATAACTAGTTGAAAAAGACAGCCCAATTCATTGAGCTGTCTTTAGATTTAAACTAATCTTCCTTGCTTTCCAATCCTGTCCTTACTTTATAGACATTCTGTATTTCGGAAACGTAGATAATGCCGTCACCCGGATTACCAGTTCGTGCCTTATCGGAAATTATACTTACAATTTTATCAACCTCACTATCATTACACACAATTTCAATCTTAGCCACTTTACTATTTGTGATAGAAAAATGGGTTGAAAGTGTTGTTTCTTCACTCTTGAAACTACCAGTCCCTTCAGCCAATGAAACGGTTGTATTGGGATAACCAGCCTGTAGCAATTGATTTAAAATATCATTTACTTTAAATGGCTTTACAAATGCTTTTATTTCTTTCATAATCTTATTTTTATAAATGATTTCTACTAACAACTCATTTCGCCGGCATTTTTCTTGGCCGAAAGCAAGTTATATGCTCCTTTTACAATGACTTTTGCGGCTTTAAAATTGTAGTTGTCTGGTAACGTAATTTCGGTATACCCCTCATCGGTCACCCCTTTTTTTACTTGTATCATTCGGTATTCTGTAAAAGGTTTGCCGCTTTCCTTTTTGTTTCTTTCAAAAACAAAAATATAGTCTTTGTCCTCGAAACTAACAATTGCTTCGGAAGGTACAGCTGTTACTTTGTTACTTGTGGCTTCGATAACAGCATTGACATACATACCGGGCAATACATTTTTGCATGTCCCCTGAACACTTGCATACACTTTATAGGTTTTATCTGCATCAACTGATTTGGCAGTTTGGTAAATCATTGCCATGTGCTGCTCAGTTTCATTATTGATAAAGAAGCGTATTTTTTGTCCGGTAGAAACTTTGTCCGCATCTTTTTCAAAAAGAGAAATTTGAAGAAAGAGCTTGCTGGTATTGACAATTTCGAATAAGACATCGTTAGCCGAAACCGATTTTCCAATGGTTACGTTTACGGTTTTAATATATCCGGTTATGGGAGCAATGAGATTTACCGACCGACTGATAGTATTTTCGTTCAGGCGGGCAGGGTTAATGCCAATGAGTGATAATTTTTGTTCTAATGCGCTAACCTGTACTTTAAGACTTTTGTAATCAGAAGTAACCAACTGCATATTTTTGGCGGACGCCACATCGTTTTTATACAACTCTTTTTGTCGTTTGTAATCAGCTTCGGCATATTCAAGTTTGCTTTTTGCTTCGAGGTAGTTTTGTTGAATATCAATAAATTCGGAGTTCTCAATTACAGCCAACGTTTGACCTTTTGTGACTGAATTGCCAGGCATAAGGGACGTACTTTTCACAAAACCACCCATAGGCATACTTACCATAGCCATGTTTTGAGGTGCGACGGCAACTACACCGCTCACTTTGAGGGTTCCGCTCAGGGAACGCAATTCGATTGCGCCCGTTTCTAAGTTGGCAAGTTTTACCTGGTCGCCACTCAGTTCCACAATATTTTCGGGTATAACTTCTGTTTCTTTGGCTTCTACACCCTGTTTTTTATCTCCTTTGCATGACGAAAATGCGAGAAGAGCAGCTAGAATAATGATAGGTGATATAAATTTATATTTTGTCATAATGATTGTTTTTTAGACCCCCAACCCCCAAAGGGGGCTAAAGGTGTGAAATTAATATATTTTTCCGGTAATAAAGTCTATTGAAATAATGGTTTGGTTATAGTCATTCAGTGCATCGAGATAGCTTTGCTTAATACTTAATGCGCGACTTAAACTAAGAATGTAATCCAGATAATCCATTGCTCCGGCTTTGTAACTTTGAGTTGCCTGTTCAATAATTAAATCGGCTTCGGGAATTGCCTGTTTTTCGTAATACTCCACGCTATTACTGTTTTTGCTGAACTCAAGCATTAATGAACGATAGTTACCCGAAAGCGATTTTGAGAAATTTTCGGCATCGGTTTGAGTTGCTTTCTCTTTCATTTTAGCCGCTTTGGCTTTGGCGGTAAAAGGTGTAAACCATAACGGAATACTAATGCCTGCCTGAATTCCGGTAAAGCGGTCGCCTGTGCCAAAGGTGCGTGAAATTCCGTTTACATCTTGCGTACCAAGTAAAGTCTGACTGAAATATCCAATACTTAAATCGGGCAATATCCGGCTAGTTTCGACTTTCTTCTCCCAATGAGATACTTCGACCTGCTGGTTGACATACGCCAACGAAGGATTAGCAGCTAAGTTGGAATTATCGACAGGTAAATAGTCGATTCGGCGCAAAATAGTATCGGCAGGTGCGACATCTGATTTGGTATTTAATATCGTTTGTAATTTCTGATTGTAAATAATCAAATCGGCATTTATCCGGCGGAGCTGATTTTTTATTTCAAGGCTTTGCGAACGGGCCGAAATCATTTCGAGTTTATTGGTCTCGCCTGTGTTAGCGCGAAGCTCTGCCGCTTTCCTGAAACCCGAATACAAACTATCCTGATAGGCAAACAATTTTTGTTTTGAATACAAGTAAGCCAGCTGCCAATAAATTTGTTTAACCTGTGTGGCAATTTCGAGCTGAGAGCTTTTCAACTGCCATTCGCTGCTTTTTATATTGGCTTTAGCCAGTTTGTTTTGGTTTATATAAACTGTAGGAAAAGCAAAGGACTGCGAAACGGTAAAACTATTATCCTTGTTGTAGGAATTAAATTGCCCGTATTGTCCATCAATACTGGTCTTTGGAATATCCCACGAAGCACCCTTCAACGCTTTTTGAACATCAACAGAATAAGCGGACGAGCGAACGGATAAATTGCTGTCCAGAGCCAGTTGAATTGCTTGTTTCAGATTAATGCTTTTGGTTTGCTGCGCATTTATTGAATTAAAGCCCGAAGAACAAACAACAAGCATTAACAAAATAGACAAGGTTTTCACCGATTTCCTTTTAAAAAGTGACCTGAATGAAAAAGTTGAAAAGAATATGTAAAAGATAGGCAAAACAATTAGCGTCAGTAAAGTGGCTGTTATCAGTCCACCAATAACAACTGTTGCAAGCGGTTTTTGCACTTCGGCTCCTGCCGAGGTAGATAATGCCATAGGCAAGAAACCCAACGAAGCAACGGCAGCCGTCATAATTACCGGACGCAAACGTGTATTCAGTCCTTTAATAACCCGTTCGTAAATATCTGTGATACCTTCTTCTTTCTCCAATCGGTTAAATTCGGCAATGAGTACAATGCCATTTAATACGGCGATACCAAACAAAGCGATAAAACCAACCCCTGCAGAAATGGAAAAATTCATACCTCGTAGCCAAAGTGCCAAAATACCCCCAATAAACGACATGGGCACAGCAGTATAGATTAACAAGGCTTGCTTAGCAGAATGAAAAGTAAAGAACAACAGTACAAATATGAGCAATAACGCTACCGGAACAGCAATAGCGAGACGAGCCTTGGCAGCTTGAAGATTTTCAAATTGACCACCATACTTTACATAATAACCTGTTGGTAGTTGCACTTTTGCATCAATCTGTTTTGTCACATCAGCTATGACACTCTGTACATCTCTGTTACGGACATTGAAACCAATGGTTATACGACGTTTCGTATTTTCACGTGACACCTGTGCAGGACCTGATTTTATTTCAACATTGGCAATTTGTTCAAAAGGAATCTGTCCGCCGTTGGGCAAAGCAACTGAAAGGTTTTTTACATCGTCAATGCTTTGGCGGTAATCCTTATCCATTCGTACCACTAGTCCAAACCGTTTTTCTTCATCGAATACTACTCCCGCCTGACTTCCTGCAAATGCAGTACGCAAGACACGGTTTACTTCTTCTATAGAAAGTCCGTATTGCGCCAATCGATCACGATTATATTCAACCTGAATCTGAGCCAGTCCGGTGACTTTCTCCACATTAATGTCTTCAACGCCTTGCACCTTTTGAATGATTTTTTCCACTTGCGAAGCTTTATCAGCTAGTGTATTCAGGTCATCACCAAATATCTTTATAGCAATGTCCTGTTTTGATCCAGAAAGTAATTCGTTGGTACGCATTTGAATGGGCTGTTGAAACTCAAATTTCACGCCAGCCAACGGAATCAAAGCTTCTTCCATCTTTTCCACCAGTTCCTCACGGGTTTTTGCCGAAGTCCATTCGTGTTTATCTTTGAGCGTAATAATATAATCGCCTGTTTCCATAGGTGTTGGGTCGGTTGGTATTTCGCCGGCACCAATTTTACAAACAACATGTTTTATTTCCGGGAAGTTAGCAAGCAGGATTTTATTAGCTTTTTGAACTTGCTCAACTGTATTGGTAAGCGAACCACCCTGCAAAGTAATTACCCCTGCCGCAAGGTCTCCTTCTTCGAGCTGGGGAATGAACTCACCACCCAGACTATTAAAAACAAATAGGCTTGCAATGAATATTGAAATGACCGATGCTGACACAAGTAATTTCCGTTTTAATGCAAATTGAATAGCAGGATTAAATATTTTGTGAAACCAATCCATCATTTTGTCTGAAAAATTGGGCTTGTGTTCGGTACTTTTACTCAAGAATAAGGTAGACACCATTGGCACATACGTCAATGATAGAATTGTAGCGCCAATCAATGCAAATGACACAACTTGTGCCATGGGACGAAACATTTTACCTTCGATCCCCACCAATGCCATAATTGGGACATATACAATCAGGATAATAACTTGCCCGAATGTTGCTGAACTCATCATTCGTTTAGCCGACTGAAACACTGTTTCATCCATTTGTGGCTGCGAAAGCCTTTTGATACCCGGATGATGGTGTTTGCTCATGGTTATTCGATGCACCACGCTCTCGACAATAATCACTGCCCCATCCACAATCAACCCAAAATCAATTGCCCCTAAACTCATCAAGTTACCCGACACGCCAAAAAGTTGCATCATGGAAACAGCAAATAACATGGAAAGTGGAATTACTGAGGCAACAATAAGCCCTGCCCGCATATTACCCAAAAACAATATCAAAATGAAAATAACAATTAATGCACCTTCAATCAAGTTTCTGGCAACAGTACTAATAGCACGTCCCACCAAATCTGAACGATTGAGAAACGGTTCAATTTTCACCCCTTTAGGTAATGATTTTTGAATGGTTTCAATGCGGGATTCTACATTTTTTGTAACCTCATTGGCATTTGCTCCTTTGAGCATCATTACCACACCACCAACAGCCTCTGTAGTATCAATAACCATAGCACCATATCGTGTGGAATTTCCATATTGAACGCTGGCAATATCTCTAATTAAAACCGGGATGCCCGATGAATTGCTTTTTACAACAATCTTTTCAATATCCTCTAACGATTTTACCAACCCAATGCCACGGATAAAATAAGCTGTTGGCTTTTTATCGATATAGGCACTACCTGTATTTTCGTTGTTTCTTTCGAGTGCATCAAAAATGTCGGTGAGTGTAAGGTTCATGCTTCTCAGTCTCTCGGGATTTATGGCTACTTCATATTGCTTTACAAATCCGCCATAGCTATTAATATCCGCCACACCTATAGTTCCTAACATCTCGCGGCGAACCGTCCAATCCTGCAAGGTTCTTAACTCCATTGGAGTAAATTTAGTTTCATAGCCTTTCTCCACGGCAAGGCGATATTGGTATATTTCACCCAAGCCGGTAGAAATTGGAGCCATCTCAATTTTTGCGAGACCCGCCGGGATAATGTCCTCGGCTTCTTTTAGGCGTTCTCCTACTTGTTGTCGTGCCCAGTAGATATCTACATTGTCTTTAAACACAATTGTAGTTACCGACAAGCCCAAACGTGAGATGGAGCGAAGCTCAATAATATTGGGGATATTGGCAACAGCTACTTCAATAGGTGCTGTAATTGAGCTCTCTACTTCCTGAACCGCCAAGGATGGGGCAAGCGAAATAACCTGCACCTGGTTGTTGGTTATGTCCGGGGTTGCATCAATAGGCAATTGGGTGAGCGAATACGTTCCCCAGCCAATTAATGCAACTACAAATAAGCCTATAATAAACTTATTCTTTATTGAAAAATGAATGATACGTTCTATCATAATTTATCTATTTATTTATTTTAAATGTACTGTGAAGACATGATGAACCCTGCCAATGATTCCTATTATGATAATCAAACAGGCAATAGTAATGAAAAACCATTTTATTACTTGTTTTAGCCGGATTTTATTTTTCTTCACAGGTTATTTATTTTTTGATTTATAATACTGATTAAATGTTTTTCGGTTTTGGAAATAAACAATCTCAGGTTCGCCCTTATTTTTTAAACCCAACAAAGCATTAGCTTTGCAAATAGTATCACCGGAAAAAGGATCGGGGATAAATGCATCTTCCTTATAGTGATTAACAAGATGTTCATAGCAGTCACGGTTACAGAAGAAATAGTCTTTTCCTTTATAACTAAGTTTTAAACTTTTATGATTAAGTAGTTTGTCACCATTCATACAAACAAGTTCCGTGGGAACTTCCTTGCCATACAATGCATATTTACGGTAGACAAATTTTGTATCATATCTAAAAACGATGAATATATTGAAAAAAATTGCTAAAATGAAAAATGAGCCAAAGCTGATTAGTAACGTTCGATTAAATTTTCTATCTTCAATAACCTTCTTTTCCAGCAATTCCTTCTTTGTCAGTTTTCTTTTACTCATTTGAGTTAAATTTTAAACGTGAACAGTAATCTGACATTTCTGTCAGAGAAATAAAAATACTAAGTAAGAAGAAATTAAGCTAAGGCAGGAGGGCCTCTAAAGGATGGTTCGGATGAAAGATACTGTTTTAATACAACAACATCTTTAATTGTGTGGAAAGTTAATAAAACTTTGTTGTGGAATTTTACTTCCTCATTGGACGTAATAAAAAGTAAAAGGGAATTAAACGTAGTTTTGTTATCAAAAGTAATTGAGTTGACTTTTTGTATAACAATAGTATTGAGAGCGTGACAATGCTTATCGGCTTCCGTCGAAGATTCCCCACGGCTTTGATTGGTGGTGGAATTTGTAGAATTATGGTCGCAGCTCGTATCGAGGTGATGGTGATGAGGGATGGTAGCATGAAGAAGTATTACCAGACCAGCCAGTAATATTAACACAAACTTAGTATTTTTCACCACTCTACTCATAAAATTCTGAATGCGACTATTAAAACAACCGCAAAGATAATATAAAAGTTTATGCAACCAAGTTGCAAAGTTATTCCTTGCAGTTTGCACACGTGCCTTTTACAACCATGTTAATGGTTTTGATTTCAAAATCAAGTGGTAATGTGACGGAAGGAATCGGAGTGTCGTTTAAACAATAGGTGTGTTTACATTTGATGCAAAAGAAATGCACATGCAGATCGTGCGGGTTGCATTGGCAATTTTCGGCACATAAAGCATATTTTACTGAACCTGTGCCGTCGTCAATACTATGAATAAGTTTATTTTCTTCGAATGTTTTCAGCGTTCGATATAAAGTAACTTTGTCAGCTTTGTCAAATTTCTTTTCCAAATCGGATAAGCTAACTGCAACTTTCTGTTCGAGTAATGCATCTAAAACCAATTCGCGCATGGCGGTAGGTTTCATGTTCCTATTTATAAGTTTGTCATCGTTGTTTTTCATACTATATTCGATTAAAACAGTCCGAAACTATTGGTTGCAAAATTACGATTATTTTTTTAATACTGCATTTTGTCGTCTATTGAGAATTGGAGTAAACAATGACATTCACAGAAAGTACAAATTGTTATTTTTAGATATTTGAAGGTATAATAACCCGAGAGTTACATAAAGACAAATAAATATAATCAACCAGAGAATTATTAAATAAAATAACAGCAAACATGTATGTTCATTGGTGTTATCAAGGTTTTTTGTATCTGTCGTGAGCAAAGTGATTAATTAATCCATTGATTGCAAAGCGTTTTATGTGTTTCTCGGCAGTCTTGTCGGGTATGCCTAATTTTTGAGCAACTGCCAAATAGTCTTTTCGGCAGAACTCCGACGGGAGTTCATCTAAAAACTGTTGCTTTTGATTTTTAGGGGCTGTTGTAACAGCTTCGGAAGGTAATTGTTGGAATACCATAGAAGCATGTTGAACAAGTATTTTTACCATTGATAATGCTGTATTAAAATCACTATCTCTGCAAACCAAAGGAGAATGAATATCCCCATCATCCATAATCCGAAGAGCTGTGAGTATCATCGCGATTCGGAAAGTAATGAGACCGAGCCGCCGAACGGTGGCGAGGTAGTCAGCTCCATACAAACAAAGGTACTGGTTTTGCGTTTGGGCAAAATAGGTATTAAATGCCTGTTGTTGCCCCGAAGTCAAACAAAAGCGTATTGGTTCGGCTTGATATTCTAAATGCCTGTAAAGGTCAAAGAATTGCATTCCAAGGTGATTGAAATAACTATCGAGTGTTTGGTCTGAGGAATTGGCAAAAACATCGTTCCACACCGGACGGATATTCATAAAATAGAAAATAAAACGACTGAACAAGCCGTTTTCGGCACTTGGTATAAGTGCCGAAACCTGTTTTGGTGTACCCGATAAGAGGGCAGATAAACGGGGATTATCGATTTCGACAAATTCTCTGTCTTTACGCCTGTTGTATGAAATTGTTTCGTGGTGGAACGCTTTGCGGAAACCATCGGAATAATTTCCGTGTTCACTTTTAAATGTGAGTGCAAGCGTATCTCCTTCGGTTTCAAACATTAGCCCTGAGCCGTTGTTGTCATTCAAAATCTGAAATAACCCTGTTGCGCTGTTGTTGGCCGGAATGACCAACATTTTTACAGGTGGTTCTTTGGGTCTCTCTGTTTCAGCTTTATTCTTGGTTGCTGCGTACTCGGTGAGAGCTCTTTGGTATTCATCAAATTCGAGTTTTGAAACCTCACGCAATGACCTGTGTATGGGGTCAACCAGTTTGCGACAAAGCGTTAAACGACCTTTACCAGCGGAAGCCTGAGCCGTAACGAATAGAAATAAATTCGGATAAACTTCTCTTTCTGCATAAATGCCGAAAATCTTAGGCAAACATGCAGATATTACCACCAACGAACCAAGTAGAAGAAGGTCTCTATCTTCGGGCGAATTGGATTTTGCAACAACTTTTTGAAGAATGCCCGGAAGGTCGGCATAAATATCATCGGGAAATGTTGGAAGGTTCGTTTCCTGAATATCCTCCAAATCCTCCATTTCTTCTTTTTGGGGTATATTTACTTGCTTTGTTTCTAATGGTGTTTGTTTTGAGGGTTGAGGAATAGAAATACTTATGCCAACTGATTTAGTCAGGTGGTAAAGTGTTTTGATAGTAACCCCGTGTCCGTGCGAAGCAAGGCAAGCGGAGTATTGTTTGTCGGTTTCGCTTTGTGAATAAGACGGATAAAATCGGCTTAGACGGTGGTAATAATTCCGGCCGCTTTCGCCCAAAGCGTCAGCGAGGGCAAAGCCCAGGTCGCGCCAATCGGCATAATTGGGGGCAATATCAATGGAGGCGGATTCAATTCTTCTTGTAATTTCTTCAATATCAGACCTCACCCCTGACCCCTCTCCAAGTGGAGAGGGGGAAAGTGCATCTGAATTATGAGATTTTTGCGATTCAATCTTATTGGTTTCTGTGGGTTGCCAGTCTGTCGGGTTAAATGTTTTCTTGCTCATATTGATTATACAGTTGAAGGTTTGTAAAGTGGATTAATGTAAGCCATTGGGTCGTATGGCAGAAAGCAGGCGCGGGATATGTCCCGCCCTGATTTATCGACTTCAACACCGTAGGTTTGTTGAATGTAATTTGCAACCGCAGCAAAATAGTTGCTGTGTGTTGTTTGTTTGGTATCAATCGGGATTATCCATTTCAATCCATCGCCGGAAGGACTAACGAAAAGCATTTGCGTGTCAAAGTATTCGTCACGCAAAAGTTGGTTGCGAAGCAGATCAACGCTTTGCAAATGGTCAAAATCAATACACAATAAGCCGGAATGGCTTATGAGTGCTTTATCGTTCCTGGTTTGAAACATTCCTGAAAAAGTACAGTAATCGAATGTTGAGGCTTTGTACTGCCGGGCTTGCTTTTGGTCTTTTATACCCCTCAGTTTTTCCGTTCGCTGTTTAGCATAATCGCCGACAATGTAATTGTAGGCGTCAAGCAAGGAAATTGACTTGTGAGGAATGGTATTCCGAACCGGAGCTTTGAAGAAAGAGAAATGCCTCACCACAATGTCTGAACTGTGATTTGTTTGATTGTTGTGATTACTCTGATTTTGAATTTCAGTATTCGAAATTCGGTTTTTGTAAAAATCGAATTTCTCACCAATATGAAGGTTCATTTCTTTATTTAGCGTTTGCAGCAACTCATCTCCTGACTGTTTGTAATGAAGTTCGGCAAAGTCGAACGAATCACCGGCAGGGATAGCGTTTTGGGCATCCTCATGTCGTGCAAACTCTTTATCCCAAGCATTGCCCAATATATTCTCTTTCTCAATGAAAATATTCAATGTCGGTTTATCGGCATTGAATGGGTTTTTAGTTGGCAAACAAGTCCTCCCCGAAAGGGAGAGGACTGTTTGATTCGGATAATACAAACTCAAAATATGGGCATAAATTCCAATGCCATAATGCGTTTTAGACAATATTGCCAGTTTATTTATCTCTCCCATAATTCTGAATTTTACGCATTGTGTAATTGTCAGATAGGATTTTGATAATATCCTGACGGCGATAGTAAAGCTTGTTGCCAATACGTGAAAATGGCAATAGGCCATTGGAACGTAGCGTTTGAAGTGTTCGGGGAGACACGTGTAATGCTTGCATTACATCCTGATTGTCGAGCCAATCTTCAAGAGAAGTATCTTCGACTGGCTTTGGAGCTAAAAGCGGGTTGTCTGTTCCGGCAAAATGTTTGCGGAAGTCAACGGCCAAGGGCTCGTTGCTGTTCTGAAAATAATCTTTCAGAATGTCAGCTAATCGTTGGGGCTGTTTATTGTCTGTCATTTTACAATCCTCCCTTTTTTAGCTACAAATTCTGCTGCTTCTGCTCTTAGTTCAGCTGCGGTTTTTCGCTTGCCGGATTTAAGCCATTCATCAATTTCCGATTTAAGGAACATGAGTTTTTTCCCATGTTTGTGATTCGGAATGAGCCTTTGTCCAACCCACGCGTAAATTGTAGGTGCTGCCGGGTGGTCGGGGTGGTAATCCTGAAACTCCTTCATATTAAACCAGCGATCCGATTCATGTGTTTCCGATTGTCCCTTAGCTACGAGAGCTTCCAGATTTTCAACTTTCTGGATAAGATAAACTATTGCCTGAGGCAATTCGTTGAAAGAAATTTGTTCTGAAAACATATTGATATAGTTTTCGGCGATTGGGCTTCCTTCTGTGCCAATAAAAAGAAAACCACGACTTCAATTGAAATCGTGGTACAAAAAAATACAAAACAATACCCTACAACTGGTTGTACAACCGGTTGGGGATTTAGTATTGCTTTTGCTTGTCTATTGATATTGACATGTTTAGAGACTTGAATAATTCGTTTGCTCTTTCAATGTCCTGAGCGTGGTGTTTAGGGCTGAAAGTGATTCCATTCTGAGCATCATTGTAAATGCTTTTATGGGAATTGCCAGTAAGAAATGCAATGAATTTACAAATGTCTGTAAGATCATTATGGGCGGTTCCTTTATCTAATAGTTTTAGAAGCTCCATTATTGCAACGGATTTCACCTTTTGTGTAGCTTTTTCTGAACTCTCCTCATTGTCCGGGTTTGAATCTTTCTCGCTTTGTGTTGAAGCTGCCTGACGAAAGAGTTTAATTTTGTTGTCTAAGTTTCCACAAATATCCTCAGGGTATTGTTTTGAATATAGTGCGTAGTTGATAATCTCTAATAATTCAGCAGCCCGTTCATTGGAAAACTTGTGATCTTTCAGAGCGTCTACAATATCATTGACATTAATTGAGGGGTTGTTCTTCTGAGATATCTGGCGTTGGAGATATTGAATTTGTACTTTCAAAAGGTCTAAATAGGCCTTGCTTGGATTGGGTAAATTCTCCTCTCTTTTACATTCTTCGATATATTCATGGAATTGCTCCTCGTGTGATTTGCAAGCAAGAATAGTG